>NZ_CP010869.1:1323750-1654687 GCF_001305615.1 Actibacterium sp. EMB200-NS6
ATGCCGCTGCTTGCCGATGATGACCTCCGCCTTGCCATGCAGCGCCTCCATCTCCTCCTGCCACTTGGCCATGCCTTCCAGATTGTCATCACCCGGTTTTTCGCGCTCTTTGTAATATTCACCGCGATAGACGAACATCACCACATCGGCGTCCTGCTCGATCGAGCCGGATTCGCGAAGATCCGAGAGCTGCGGCCGCTTGTCCTCGCGGCTTTCGACCTGACGCGAAAGCTGCGACAGGGCGATCACCGGGATATCCAGCTCCTTGGCGATGGCCTTCAGGCCCTGGGTGATTTCCGACACCTCGTTCACCCGGCTGTCCTTGGCGGTGGCCGGGCGCACAAGCTGCAGATAGTCGACGATCAGCACATCCAGCCCGTGGGTCCGCTTCAGCCGCCGCGCACGGGCGGCCAGCTGGCTGATCGGCAGGGCGGGGGTGTCGTCAATGTACAGCGGGCAGGCCTCCAGCTGCTTGGCGGCATCCACGAAACGGCGGAACTCGGCCTCCGTCATGTCGCCGCGGCGAATCTGCTCGCTGGGCACTTCGGAGGCTTCGGAAAGAATACGCGCGGCCAGCTGCTCGGCGCTCATCTCCAGCGAATAAAACCCCACGACCCCGCCTTCGACCGCGCCCTCGGTGCCATCGGTCAGCGTGCCCTTCTTGTAGGCCTTGGCGATGTTGAACGCGATATTGGTCGCCAGCGAGGTCTTGCCCATCGACGGGCGCCCGGCCAGGATCAGAAGGTCGGACCGATGCAGCCCGCCCAGCTTGCGGTCCATGTCGACCAGCCCGGTGGACACCCCGGCCAGGCCGCCCTCGCGCTGAAAGGCGGCATTGGCCACGTTCACCGCATCGGTGACGGCCTTCAGAAACGACTGAAACCCGGTTTCCGCCTGCCCCTGCTCGCCCAGCTTGTAGAGCGCCTGCTCGGCCTCGACGATCTGGGTCTTGGGCTCGCTGTCCACGGCCACTTTCGCGGCCTTGCCCGAAATATCCTGACCCAGCCGGATCAACTCGCGCCGGATGGCGAAATCATAGATCATCTGCGCATAGTCACGCGCCGCGAAAGACGAAATCGCCGCCCCGGCAAGACGCGCCAGATAGGCCGGCCCGCCCAGCTCCTTCAGCCCTTCGTCATCTTCCAGAAAGGATTTCAGCGTGACCGGAGAGGCCAGCGCGTTCTTCTGAATCCGCGCCGCGGCAATCTCGTAGATCCGGGCATGCACCGGCTCGTAGAAATGCGCCGGCTGAAGAATGGACGCGATCCTGTCATACACATCGTTGTTTGTCAGAATCGCGCCCAGGAGCTGCTGCTCAGCCTCTGTGTTATGCGGCAATGTGCCGCTGCTCTCACTGCCCGAGTCTTCCTGCCGGATCGCTGCGATCTCGTTCATCTCTTGTCCCTGTCGCCCGTGAAGAGGGGGTATAGGCTCAGCCAACATCTGCAATCAATCTGGATATCCTGTGGATATCCTGTGGGGAAAAGGCGTAGCTTTCACCCGGGCTCATATTGAGGCCGACAAAGCCTCCGCGTCAACATATAGTGGCGACCGCACGCGGGAACCCGCCGGTCGCCTCTGCCATTTACGCTTCGCAAACGGGATCAGCCCTGTTTGCGCGCATCCTGCCAGGCGCGCGGCCCGTTCAGAAACGACTCAACCTCGCCCAGAGTCGCGCCGTCGAACGCCCCGGACGCACGCGCCTCTTTCAGCACATCCCACCAGGTGCACAGGGAATGCAACGCGACCCCGTGATCGGCCAGCCGCTGCTCGGTCTCCGGGAAGATCCCGTAGTGGAAGATCACCGCCGTATGGGCGCAGCTCGCCCCGGTCTCGCGGATCGCATCGACAAAGCCGAGCTTCGAGCCGCCGTCGGTAGTCAGATCCTCGACCAGCAGCACCCGCTCGCCTTCCCGCATGACCCCTTCGATCCGCGCGTTGCGGCCATAGCCCTTGGGCTTCTTGCGCACATAAGTCATCGGCAGCGCCAGCCGCTCGGCCACCATGGCGCCAAACGGAATGCCCGCGGTTTCGCCGCCGGCGACATTGTCGAACGCCTCGAACCCGGCCTCGCGCATTATCGTTACCGCCATGAAATCCATCAACGCCGACCGGATCCGCGGATAGGAGATCAGCTTGCGGCAGTCGATATACGTGGGGGAAGGCAGCCCCGAGGCCAGCGTGAAGGGTTCATCCGCATTGAAATGCACCGCCTGTATCTCCAGCAGCATCCGGGCGGTCAGTCGGGCTATCTCTGTTTTTTCGGGAAAGGAGGAGGGGATCATGTCATCACCGTCTTGTTCGTCATCTTTCCGGAAATATCCCCGCCGGAGGCAAGAAAACCTCTGGCGCGCCCGAAAGATTCCATGCCTCCGGCGGGGATATTTGGGGAAAGATGAAGCTGGGTTTTCATCAGGAGGACACGCGCCAGTGCAGCGGGAAGCCCGGGTCGAAGAGTGTCACGGGCCCCGCGCCGGTGTCGATCTTGGCGGGATAGGTCACCGGCGCGCCCTTTGTCAGGGTGAGCGTGGCGTCGTTCGGCGGCAGCCCGTAGAAGGCGGGGCCGTGCAGCGAGGTGAAGCCTTCGAGCCTGTCCAGCGCGTTCTGGACGTCGAACACCTCTGCCAGGCAGGACAGGGTGTTGCTGGCCGAGAAGACGCCGGCGCAGCCGCAGGCGCTTTCTTTGGCCGGATCGGCATGGGGGGCGCTGTCCGTGCCCAGGAAGAACCGCGCGTCGCCCGAGGTGGCGGCCCGCACCAGCGCGACGCGGTGGGCTTCGCGTTTGGCGACCGGCAGGCAGTAGTAGTGCGGCTTGATCCCGCCGACCAGGATGTGATTGCGGTTGATGATCAGGTGGTGCGTGGTGATCGTCGCGCCCAGGTTTCCGTTGGCGGATTGCACATAGTCCACCCCGTCGGCGGTGGTGATATGTTCCATCACCACTTTCAGCCCCGGTGTGGCACGGCGGAGCGGGTCGAGGACGCGGTCGATGAACACGGCTTCGCGGTCGAAGATATCCACCGTGGGGTTCGTCACCTCGCCATGCACGCAGAGCGGCAGGCCGATCTGCGCCATTTTCTCGAGCACGGGGCGAATCCTGTCGAAATCCGTAACCCCCGAGGCGGAGTTGGTGGTGGCCCCCGCCGGGTAGAGCTTGACCGCCGTGATCAGGCCGCTGGCATGGGCGGCGGCGACATCCGCCGGGTCGGTGTCTTCGGTCAGGTAGAGCGTCATCAGCGGGGTGAAATCCGCGCCCTCGGGCAGGGCCGTCAGAATCCGCTCGCGATAGGCGGCGGCCTGTGCGCCGGTTACCACCGGTGGCACCAGATTTGGCATGATGATGGCGCGGCCGAAATGGCGGGCGGTTTCGGGCAGCACGCCCTGCAGCATCGCGCCGTCGCGCAGGTGCAGGTGCCAGTCATCGGGGCGGCGGAGTGTCAGCGTCTGTGTCATGGCCCCGGCGTTACACAATTGGCGGCGTGCTTTCCAGTGGCATTCGGGTGGGGCGGCCGGGAATGCCCCCGTGCGGATGCCCGGGAATTCAGCGTTTGCGATGAAAGAAGGGGCGGCGAGGGCGAAAATCGGGCATTGCTGCAGTGCGGCGAAGTGCTATGCTGGGCGTGACGCGTAAAGTGGATATGAAGAGGCCATGTTGGACGGCGCGGACCCAGTTACAGTCATGCAGCGCACACGCGGGCGGGCGGCCGTCACGCTTGCGGCGGCGCCGGGTGGGGCGCGTCTGACGCATCTGCATCAGTCCGGTTCGGCCAAGGCGATGCTTCCGCGCATCCACACGCCCCGGCCCGAGGTTGTTTTTCTGAACACGGCGGGGGGGCTGACCGGCGGCGACCGGATGAGTTTCGCGCTGACGCTGGCCCCCGGCGCCAGCGCCACGGCGACCACCCAGACGGCCGAGCGGGCCTATGCCTCGTCGGGCGGGGTGGCGGAGCTGGCCATCGATATGCGGGTGGGCGCGGGCGGCGCGCTGGACTGGCTGCCGCAGGAGACGATTCTGTTCGAGGGCTCGGCCCTGTCGCGCCGAACCGTGATCGCGCTGGAGGGTGACGCGCGGCTGCTGATGCTGGAAACCGTGGTTCTGGGCCGGATCGCGATGGGCGAGACCCTGACATCGGCCTATCTGCATGACAGCCGCAGCGTGACGCGCGATGGCCGGCCCGTGTTGATGGAGCCGCTGCGCCTGACCGCCGAAACCCTGCGCCGTGGCGGCGCGTCGGCGGGTCTTCGCGGGGCGCGGGCGATCGCGACGCTTGCACTTGTGGCGCCGGGGGCGGAAGATGCTCTGGGGCCGTTGCGCGCGGCCTTTCCCGGCGACGGGGTGGAGGCTGCGGCATCGGCCTGGAACGGAAAATGCGTGGCGCGGTTCATGGGCTCGGATGCGGCCCTGTTGCGCCGGGCGCTGGTGCGGGCGATCACGACACTCAGGGGCGGCCCGCTGCCCCGGGTCTGGCAGATATGAGGAGACGGCATGAACCTGACGCCGCGTGAGAAAGACAAGCTTCTGGTCAGCCTGGCGGCAATGGTCGCGCGCGGACGGCTGGCGCGGGGGGTGAAGCTGAACCACCCCGAGGCGATTGCGCTGATCACCGATTACGTGGTCGAGGGCGCGCGCGACGGCCGCGCCGTGTCGGAGCTGATGGAGGATGGCGCCCATGTGGTGGCTGCCGCCCAGTGCATGCCGGGCATTCCCGAAATGATTCACGAGGTGCAGGTCGAGGCGACATTCCCCGACGGCACCAAACTTGTCACCGTTCACCACCCGATCCGCTGAGGAGACGCCGATGAAGACATTCTTTCTGACTGCAGCCACCCTTTTTGCCGCAACCCCTTTGCTGGCCCACGACGGGATGCATCTGCACCCGCATGGCATTGATGCGGCGACGCTGATCCTCGGGGCCTCGCTGGTCGCGGGGGGCGTGGTGGCCGTGGTGATCCGGGCGCGCAAATGATCCCCGGTGAGATTTTCACGAAATCAGGGGATATCACCCTGAACGAAGGCAGGGAGGCCATAAGGCTCACCGTTTCCAATACCGGCGACAGGCCGGTTCAGGTGGGCAGTCACTATCATTTCGCCGAAACCAACAGCGCGTTGGAGTTCGACCGGGACGCGGCGCGTGGCATGCGGCTTGATATCGCCGCCGGCACCGCCGTTCGGTTCGAACCCGGCCAGACCCGCGACGTGGCGCTTGTGCCGCTGGCCGGGGCGCGGCGCGTGTTCGGCTTCAACCAAAAGGTCATGGGCGATCTGGACGCCTGACCGGAAAGGAAATTGATTATGGTTTGTGTTGCTCCTGCAGGATTTACCAACCCGTATACCGAGATTTTGAAGTTCTGGGCCAAGGGCGTGGAGATGCAGATGGCCGCCGTGAGTTCGTGGTGCGATTTTGCGTTCCGCCTGAACCCGCTGTTGTCCGCCTATTCGGTGGATGAACTGGCGGCGCCCCATGCAGCGCCAGAACCGGCACCGGCTGCAACGATCGCACCGGCGCCCGCACCCGCCGCAGATGTCGCTCCTGCGCCCGCGTCGGCCGCGAAGGTCGCGCCGGAGCCGGAGGCGCCGACGCCCGCGCCGAAAAAGCCTGCCGCGCGGCGCAAGCCTGCCGCGAAGCCGGCGGCCGCGGCAACGGTGGAAACGCCCGGACCCGCCGCCGAAGCGCCCGAAACGCCGGAGACGAAACCGGCCCCCACGCCCAGAAAGCCCACGTCGCAGGCCGCCGGGACGGCCGAAGCGGTAACAACCAAGGCGGTCGAAGCACCGGAACCGCCCAAGCCGGCCAAGAAGGCCGCGCCGCGCCGCGCGACCGCGTCGGCCGCCGCTGATCCCGACAAGCCCGCCCCGCGCCGCCGCCGCAAGGCGCCCTCCAAACCCAGCCAGCCTTTTGAGGAATAGGCCGGGTGATGGTGAATTCTCCCTCTCTCCTTGATCTGTGGCGTGTTCAACTGGAGCTTTGGCACCTGTCGATCGAGGCGCAGATGGTTGTCACCATGCGGCTTCTTGGCATGGCGGGGGTCTGGTCTGTCACCTCGTCCGAAACCGAACGGATGTTCGGTGAAAAGCTGCCCGCCTTCACCAACGCCGCCTTTGCCGCCAGCCGGTCTGCCTGGAAGGGCGAGCGGCCCGACCAGATACTGGTGGCCGCGATCCGGCCGATCCGGGGCAAGACCTATGCCAACTCGCGCCGCCTGTCGCGGCGCGGGTTGCGGTACTGAGCGCGGGCGACGATGCGGGAGGGGTGTTCGATAGCTGCGCCACCACATGGCCGGTCGGCGCGCACGGGCGCTGCGACGGCACCGCCTGTGCTGGCCCCGTTTCATCGCGCATGACACATTGAGCCTGCCCATCTCCTGACGTTCGAAAGGTTTCTCCCATGCCCGCAAAAATCTCCCGCGCCGCCTATGCCGACATGTATGGCCCCACCACCGGCGACCGGCTGCGCCTTGCCGATACCGATCTTGTCATAGAGGTTGAGAAAGACCTGACAACCTACGGGGAAGAGGTGAAATTCGGCGGCGGCAAGGTGATCCGTGACGGGATGGGGCAAAGCCAGGTCACGCGCGCGGGCGGTGCCGTGGACACGGTAATCACCAATGCACTGATCCTGGATTACACCGGGATCTACAAGGCCGACGTGGGGCTGAAAGACGGGCGTATCCACAAGATCGGCAAGGCGGGCAACCCCGACACCCAGCCCGGCGTGGATATCATCATCGGCCCCGGCACCGAGGCGATCGCGGGCGAGGGCAAGATCCTGACCGCCGGCGGGTTTGACAGCCATATCCACTTCATCTGCCCGCAGCAGGTGGACGACGCGCTGCATTCGGGCCTGACCACCATGCTGGGCGGCGGCACCGGGCCTGCGCATGGCACTTTGGCCACCACCTGCACGCCGGGTCCGTGGCATCTGGGGCGGATGCTTCAGGCGCTGGATGGCCTGCCGATGAATTTCGGCCTGTCGGGCAAGGGCAACGCCAGCCAGCCCGCCGCTCTGGTGGAGATGATCAGGGCCGGCGCCTGCGCGATGAAGCTGCACGAGGATTGGGGCACCACGCCGGGCGCCATTGATTGCTGCCTGTCGGTGGCCGACGACATGGATGTGCAGGTGATGATCCACACCGACACGCTGAACGAAAGCGGTTTTGTCGAAAACACCATCGCCGCCCTCAAGGGGCGCACCATCCATGCCTTCCACACCGAAGGCGCGGGCGGTGGCCACGCGCCCGACATCATCAAGATCTGCGGCGAGGCGCATGTGATCCCGTCCTCGACCAACCCGACACGCCCCTATACGGTGAACACGCTGGAAGAGCATCTGGATATGCTCATGGTCTGCCACCACCTCGACAAGGCGATCCCCGAGGATGTGGCCTTTGCCGAATCCCGCATCCGCAAGGAAACCATCGCCGCCGAGGATATCCTGCATGACATGGGCGCGTTCTCGATCATCGCGTCCGACAGTCAGGCCATGGGCCGGATCGGCGAGGTGATCATTCGCACCTGGCAGACCGCCCACAAGATGAAGGTGCAGCGCGGGCGGCTGGCCGAGGAGGCGGGCGAGAACGACAATGTCCGCGTCAAGCGCTATGTGGCGAAATACACGATCAACCCGGCCATCACCCACGGCATGTCGGCCCATATCGGCAGCATCGAAGAGGGCAAGCGCGCCGATCTGGTGCTCTGGTCGCCCGCGTTTTTCGGCGTGAAGACCGAGATGGTGCTGATCGGCGGCACCATTGCCGTGGCGCAGATGGGCGATCCCAACGCCTCCATCCCGACGCCGCAACCGGTGTACACGCGGCCGATGTTCGGCGCGCTGGGCCGTTCCTTGGAGAACTCGTCGGTCAGCTTCGTGTCGGCGGCGGCTCAGGCCGACGGGATCGGCGCGGCGCTGGGGCTGCGCAAGCAGACCGTCGCGGTGGAAAACACCCGCAATATCGGCAAGGCCGACATGGTGATGAACGCCTTGACCCCAACGATCGAAGTGAACCCCGAAACCTATGAGGTGCGCGCCAATGGCGAGTTGCTGACTTGCGAGCCGGCCAGCGAACTGCCCATGGCGCAGCGGTATTTCATGTTCTGAAAACGCGCGGCCCGGTTGCCGGGCCTCCGGGGCGTCAGGTGCAATGCTGCATTGCAGAATTTGCGATGGAAATGTCCATGGGGCTGACCTATTCTCGGGGCAAGGGAGGAAACCTTGTAGAGCAGACAGGAGTTTCCAAATGGCACTGACAAACACAGCGCAAAGCGCAACGCATATTTCCTTCTCCGCCCCTTTCGCGGCTTTCGGCCGGGCCGTGGTGCGGATGGCCGAACGCCACCCGTGCATGCGGCAGATCGAAAAGCTCAACAACACGAGCGACGAAGAACTGGCCGCCCGTGGCCTGACCCGCGATGACGTGGTGCGCCATATTTTCCGCGAGCGTTTCTATATCTGAGCGGATTCGGCTTTTCCCGGAGTTTCCCGCCGCCTATGCTGTTCTGACACTTCATACGAGATACGAGCAGAGCGGATAATGGCGGCGGAAACAGTTTGCGCATATGAAATCGCCCGGCGCGGGCAGTGGTCCGGCCCGGCCGAAACGGTCACCCTCAGCTATGATGACCGGTTCCTGCGGCGCAAGCGGCTGACCTCCGATGACGGCACCGTCTTTCGTGTCGATCTGCCGGAGGTCACGAATCTCGAGGCGGGCGATGCCCTGATCCTGACGGATGGCCGCAAGATCGCCATCGCCGCCGCCGACGAAGCCCTGCTGCAGGTCACCGGCCCCGGCCTGACCCGGCTGGCCTGGCATATCGGCAACCGCCACACCCCCTGCCAGATCGCGGAAGATTGCCTGCTGATCCGGCACGACCATGTGCTGGCCGACATGCTGGCGGGGCTTGGTGCCACGCTCATGCCTGTCACCGCGCCCTTCACGCCCGAGGGCGGCGCCTATGGTCATGGCCGCACGATGGGCCATTCGCACGGGCCGGAAGACCACGATCAAGACCACGATCACGGCGATCATCACGACCATTCCCACGCATGAACCCGGATCTTCTGACCCTGACGCAATGGCTTTCCCCGGCCTTTCCGGTTGGCGGCTTTGCCTATTCGCACGGGTTGGAACAGGTGATCGCGGCGGGCGAGGTGACGGATGCCGCCGGGCTGCGGGCCTGGCTGCGCGTGGTGCTGGAGGAAGGCGCGGGCGCGGCGGATGCAACGCTTTTGTGCCTGGCGATGAAGGGCGGCGATCTGGCCGATGTGGCGCGGGCGCTGGCCCCGTCGCGCGAGCGGCTGGAAGAGGCCGAAGCCCAGGGCGCGGCCTTTGTCGCCACGGTGAACGGCATCTACGGTGAAGAACTGGAGCCGGCACCGCTGCCGGTGGCGGTGGGGATCGCCGCGCGCCGCCTGTCGCTGTCGGCGCCGCAGGTCGCGGCGCTTTACCTGCATGGCTTCGCCTCGAACCTGGTGTCGGCCGCTGTGCGCTTCGTTCCGCTGGGCCAGACAGAGGGGCAGCGCGTGTTGCAGGCCCTGCATGCCCCCATCACCGCGATTGCCGCCCGCGCCGCCGACGCTACGCTCGATGATATCGGCACCGCCGCGCTTGGGGCCGATCTGGCGGCCATGCGGCACGAGACAATGGATGTGAGGATATTCAAGACATGACCAGCCCGAACGGCCCCCTGCGCATCGGCATCGGCGGCCCGGTGGGCGCCGGGAAAACCACGCTGACCGAACAGCTTTGCCGGGCGCTTTCGCCGAAATACTCCGTCGCTGTCATCACCAATGACATTTATACCGCCGAGGATGCAGAATATCTGATGCGGGTTCAGGCCCTGCCGTCAGAACGGATCAAAGGCGTCGAAACCGGCGGCTGCCCGCATACCGCGATCCGCGAGGATGCGTCGATCAACCTGGCCGCCGTGGCCGCCTTCCGGCGTGAACTGCCCGATCTGGATGTGATCCTGATCGAAAGCGGCGGCGACAATCTGGCCGCGACCTTCAGCCCGGAACTGGCCGACCTGACGCTTTACGTCATCGATACCGCCGCCGGGCAGGACATTCCGCGCAAACGGGGGCCGGGCATCACCCGCTCGGATCTGCTGATCATCAACAAGACCGATCTGGCGCCCTATGTGGGGGTGGACCCGGTGCTGCTGGAAAGCGATGCGCGCGCGGCGCGTGGCGCCCGGCCGTTCGTGATGGCGGCGCTGAAATCCGGCAAGGGCGTGGATGAGATCGTCAGCTTTGTCGTGGCGGAAGCAGGGCTCTGAGCGGCAGTTCGCCGCCGTTTCCGTCTTCCCAATAGGCGCCGTTCGGGGTGGCCTCGTTCACGCCGAGATCCTTGAGCCGCCTGCGAAACCGCGGCGCGCGCATCCGTTCGGTGACATTGCGGCACAGGTAGACCATCAGCAGATCGCGCTCCGCCGCCTCGAGCCGCTCGAGAAGCCGCCGCAGATAGGGCGCGTAATCGCGCCGCGCGCGATAGAGGCGGTGGAACACGTGATCGTTCAGCTTGCCCTCGCAGGCGGCGTCGATCAGCTCTGACAGCACGCCCATGCGCAGCAGGTCGGCCTCGATCTCGGGGCCGAGCCAGGGGCAACGCAGACGCGAGACATTGGCCTTGCGGAACATGGCCGCATGTTTGGCATCAAGATCGCAGTCGGGGTCGAACAGGATATAGGCGCGCTCTGCCGCGTCGAGCATGTCGGGGGCAAAGGCGTAGCGGCTGGAGAAATCGGCCCGGCGCTGGTTCGGGAAGCGGCGGTCCCAGCCGGCGGTGCGCGGCTCCAGCGTGGCCTGGGGCGCGATGGCGATCACCGTGGCCCCTGGGGCGGCAACCGAATAGGCGGCGGCGGCATAGCCGCACGGACCGGTGCCGAAAAACACCACCCTGTCGAACCCGTCGAAAAAGCCATCGTCGGTCAGCCGGTCGAAATAGGCGAAGACCTCGGGGTCGCGGAACCATGTGTCGCCATTGCTGACCAGCGACAGGTAGGACCAGCCGGCCTCTTCCGCCAGCGATAGGGGCAGCGGCAGCTTTTCGGGCCTTGTGCGGGCGGTGGCGGCGTTTTCGAAACCCACCAGCAGCGTGGGTGCGCCTTCCTGGAAAAACGCGGCGTGATGCGCGCCCAGCCGCGTGGTGGAAACAGCGCCTTCCGCCGTCTCCGGAAAATGCGCATACCACCCATTTTCCCCGGTCTGCCCGGATTGTTCCGATTCAGCTTCCATCGCGGTTTTTTCCATTTCGGTAGCGTCGGCGTCGCTGCCCCGCGGCGCGCCTTATCTGGTGTAGCTATCCGAATTTGCCTTCGCAATGGGGCAGAACTTCGATGCCCGTATGGGGAATTTATGCGGCCGCCGCGGGGCTATTGTTCACGATTTCGCGCCCGGTTCGCAAAATGCGTCAGGAAGCGGGCCGCCTGCAGCGGGACGGGGCGCGCCGGCGGGGTCAGCAGCAGCCGGCCGAACAGGGCGCGATAGGGTTCTTGCTCCATCAGCGCTTCGAATCGCGCCTTGCGCCAGCGCACGGCGTCGCGGTGCAGCCGGGCAAGCGCGTCGTCCGCCTTCAGGGCGGCCAGGGCAGTCTCGCGGGCAGGGGCGGTGGCCGCGATCGTCAGATCTTCTTCCGCCGCGAAATTCCGCTCTGCCCAGTAATCCATGCCCAGCCTGTCGCCGCCATGCACGGCGCGGCCACGGTCGCATTTCACGATGTAGCTTTCCATCGCGCCGAGCGGATAGTGGTTGAGCTGCACCAGCGCGGTGTTGGACTGGCCCATGTTGGAGAAGATGCGCTGACGGTTGAATTTCTCTGGGAGTTCGCGGCCTTCGCCGTCAAACCAGACCGTCTGCCCGATCCTACTGGCATCCGGGCTGCGCGGGCGGTGGACGCCGAGTTTGCCGTAGGTGCCATCGTTGCGGTAGAGCGTCTTGAACATGGTCGCGCGCCACGGCCAATAGATGACGGCGGGCGCGGCGCGGGTGAATTGCCCCGTCACCGGGCGGTCATCGTAGCGCACGACGCCGCCATTGCCGAACAGCCGCCAAGTCAGCGTGATCGCCGTCGCGCGGGGCAGGGCGGCCAACAGCGCGGGCAGCGTGTGATCGCCCACGTGGATGTTCACGAATTCATCCACATCCAGCGGCAGGATCCAGTCGGCCTGCCGCACCAGCGGATGCCGGTCCGCCTGTTTCAGCGCCGCCCATTGCACACCGCCCTCATGCGGGCCGTCATTGCGCAGATGGGTCAGATGGCCCAACCTCTGCAACCGGTCCAGAATCGCGTCGGTGCCGTCGTCGCAATCGTTTGAAAATACTAGAAAATCGGTAAACCCCACCGCCTTGTGATGGGCCAGCCATTCCAGCAGGAAGGCACCTTCGTTGCGAACGGTCAGAACGGCAAGGGCGCGCATCCGCCGCTACCAGCCCTTGCGGAAGGTCACGACCTTTGCATTCGACATGCGCGGGTAATAGGTCAGCCCGCCCGCCTGCATCGCATCGAACACCCCCTGCACGCCGGCCTGCCCGATCCATTGCGGGTGCAGCTCGACAATGGCGCAGCGCAGCCCCGACAGATCGATCAGCGGCAGCAGATCGGCCTCGGCCCCTTCGATATCACAGACCAGAACGCTCGGCGATATCTCGTCGAACACGGCCTGGGCGTTGCGGATGTCGATCTCTTCTTCCGCGATCACGCCGCCATGGGCGTCTTCCAGATTGTCTGCCAGCGAAGAGGCCACGAAATCGCCGCGCACATAGAACTTGGCCCGGCCGTCGGCGGCCCCGAGGATCGCGTTGTGAACCGTCACGCCTTCGACCCCGTTCGCCGCATGCACCGCGTGGATATAGGGGATCATGCGCGGGTTCGCCTCGAACGCATGCACGGTTTTCACGCCCAGCTTTTTCGTCAGCAGGGTAGACATATAGCCCATCCCGGCGCCCAGTTCGATCACCGTGTCATCGGCCTTGACCACGCGCAGCACCGCTTCGCTTTCCTTGTGTTCGTAGTGATCGTCACGCATCAGCCGGCGCCGTTTGCGGGTGATGATCTGCGGATCATAGGGAAAGCGAAGCCCGCGGGTGCGGATGAATTTCGGCAAGGTCGGGGCGTCTTTCATGTCAGTTGTCCACTTCCAGCGCCAGGGCGAAGGCCACCCGCTCCAGCTCGGTCAGTTTGGTGGCGAGGGCCTGATCGTAGAGTTCGCGGAACTCGGGCGTGGCCTGCAGGTCGGCGGCCTTGGCCGTGTGCCAGGCCACGGCCGCCGCATGTAGCCGCGCCAGTTCGGGGTCGGCCATCAACCGGGCCAGCGTGGCCCGCGTGCGGGGGATGTTGCGCTTGATCGTCACGTCGCGGTAATCGCCCCAATCCATCCGCACCCAGTAGTTCAGCCCGATCGACCGATCCACATGCAGCGCGCGGCCGCGCTGCCGCTTGATCAGAAAGCTCTCGGCGGAGCGAAGGGCATAGTGGTTCAGTTGCAAAAGGTCGTAGCCGATGGATTTCTTCGACGACCGCCAGCCGTTGTCCAGCACATCGTCGACCATCGGCAGGCCCGACCCGTTGACCCATTTCACCTTGTCGCGGAATGCGTCGGACAGTTTGTTGGGCCTGTGGCAGCTGATCTTTTCATAGGCGCCGATGTTGCGGAACATGGTCTTGAAGCCCCAGGCCGTGTGCGGCTTGGGCAGGTATTTCGGGGCGCATGTGTCGAACTGGTCGATCACCAGATCGTCGCGGAATTCCTGAATGCCGTTATGTCCGAACAGCCGCCAGGTCATGGCCACGTTGGTGGCATCCGGCACGCGGGCAAGGAAATCGGCCAGGGTGCCGTTGCCGCAGCGCACGTTCATGAACTCGTCCACGTCGATATGGATGATCCATTCGGCGTTTCGGATCACATCTTCCTTCAGCGATTTGTTCAGCGCGTGCTGTTGGGGCGAGTTGCCCTTCCATTCATCGTTGTTGCGGTGCTGAACCACGCCAAGCGCCTGCAGGCGATCCAGAATTTCGCTGGTGCCATCCTCGCAGCCATTGGTGTAGATCAGGAAATTATCCACCCCGATGGCGCGGTGATAGGCGACCCATTCCAGGATGTAGGGCGCCTCGTTCTTCATGCAGCCGACGATCACGTTGCCGCTGTTGCCGGGGGGCAGTTCGCGCTGCAGCACCTCGGCGAAGGCGGCGGCCAGCGCCTCTTCGTTCACGCTGCCGATCTTGTTATGCGGCGCGAAGGGGCCGCCGCGCAGCTTTTTGACATTGGCCTTGGCGCTGTCGGGCATGATCTTTTCGGCAACCGGCGAAAGCCGGTCGGCGGGCGGTTTGGCCGCCGGCGCGGCATCGGCCGGGGCCTGACCGGCGGCAGTCTGCTTGCGGAACCGTTTTTCCTGACGGGTCGCCTTTTCGATCCGGGGCAGGAAGGCGGCGACATATTGGGTGGCGCGAAAGCCGAACCCGGGGTCGGCCTCGTGCCAGTCGGGCAGGGCCGGGTCGGGGTGCAGGGCGGGCCCGGCCAGCGCCGGATGCGCCTTGGCAAGCCGCGCGTTCGACGCGGCGAAGCAGGCCGAGACGGCAGACAGGCTGCCCGGCGCGATCGGGGCGCCAGGCACCGCGATCTCGTCCATCAGCCGGCGCCAGAGCTTGCGCGGGATGAATTTGCCCTTGTCCAGAAGCGCGCCGAGAACCGTGTTCAGCAACCGGGCCCGCGCCAGCCATGCGGCCGAGGGCGGGGGCGCCAGCGCCGCCGCCCTGGTCTTGCCGATATTCTGGGGCAGATCGAAGGCGGCGCAGATTTCCCGGGTCAGATCCTCGCTGGCGAAGAGCGCGGGATCATAGGGGCGCAGGGTAAGCGTGCCCGCCCCGAACACCTCCTCCCAACGGGTCTGAAGCGCGGCATAGTCCAGCCAGAACGGCGGCGCCTGAATTTCGGGGAAGCGGTTGCGGTCGGGTTCCACCGCGCCCCAATGCTCAAGACAGCCCGCGCGCCAGTCGGCACCGGACCGTGCCAGCGCCAGTTCGGCCTCAAGCGCGGCGGTGCGGCCGGAAAACAGCTGATCGGCATAGTGGCGGGCCAGAACGCGGGCCTGTTCATCCACATGGGCGACGACGCGGATATCGTCGGAAAAAGGGGTGAGCAGGGCGCGCAGCCGCTCCAGATCACTTTTGCGGGTCAGGGACCCGGCCAGTTGCGAGGCGGACAGGATCAGCGTATCGGGCTGCACCCGGTCAACCTCGGTGCGCAGTTCGGCGCTGAACGCCTCGCGCAGCGCCGCCTGATCCTGAGGCGTGGCATAGCCACGCGCGGCGCGCAGAGGGTCGGGGTGATCGGGGTCGGTGACGGCCATGAACAGCCGGGTGTGGTTCTTGCGCCCCGGCGAACCGGGATAGAGCACGCCCTTGCCCGCCAGTTGATCGCGCTTGTCGCTCAGGGTGGCCTGAATGCGGGGGGCGCCGCAGGTCTCGGTGCCTATGTGCAGGTGGATCCGCATCAGCGCTGCGCCCCTTCGGCCTGTTTGCGGGGGTTGGCGTTGGCTACGCCCCACCAGGGCAGGCCGATCCCGAGGAAGGCCGCGACCTGTTCAGGGGCGGCGCTGTCTTCCATGTCATATTCCAGAAAGTCGGGGTCGTTGCCGAACACCCGGCGGCAAAAGGCGTAATGCCCTTCGATCCAGCGGATGCGCTGGGCATCCGTGGCGCCAAAGCCGGCGGGCAGGCCGGGCACCGCGTTTTCGGGCAGGCGGGTGCGGCCCATGTTGGACCAGCGCCCCATGCTGTCGGACAGTTTCACCGGGTCGCGATAGGTCAGCACGAATTTCGCGCCGGGGTGATGTGCGCGGATCGCCGCAAGCAGGCCCCAATCGGTCTGGGGCCACAGGTTCAGCCCGTTGCGCACCACGTCGATCTCGGTGAAGGCGTCGAATTCGGCCATCTCGGCCAGCGGGTCGCCGGTTTCGAAATAAGCGTCATACATCAGCTTGCCGACAAAGCGCCGGTTGATACGGTCGCCGGTGCTCTGGCCCGCGCGGATGCGCCAGTCGGCCACCCGCAGCCCGGCACGCTTCAGCGCCTCGCCCAGCGTTGTGGTGCCCGATTTCGGCAGGCCCAGGTTGATGACCTTCAGCGCGCTCATGCCGCGAGCATCGCCATCAGCGCCTCTTCCTGCGGGCAGATCTTCGGTGCCCGCTGCAACTGTGCGCGCAGCGCCTGATAGGCCGGGCTTTGCATCAGCCGGTCCCGCGCGGCGCGATGGGCGGCGACGCTGGCGTCATGCAGCGCCGCGATCTCGGGGTCCGATTTCAGCGCGGCGATCCCGGCTTCCAGCTTCGGCAGATGCCGCAGGATCGAACGGTCTTCATGGCTGTCATCGTTGCGTTCGCGCCAATAGGTATCGTCGAAGGCGCGGTTGTCGCGGTTCACGTCGCCGCGGTCATTCTTGACCAGATAGCTGTCGAGCGAGCGCAGCGCATAGTGGTTCAGCGTGGCAAAGCGGCGCGCCCCGTGCGCCTTGAAATCGCGGATCGGCTGTTTTGCGGGGGCAAGATAGAATTTCTCGGGCACCGGGCGGCCTGAGCCGTCGGTCCATTTCGGGCGCTTCTTCTCGGGCAGGGTGGGGCGCAGGTAGGGGCGGTGGGCGCCGTAGAAATGCACCGGGAAATCGCCCCGCACCAGGGATTTGGTCTCGATCTCGAGCGTGTCACACCAGATATCGGGGTTGTGCGAGCGAAGGAACTGGGTGATGACCGGCCTGTCTTCATAGGCCGCAACCCCGCAATTGGCGAAGAACTGGAAATTCAGCGAAATCGCCTGAGGGTCGCCGCAGGCGCTGGCCAGTTCCGGGATCGTGCCATCGCCCACATGGATGTTCAGAAACTCGTCCACATCGGCGATCCAGACCCAATCGGCCTCGCGCGCGATAGGCTGCTGGCGGGCGTGGCGCAGCGCCTCCATCTGATAGTTGCGGCCCTGGGCGGGGTTCGCCAGGTGCTGAACCAGTCCGCGCCGGGCCAGCGCATTCAGCAGGGTGTCGGTGCCATCGGTGCAGTCGTTGGAATAGAACAGGTGATCGGTGACCCCGATCATCCGGTTGAAGGCGATCCATTCCAGCAGGAACGGCCCCTCGTTCTTGACGCAGGTAACGGCGGTTATGCGCATGGGCGCACCTCTGGCCGCAACGGCCCGCTGGAACTCATATCGACTGCCCGTCCGTCTGTTGCGCGGTTTCGCCCGCTTGTCACGGAATTCTTACCGTATATGTGCCAAATCCGGGCGAATCCGTCAATTGCGCATGGCTCAGGACCGGCTCATCGTGGCGGTCAGCGCGCCCATGCCCACCAGCGCGCCGCCACCGGCGCGGTTCATCCACTGCAGAACCGACGGGCGGCGGATGCGGGCGCGCAGCCTGTCGGCCAGAAGCGCATAGATCAGCGCGTTCAATGCCGCCAGCGAGACGAAAGTGGCGATCAGGATGCCGAATTGCGGGGCAAGGGCGGCTTCGGGGCGGAGGAACTGCGGCACGAAGGCGATGAAAAAGGCGATGGATTTCGGGTTCAGCGCCGTTACCGCCGCCGCATGGCCAAAGATCGCGCGCGCCGGTTTGCGTTCGGGCGACAGATCGTCGGGCATCAGCGCCGGGCGGCTGCGCAGCAGCTTGACACCCAGATAGACCAGATAGACCGCGCCCACCCATTTCAGCACCGTGAACACCATGGCCGAGGCCAGGACCAGCGCGCCAAGCCCGGCCAGAGAGGCCGACATCGCGATGAAATCCCCCAGGGCCACCCCCAGCGCCATGGCCACGGCCACCCGGCGCCCCTGCGTCAGCGCGTAGGACATCACGAGCAGGATGGTCGGGCCGGGGATGATCAGCAAGACGGTCGAGGCGGCAACGAAGGCCAGCCACAGGTCAAAGGGCATCGGTTCGTTCCTGTCCGGGGCGCTCATCGGGTTTGCGGGCCCGGCGGGCGCAGGCGCCTGTCAGGGTGGATGAGCGGCGGGTTGAAAAACGCCGGCTCCCCGGTTGCGCGCACCCCCCGCAACCGGTGCGCGCCTTTCACGGGGCCCTCATATCTAGCCATGATTTTCCGCCGTGTCTCGGTTTGAATCAACTTTTTCGTCTTGTCAGGGCCGCGCTTTTTCGGCGCGACTTCGCGCTCAGTCATGGCCATATGCCACGGGCGGGGGGCGAAGCGGGCGCCGCTTTTCGGGTGGCAAACTGCCGGAAATTGGTGTCACCTGCGACGGAACCGGTATGTGCCACCGTTTAATCAGGATTGAATATCGGGGAAAATATGAGTGAGCGCCGCGAAAACATCGAGAAAACGCTGAAAATCGGAAAGCATCGGCGCAAGACCCCACTTTGGGCCAGGATCGGCGTGGTTGCGATTGTCGGCCTGCTTGCCCTCTGGTTCTTTGTTCTGCGTGGCGATCAGGGCGGCGGGCTGAGCTATCAGACAGAGCCGGTGCGGCGCGGCGATCTGTCGGTCACCGTTTCGGCCACCGGCACGGTAGAGCCCACCAACCTTGTGGAAATATCCTCCGAACTTTCGGGCACACTGGCCAGCGTCGAGGTGGATTACAACGATACGGTCGAGGTGGGGCAGGTGCTGGCCCGGCTCGACACGACCAAGCTCGAGGCGCAATATGCGGTGCAGGAGGCCTCGCTGGTCGCGGCCGAGGCGCGGGTCGAGCAGGCGCAGGCCACGCTGCACGAAACCTTCGACAAGTACGAGACCGCCCGGCAGCTCTATGAACGCGGCGTCGGCACGCATCAGGCCTTCATCACCGCCCGCGCCACGCAGGAACGCGCGGAAGCGGAGTTGCAGATCGCCGATGCCGACCGGGCGCTGGCCTACGCCCAGCTTGATCTTTACGGGGCCGATCTGCAAAAGGCGGTGATCCATGCGCCGATCAAGGGTGTGGTGCTGGAACGCAACGCGGATGCCGGGCAGATCGTCGCCTCGTCGCTGTCGGCACCGGTGCTGTTCACCATCGCCGAGGATCTGGCCAGCATGGAGCTGCAGGTGGATATCGACGAGGCCGATATCGGCCGGGTCGCGGTTGGCAACAGCGCGACCTTCACGGTGGATGCCTACGACGACGAAACCTTTCCCGCCGAGATCTCTCAGGTTCGCTATGCGCCCGAAGAGATTGACGGGGTGGTCAATTACAAGGCCATCCTCGTGATCGACAACTCGTCGCTGCGGCTGCGCCCGGGCATGACGGCCACCGCCGATATCGTGGTGGCAGAGCTTTCGGACGTACTGATGGTGCCCAACGCCGCGCTGCGCTTCGCACCGCCCCGGGTGGCCGAGAGCGGCGGCGGCGGCGATTCCTCGGGCAGCGGGCTTCTGGGCCTGATCATGCCCGACCGCCCCGGCCGTGACGCGGGCATGGGCGAAGCCGCGCAAAAGACGCTGTGGCTGCTGCGCGCGGGCCAGGCCGTGGAAATTCCGGTGACGCTCGGGCAAAGCGACGGGCGTTTCACGGCGGTGTTGGACGGTGCGTTGGCCGAGGGCGATCAGGTGATCACGGATCAGACCGGGGCTGAGTAACATGGCTGGCACCGCACCCCTGATCGAACTCAGAGGGATCACCAAGGTTTACGGCGCGGGCGAGGCCGAAGTGCGGGCGCTGCGCGGCGTTGACCTGACGATCACGGCCGGCGAATTCGTGGCGATCATGGGGCCGTCGGGCTCTGGCAAATCCACGGTGATGAACGTGCTCGGCTGCCTCGATACACCCACCTCCGGCACGTTCCTGTTCGAAGGGGTGGATGTGGGCAAGCTGGATCACGACCAGCGGGCGCTGCTGCGGCGCAACTATCTGGGGTTCGTGTTTCAGGGCTACAATCTTCTGCCCCGGACCACGGCGCTGGAAAACGTCGAGCTGCCGCTGATCTACAAGGGCCTGCCGCGCGGCGAGCGGCAGCGGATGGCGCTGGAGGCGCTGGACAAGGTCGGCCTGTCGCACCGGGCGGATCACGACCCGTCGCAGTTGTCCGGCGGCCAGCAACAGCGGGTGGCGATCGCGCGCGCGCTGGCGGGCGGACCGGATGTGATCCTGGCCGACGAGCCGACGGGCAACCTGGATACCGAGCGTTCGCGTGAGATCATGGATCTGCTGTCGGGGCTGAACAAGACCGAGAATATCACCATCGTCATGGTCACCCACGAAGAGGACATGGCCGAATATGCCCGGCGGCTGGTCTCTTTCGTCGATGGCCATATCGAGCAGGATACGAAAACGCCGGGGAAGGGCTGAACCATGCTGTGGGAAACCATCCGCCTTGCCGTTCAGGCCATTTTTCGCAACATGCTGCGCTCGTTCCTGACGGTGCTGGGCATCGTCATCGGCGTCGGCGCCGTCATCGCGATGGTCACGGTCGGGCAGGGATCGCAGACCCAGGTGACAGCGGATGTGGAATCACTCGGCAGCAACACGCTGATCATCCGGCCGGGAGTGGGCGGCATGGGCGGCGGGGGCGGGCTCAGCGCCGACCGGTCGTTCGTGCGCGCCGATGCCGAGGCGCTGAGGGAAGAGTTGTCGAGCATCGAAATCGCCGCCCCCTATTCGATGACCAACATCACTGCGGTTTACGGCAACGAAAACCACTTCACCCAGCTCGCCGGCGCGGAAACGACGCTCATGGATGCGATGAACTGGTCGATCGCCGAGGGGCGCATATTCACCGATGCCGAAGAAAAGGCCGGTCGCGCGGTCTGCGTCATCGGTGAAACGATCATTGAAGAACTGTTCTTCAATATCAATCCCATCGGAGAGAAACTTCGCCTCAGATCCCTGTCCTGCGAGGTTGTCGGCATCCTGGCCGCGAAAGGCGTGACAAGCTATGGCGATGATCAGGACGATATCGTGGCGATCCCGCTGAAGACCTTCCAGCGCCGTGTGGCGGGCAACAACGACGTGTCGCTGATCTATGTCACGGTGCGCGATGGCGTCTCCACCGACCGGGCGATACGCGACATCGAGATCCTGATGCGCGAACGCCGCCGCATTTCCGCGGGCGAGGAGGACGACTTCTCTGTCATGGACATGAAACAGATCGCCTCTGTCCTGTCGGGGATCACTGCGGTCCTGACCGGGCTCTTGTCATCCGTGGCGGCTGTCAGCCTGCTGGTGGGGGGTATCGGCATCATGAACATCATGCTGGTGTCGGTGACGGAGCGCACGCGCGAGATCGGCATTCGGCTGGCCGTGGGCGCGCAGACCGGGCAGGTCATGCTGCAGTTTCTGGTCGAGGCGATCGTGCTGTCGTTGCTGGGCGGGCTGCTTGGCATCGTGCTGGGGCTCGGGCTGGGGGCGCTGGCATCGAACCTGATGTCGATCCCGTTTGTGCCCGATCCGCGGGTGATCCTGATCGCCTTTGCGTTTTCGGCCGGCGTCGGGGTGATTTTCGGCTATTTCCCGGCGCGCCGGGCCGCCCAGATGGATCCGATCGAAGCATTGCGGCATCAATAGCCCGGCCGCCGGAAAATATATTTAATTTTCTTTGCTGCCAGATGGTTATTCGCGCCCGTTTTGACCTGCATCAAAGTTGGCTCTTGAACCACATGCGAAAAAGCCAATGTGAGTTGCAGCGGAAGACCAGATTCTTTTCTGTCTGCAATTTCCCGAATGCCGTGGCGTTCCCTGCGCGGCATAAAAGGCATCAAGGGCCCTCCCTCCCGCGATGCCGGACTTAAAGGCGCTGCGGGCCCTCCCTCCTGCAGCGCCTAAAATTTTTTCATCCCTTGCAGCGGACCCCGCGAAAACCGCCGGCCCGGAACGAAAAACCCCCGCTCTGTGGCGGGGGCTTGTTGTATCTCTTGGTGGGCGCCGGGGTTATTTCGGCATCGGGCCGATCATCATGATCATCTGGCGGCCTTCCATCTTCGGCATGTTCTCGATCTTGCCGATTTCCTTGACGTCTTCCGCCACACGCTCCAGCAGCTCCCGACCGAGATTCTGGTGCGCCATTTCGCGGCCCCGGAAGCGCAGGGTGACTTTCACCTTGTCGCCGTTCTCCAGGAATTTCACCACGTTGCGCATCTTGACCTCATAGTCATGAGTGTCGGTGTTCGGGCGGAACTTGACCTCCTTGACCTCGATGATCTTCTGCTTCTTGCGCGCCTCGGATTCTCGTTTCTGCTGTTCGTATTTGAACTTGCCGAAATCCATGATCTTGCAGACCGGCGGCGAGGCGTTGGGGGAGATCTCCACCAGATCAAGGCCGGCCTGTTCGGCCAGTTGCATCCCGCGCTCCGGGGTGACGACGCCGACGTTTTCGCCTTCGGCGCCGATTAACCGGATTTCCGGGCACCGGATACGTTCGTTCACGCGGGGGCCGGTTTCGCGCGTTGGCGGCGCGTTGTGAGGTCTGCGGGCTATGGTGGTGTTCCTTGTGTGGTTTATGGTTTGGCGGAAAATAGACTTGGCGGGGATGTGTTTCAACCCGGTTTTCGCGGCGGCTT
Organism: Actibacterium sp. EMB200-NS6; assembly: GCF_001305615.1. Taxonomy (GTDB): domain Bacteria; phylum Pseudomonadota; class Alphaproteobacteria; order Rhodobacterales; family Rhodobacteraceae; genus Actibacterium_A; species Actibacterium_A naphthalenivorans. The sequence continues at coordinate 1,346,214 of NZ_CP010869.1, forward strand.
TCCGCAGGGCGCTTTCGGGCGCGCCGAAATCTGTTTCCATTCCATGGCAGCTTTGCCACAAGGGCGCTCGGAAACACGCGCTATGCGATCTTGAAAGGACAATGAGATGAAGAACACGGCAATTACGGTCGTCATTCTGGCTGCAGTCGGGATCGGAGGCTTCGTCTGGTATCAAAGCAGATCGAAAGAAGAGGCGCTGCCGCCCGCCGAGACCGCGCTCGAGGCACCGACGCCCATGGAAAACGCCGCCGAGGCGGTTGACGATGCGGCCGAGAGCGTCAGCGAGAAGGTCGAAGGCGCGGTCGAGAGTACCGCCGAGGCGGTGGAAGGGGCGGCCGATAACGCCGCCAAGGCGCTTGGCGACATCACCGAAAGCGTAAGCGAGGCCGCGAGCGATGCCGTCGAGGCGGTGAGCGACGCTGTCACCGGCGGCGAGTCGATGGAGGCGACGCAGGGCGCTGTGACCGAGGCCACCGATGCGGTGACCGACACCGCCGCCGATGCGGCGCAGACGGGGGCTGCGGCGGCGACGGATGCCGCCGATACCGCTGGCGAGACGATGGATGCCGGCGTGGCCACGGTCACCGATGCGCCGGTCACCGACGTTCCGGCCGATGCACCGCTGACGCAGGAAGGGTTCGACGCCGACAAGATCATCGAGATGATCAACGCCTCCGATCTTGACGCGATGCGCAAGTCGGTGCTGCGCTCGGCGGTCGAACAGGCGCGCAGCAACCCCGCGCTGGTCGATGCCACCATCACGCAGGTCAAGACCGCGCTCGGCATGTAAGTTCTTCAAAATCGCAACGCCGCGCGGGGCCGCCCCTGCGCGGCGTTTTTCATGGCCTAGCCCACGAACGCCTTCTCGACGACATATTCCCTTGGCTCTGAATTCGCGCCCTCGCGCAGGCCGAAGGTTTCGAGGATGGCCATGATATCCTTGTTGAACTGCAGCGATCCGCAGACCATGCCCCTGTCGGTTTCGGGCGACATCGGCGGCAGGCCCAGATCGGCGAACACCTTGCCCGTGCGCAGGTTGTCGGTGATCCGGCCCATGAACGGGCTCTGCTCGCGGGTTGTGGTGGGATAGTAACGCAATTTGCCGGCGACGATCTCGCCGATCAGCGGATCGTCGGGCAGCCCCTCGACCAGTTCGCGACCATAGTCCAGCTCTGCCAGATCCCGGCAGGTGTGCATCATGATGACCTCGTCGTAACGCTCATAGGTGTCGGGGTCGCGCATCAGGCTGGCGAAGGGGGCGATGCCGGTGCCGGTGGCGAACAGCCACAGCCGCTTGCCCGGCAGCAGCGCGTCGAGCACCAGGGTGCCGACTGGCTTGGGGCGCAGGATGATCTGATCGCCGGGCCGGATATGCTGCAGCCGGCTGGTCAGGGGGCCGTCGGGCACCTTGATCGAGTAGAACTCCAGCTCTTCGTCCCAGGCGGGGCTGGCGATGGAATAGGCGCGCAGCAGGGGTTTGCCGGTGTCGCCCATCAGGCCGATCATGACGAACTCGCCCGAGCGGAAGCGCAGGCTGCGCGGCCGCGTGACGCGGAACGAAAACAGCCGGTCGGTCCAGTGACGTACCGTAGTCACGGTTTGCGCGTCGGGGAGGGTGGCGGGCTTGGGGGCGGTATCGGTCAAATGCGTGTGCTCGGTCATGTTGCGATGGGCCTTTCGGCCGGTTTTCTGTTTCTAGGATGCCTTGCGCGGGGCCGAAACCCCCAGTCTTGCCCGATAAACCGCCGAGGGGCGCGGGCGCTCCATGATTTCGATCAAAGATGCATCTCAGATTGGCGTTGGATGCGGGAAATCGTTCTGCTATGCGGGGGAATATGCCGTATCAACAGACGTATTTCCCGATGGGGTGGTGATGGCCGCGAAACTGGACAAGACCGACCGCAAGATCCTGGCGGAGTTGCAGCGCGATGCGGGGCAGTCTCTGGATGAGATCGCCCGGACGGTGGGATCGTCGAAAACCCCTGTCTGGAACCGTATCCGCAAGATGCGAGAGACCGGGGTGATCCGTGGCCAGACCGTGATCGTCGAGCCCGAGGCGCTGGGGCTGGAGGCCTGTTTCTTCGTGCTGATCCGCACCGCCGAGCATGAGGCCGACTGGCAGCTGCGGTTCCTCGAGGCGCTGCGCGCCCGCCCCGAGGTGCAGGAGGCGCACCGGCTGGCCGGCGATATCGACTATATCCTGAAGGTGCGTGTGGCCAATGCGCGTGCCTATGACGCGTTCTATCAGGCGCTGATCGCGGATGTGAAAATCCACAACGTCACGGCGCTCTTGTCGATGGAGGAAATCAAGGCGACAACCGCGCTGCCGCTCTAGGCGCGGTTGAAACCCGGCCGCTCCGGGGTTAGGTGATTGCAACCCGGCCAGCAGGGGCGCCCGATGACATCGGAACTGATCATCTCGACCTACAACAGCCCGCGCGCGCTGCTGCTGACGCTGCTTTCGGTGGCGCGGCAGGATGTGCGGCCGGGCAGCGTGTGCATCGCCGACGATGGCTCCGGCCCCGAAACCGCTGCCGCGATCGCGGCGGTTCAGGCGCGCTACCCCGATCTGCCGATCCGCCATGTCTGGCACGACGATCGCGGGTTCGAGAAGAACGTGATCCTGAACAAGGCCATCGCCACGTCGGATGCCGATTACCTGATCTTCATCGACGGTGATTGCCTGATCCACCCCGGCTTCATCGCCCGCCATCTGGAGGTCGCCCGGCGCGACCGTTTCTGTTCGGGCAGCCTGATCCGGCTGGATGACGCGACCACGAAATCGGTGACCGAAGTGGATGTGCTGGAAGGCCGGGTGTTCGACATCGGCTGGCTGAGGCGCAGCGGCGCGCTGCGCAGGTTCACCGCCTGGCTGAAGGCGGCACCCCTGCCCAAGCCGGTTCTGGCGGCGCTGGAACATGTCTATCCGGTCGGGCGCAACTGGTGCGGCGGCAACGGATCGGCCTATCGCGACGCGATCCTGGCGGTGAACGGTCTCGACGAGACGATGAAATATGGCGGCGGCGACAAGGAGTTCGGCATTCGCCTGGCCAATTCGGGGGTCAAGGGGCGGCATCTGCGCTTTACCGCGCCGCTGGTGCATCTGGATCATCCGCGCGGCTACAAGGACCCCGAAAAGATCAGGGCGCACCGGCTGAAGATCGCCGAGGCGCGCCGCACCGGCAAGATCTGGGCCGAGGCGGGCATCCGCCCGCCGGAGCCTGCGGCATGATCATCGCCAACATGGCGACCTACCCGCCACGCCGCGCCGCGTTCCTGCGGGCGGTGGCGGCGGTGGCGCCGCAGGTCGATCAGCTGAACCTCGTGCTGAATGAATATGACGCGATTCCGCGCGAACTGGCCGGGTTCGGCAATGTCACGGCGGTGATCCCCGATGAGGATCTGAAGGATGTGGGCAAGTACCTGCCCGACAGTTCCGCCGCCGAGCATGTGTTCACCATGGATGACGACATCCTGTACCCCGCCGATTACGTTGCCACCACGCTGAGCCGGCTGGCGGCGCTGCGGCACAAGCGGGTGCTGGCGGGCTATCACGGCTCGCTCTACCGGGGCTGGCCGCGGCTGGCGGCGCGGCTGGGCATCCGGCCGAACCGTATCGCCGCGCATCGCCGCCAGTTCCGCTTCCGCGACGGGCTGGCCGCGCCTGTGGTGGTCGATCAGCTCGGTTCCGGCGTTTCAGTGATGCGCGGCTGCGATTTTCCTCCCTTCGATTTCATGAAGGGCTCTCAGGGGTTTGTCGATGTGCGGCTGGCGCGCTGGTGCCATGAACACGGCATCCTGCCTGTCTGCCTGCCGCGCGCGGCGGGGTGGCTGAGCGCCGAAAGCTTTGACGAGGCGCTGTTCTACTCTGTCACCCAGGCGTCGCCGCCGCATGTGGCGCGCGAGATTTGGGAATATGCCTTCCGGGTTCGGGGGCGGGGCAGGCACCCCGACCGGATCGACGATCCCGTTCAGTAAAGCCGCCGCGACCGGGCGCGCTTGATCTTCAGCGCCCAGTATCCGCGCGAGAGCAGGCGTGCGCGGCCCTTGGGCAGGGTATCCTGCTTGTGCCGCGCGCGGCTGCCCTGAAGATGGGTCCAGCCTTCACCCTGTTCATAATGCCCGACGATGCGCGGTGCGGCGGCGATGGCACCCAGCCGGGAAATGTCGCAGGGCCAGTCCGCCGTTCCCGAAAGCGGCGTGCAGGCGTCCAGCATCCAGCGCGCACCGGCGGCCGACAGCACATAGCCTGTGGCAAGGGTCGGCGGCAGGATCACGCGATAGGCCGCCACCCCCGGCATCAGCATCGCTACCGGCCGCCGGGTGAAACGGCCGCAGCGATGATCGAGCAATATCATGTCGGCCTGCGTATGGGGGCCGGTTTGCATGAACCGCCCGAAGGGCGCATCCACGATCGCGTCATCCTCGAGGATCACGGCGCCGGGCAACCCGCGGGTCAGGATGGCGCGGTAGATCGCCTGATGCGACAGGGCGCAGGCCAGTTCCGCGTCGCAAAGGTCACGGCGCAAGGCCCGTCTGATGGCGGGCCTGTCGATCATGGCGTCCTGCGCCGGGCTCAAACCCTCGCGCCCGTCGATACCGAAGAAAAGCTCATGACCCAGGCCCATGCCGGCCAGCCGGTCCAGCAGCGGCTGCCGCCGCGCCTCGTCGCCGGGAAGGGTGAGCACGAAGATCGGGTAGGGGGCGTCGGCGGCGGGCATACTCTGTACTCGTGGGCTATACGACGGGCTGCCGGTCCAGCCCGTGAAAACAATAGATCTGCCCATAGCGCGGCGGCGTAGAAAGGGCCAGCCCGGTGCGGCGGGCGGGTTCGGGGCATGGGCGGAAAGCAGCGCGCTTTACCGGGCGCAGCCTGATCAGGGCGCAATTCTTACCTGGAAGGTGACGGAACCTTCGGTTCCCGGCTGATAGAGGCCGGCGCAATCCCACCGCAGTTCACCCGCATAGCCAGAGCCGCCGGAGCCCGATGTCGCGCTGGTGCAGGTGACGCCGTTGCCCAGGTTCACCGGGCTCGGGATCGCCGCAGCCAGCACCGTGTAGGGCGGCGTTCTGTCGTGGATGACGATGTCGGACGCCGGCAGGGTGCCCGTATTCCTCAGATAGATCCGATACTCCAGAACATCACCGGCCGAGGCGCCGTTGCTTACACCTTCCGGCGTTCCCTGCGACAGGTTGCGCACGGTTTTGGAGAGCGTCAGCGCCCCTTGGGCCGATTCCACCGTCAGCCGGTCGGTATTGCTGTCCACCTCGCTCAGGCCGGACGCCCCATAGGCCGTGTTGGCCACCAGATCGAAGCTGTAGGATGCGCCCGGGCCCACGGCCGAAGAGGCCGACACGCGTGCGATCAGACATATGAGCGTCTCCGCCTGTATCGCGACCGGGCTGGTTGCCGGGGTGTCGGCGGTGCCATCACAACCGGTGTCGACAAACAGTGCGGTGGAAAACGCCCCCGGCGTTGCGCCGGACTGGGCGCTGATATCGAAGCTGACCGTGCCCGGCGCGTCTGCCATGTATTCATGCCGCAAAGAGACGACTTGCCCGGGCAGGATCGCGCTTTGCTGGCTCTGGTTCAGCCGCGCCTCGGTGATCACACCCACGTTGAGATCAGCGTAAGAGGTGCCCGGCGCGGGGGTGAAGGTAAAGGCGCCGTCTCGCGCGTCTGCATTCACCAGCGCGGGCAGGGTGGCTGCGGTTTCCGATGCCGTGCGCAGCCCTTCTGCGGGCAGCACCGAAACGGTGACCGCATCGGCGTAGCCATCCGGCAGGGTCAGGCTCCAGCTGCCATCGGCGGCGAGCGCGGGTGTGTCGAGCAGCCCGCCGGCACCGTCGAGGATCTGCACCACGGCTTTGTCCGTGCCGGTTTCCGCCCCGGAGTGAAGGCCGTCATAGGCCGTGGCGCCCGCCCCGTTGTCGAAGAAAACCACGCCCGAGAGCGTTGCCCCGGTGCCGGTGTAGGCAACGGTGGCGCTGGCCTCGTCATCATCGGCCAGCCCGTCGGACAGATCGTCCACCAGCGGGCCGGTTGCCGGGTCGCTGTCGGGATCGGTCAGCGAACTGGCGACGATTTCCGCTGTGTTGGTGTGCTCGCCGCTGTCGCGCATGGTGACGCGGATGGTCAGCGCATGGCTGCTGCCCGCCGGCACGTCGCCGAGCGCCCAGATGCCCGTTCCGGGGTCGTAGCTGTCGCCCTGCGTGGCGGCATCGTCCGCGACATAGGCAAAGCCGTCGGGCAGCAGATCCCGAACCCGCACATCGCTGGCGCTGCCCGGCCCGTCATTGGTGACGGTCAGAACGACGTCCAGCGCCTCTCCGTTGGTTGCCTGGGGGGCGGGCTGGCCATCCGCCGCGCGGATGACGCTTTTGCTCAGCGACAGATCGGCGGAAGCGACGGCGGTGACAAAGCCGAAGTCCTGATCGGCCGTGTCGGCGCCGGTGGTGACGGGCACGCCGGTCAGCGGATTGGCCGTTGACAGGGTCAGGCCCGCGGGGATTTCGGGGTCTGTCTCGTCCACCTCGATCCGGTAGGTCCGTGTCGCGTTGACGGTGGCGAAACCATAGCTGCCATCGGCGGCGGTTTCGGTCGTCTGTGCCAGCGTATCGTCGCCGGGATCGGAGGGCGTGCCGTTGTCGTCATACAGCGTGACGGTGATGCCGGCGGGCAGGCCCGCCTCTGCGCCGTCGCGCGTGCCCGAGCCGTTCGTATCCTGATAGAGCGTGCCCGAGATCGACCCTTCCTGGAACACGGTCGACACAAACGGCCCCGGCGCGCGGCAGGATGCGCCGTCATTGCCCTGATAGGTCACGTTGTCGATGGTGCCCTGCACTTCGATGAACTCATAGCTTGCGGGGCGGTTGCCCTCGGAGCCGACCTCGATACCGAAGACCTGCCGCGACTGGTTGTCGAACGTGTACATGAAACCGCTGGAATCGAACCACACAGAATCGAAATCAATCGCGAATTTGCCCGCAGGCAGCGGAACATTGGCGACAAGCGCAACCGTCGTCGCGCCCGGCGTGCCGTTCCTTGGATCGAGGGCATGCAGATTGCGCGACGAGTCGAAGAAATACATCAGCCCGTCGCGCGGGTTATAGGCCATGTCACGCCCATAGGCCGCGCCTGCGCCCGCGCTCAGCACCCCCAGCGCCACCGGGTTGGCGGGGTCGCTGATGTCAAGCAACTGATAGCGGCTGAAATCCGTGCCGGACATGTAGACCAGAATGCCGTTGGGCAGGATGTCGGTGCTGGTGTCGGGGGATTCGAGGCTGAGCCCCGACAGATCCGCAACCTCCCGCACCGCGCCCGAGGCGTCGATCCGCATGAGCGAGCGCGGGCTCTGGCGAATGCCGTAGATATAACCGTCCAGCTCGTTATAGCCCCAGCCGGTCACGAGGTAGTTGCCGGTGTAGTCGGGCGGCAGGGCGGTGTGGTTCAACGTATAGCTGCCGGCGTTTTCGCTGATCGACAGCGCGTTCAGCGACGGAAGGTTCTGCGTGGTTTCCGTGGCGATCATGTAGAAGGTGGAGGAACAGGTCAGCGGCCCGTTCGGGTTCGACAAGGTCACGACATAATCCTCGACCTCGCCATCCAGGTTCAGCCCGTCGAACGGGTCGGCGGTGACCGCGCTGCTGGTCGACCAGCGCAGCCGGGCATAGGTGGTGCCGTTGCCGATATCCGCCGGCACGGGGATATTCAGGTTGATCTGGTTGTTGAAGGTGCCGTCGGTATCGCCGGTGCCGCCATCGCGGTAGTCGGTGGCGATCTGCTCGGCGGCGTCGAACAGGCCGTTCTGGTTGAAGTCGATCCAGAGTTGCAGATTGGTGATGCCCGACAGCACCGGCAGCCCAAGGTCAAGCTGCAGGCTCAGCGTTTCGTGGGTTTGCACGGACAGCGGCACGGTGGTGCCCGCCACCAGGGTCGGGAACGCCGCGACGCCGTCTTCGTCATCGATGCCGGCCAGGTCGTCGGCATCGGCGGCCGCGCTGTTCTGGGGGGTCGTTTCGGTGTCTGGCAGGCCGCCGCCAAGATAGATCTCGGGCACGACCACATGGCGCGGGTCGCCATAGCTGGCCGGGGCATCGCCACGGTCCACCAGATCGGCGGCGGCGATGATCAGCGAATAGTCCTCGACCTCGCCATCGACGGCGAAGCCCGCGAAGCCAAGCCCGGCCTCGCCCCCGTAGCGGAAGCGCGCGAAGGTGGTCGAGGTGGTGGCGTCGGTCGGCACGCTCACGTCGATCTGGATCACTCCGTCGCCGGGGATATTGTCGTGAACGGTGCCGTCATCACGCAGGTCGCTGGCGATCCGCTCGCCCAGGGCGTCTTCGAACAGCCCGTCACCGTTGAAATCTATCCATCCCTGCAAATAGCCTGCGCCCGTTACCGTCACGTCGAGCGTGCTGATCGTTCCCTGTGTCAGCACGGGGAAGGTGATGGCGTCTTCGTCGTCGGTGTCGAACAGGTCATCCGCGGTGGCCGTGCCGTCCGACTGCGCCACGAGTTCGGTATCGGGGGCGACGGCACCCAGATAGACAGTCGGCGCGGCAGGCACATCGTGGATCGCCGCAACATAGCTGACCGGGGCATCGCCGTAGTCGACCCCGTTGCCCTCGAACACGGCGATCGTGGCGGTCGCGGTGTCGCAATCGGCGGGGTCGACCGCATCGCACAGCCGGTAGTCGATCGTGTAAACCCCCGACGCAACGCCGGCCGGGACGACAACCCGCCCGGCATCAAGGCCGCTGGTAACGAGCGTGGGCACCGGATCGCCCGCATTCGCCGGCACGGCCTCTGTGACAACCTCCAGCGTTACGCCCGGGAAGGCGGCGGGCAGCCCGCCGACCGTGTCGTTGGCCAGAACCTCGCCCGCCGTTCCGCCGACCAGCGCGTTCACCGGGCTTGCGGTATAGTCGTCGTCAACCGCCACGACATTGGTGCTGGCGGGGAGTGTTCCGGAAACCACCACGGTCGCGGTCGCGGTGTCGGTATTGGCGGGAACGCCGCCGGCCGGCCGGTCGGTCAGGCTGTATTCGACGGAATATGTGCCTGGGGTGGTGCCCTGGGCAACCACGATCTCGCCGGTATCTGTGTTCAGGCTGATCGAGCCGGCGGCGGGCGCGGGGGCGGAGACGACCGCCAGATCGACGTTGCCGACAAGCGGTGCGGTGTCGACGCCGCCGCCGTTCAGGATGTCGCCGGCCAGCACGCTGCCGGTCGTCCCGCCGGAGGATGTGTCGATCGGGGCCGCCGAGAAATCATCGTCGGCGGCCTCGATGCAGGATTTCAGGCGCGCCTGAATCCCCAGCGCGACAGTCGGGCCCACGCCGATGCCGACCTGGCGCATGGTGAGCTGCGTGACCGTTTCGGACGCGCCCGAGATCACGCCGGGCGGGTTATAGGCCAGGTCGATCATGCCGTAGGCCTGATCCTGCCCGCCGAGATTGACGTCGCCGGGCACGACGTTGGGGTCATGTACCCAGAAGCGGCCATCCAGCGGCAATCCGTCGGCCCCTGTCCCCGTCAGCGTGGTCACGGCGATGCCCTCGCTGTCGGAGCCGAAGGTCTGGAAATATCCCTGATTGTCGAGCGGTGCGACGGTGCCGAACAGATTGCTGACCGAACCGTTCCCCGACAGCGCCATGTTGAAATCGCCGATGATCCCCGAGCTGAGAGGCTCGAGCGCGTTGCGCCCCGCATTGCCGATGAAGACGTTGAGATCGTGGATGACCGGGGCGTTGAAACTCACCGAATAGGTGCCGCGGCCTTCCGACAGTTCCGAAATCCGGATGATCGAGGTCTCGGTCCCCGGAACGAACTGCGGGCCGGAAATCGTGATGTCGGTATTGGCCGAGCCCCATTGCAGGCTGGCTGACTGATCCGTGTTCAGGCCGCCGATCGTGCCGGGCGTGACCCAGTTCACGAAACCCGGCGAAACGGAGCAGGTTTCGGCCAAAGCCGCCGACCCTGTGGAGAGCCCGGCCACCGCGGCCAGAAATGTGAACGACGCCCGGCGCGTGGAAAAACGATTGCGCCGGATAAACGGATTCATGTTCATACCCAAAACCCTGAACTTTCAGTTTGGCCCGCAGCGGTCCGGGGGAGCGGCTCAACAGAAGGCAAGCGCCGTGAGTGGTGGCCAAACGGGCCCCCTGTTGCCCAGGAGCGCCACTATCTGATCTGCGTTCTTTCGCGCGCCGTTTCGTGGCGCTTGCCTTCTGACATCCCGCTTTCGGGCCGGAATGTGGATCTACTATAGACCAGCCTGCCGCGGGCGGCGCGGGGGCGGTGGTATATTCGGGCTATGCGAAGGGATAGTGCATGGCTTTGCCACGGGTGGCCGGGCGGAGGCGTTTCCACCTCATGCAACGCATGAACACTTTGCTTTAGAATATTGTGTTATTGAAGAATTCTCTGGCGCCATGCGGATTGCGTGTGGTGCCATGCGGCCGGCAGCAGTTCCACGAGCGCGCGCGCCTTTTGCGCGTTACCGTCCTTGCAGGCCGTTTCGATATCTTCGAGCAGGCCGTGCAGACGATCCGCCCCGAACATCCCGCACATGCCCGCCATGGCATGGGAACGTATTTGCAGATCCCGCACCGCCTGGGCGCCAACCAGGGCGGGAAGATCCTGATCCACACGCTGCACCAGGGTCGTGAGACGCTCGGAAAGCTTGTCTCGCCCCAGCACCTCGAGCAGCTCCGAAACCTGGGTTTCGTCGAGAACCGGCCGGTCAAACGCGTGTTCCGGGGCCGCGGCGCCCCATTCCCCGGTGACGGCCGCCCCGTTCGCCGATGCCAGGTCGCTCAGCGCGGTATCGAGCGCTTTCATGTCCAGCGGTTTGAGCAGCAAACCCGACATGCCGACCGCCTTGAACTCTTCGCGCTCATTGGGCAGGGCATGGGCCGTGACCGCCAGAACCGGGGTCTTTCTGTTCGGCCCTGTGCCCGACAGGATCGCCCGGGTTGCCTGAATGCCGTTCATCCCGGGCATGGAGATATCCATAAGAATTACGTCGAACCTGGTGTTTTCGGCCAGCGCCACGGCCTCCCGGCCACCGGTGGCAAGCGTGACCTGATGCCCCAGCCGCTTCAACATTGCCTGAAGCAGATCCCGGTTGATCTCATTGTCATCCACGACAAGCAGTTGCAGGGGGGCACGCCGCGCCTGCGCGACTACCGGCAAGGGCGGGGCGGGAAGGGCCGGCGCCACGGCCGGGGTGGCGGGCAACCGGACAGTGAAACGGGCGCCCGCGCCGGGGGCCGACGCGCAATGGATTTCGCCGCCGAGGCGCCTGACCAGCCGGCGGACGATCCCGAGCCCCAGGCCGGTTCCGCCCGTGCGCCGCTCGTAACGGCTGTCCAGCGAAACAAAATCCTCGAAAATCCTTTCGATGTCTTCAGGCGGGATGCCGGGGCCATCGTCGACGACCTCGAGATGCAGCGCCATCCCGCCGCTGTCGTCTTCGGATGTCTTGTAGAAGGCGCGCAGCGTGACATCTCCGTCGGGGCTGAACTTGATCGCGATGCTGAGAAGATTCACCAGAATCTGCTGTATCGCGCGCGGGTCAGTCATGATCGGCCGGTCGTTCAGGCCCCTCTGATCAAGATGCAGCCGCGTTCCCGAGGTCTTGGCGAGGGGATCGATCGTGCCGATCAGGCCGGATGTCAGCGCGGTGAGGTCACAGGGCTGCAGTTGCTGATCGTCCGTATCCGCCTCGCTTCGCTCGATCGCGAGTACGTCGTTGATATGGCCGAGCAGGATGTCGCCGGAGGTGATGGCCGCGTCGAGGTATTTCTGCTGCTCATCATCGAGGCGGCCGTCTTTCAGAAGCTGCAGGGCGGAGAGCACGCCGTTCAGCGGGGTGCGCATCTCATGGCTCATCATGGCGAAAAACCGGGATTTCTCGGAGTAGGCGGCAAGCGCCTCGTCCCGGGCGCGGGTGATTTCCGCCTCTTTCTGCCGCTTGTCGGTTATGTCGCGGATATAGCTGACGAATATCGGCCCGTCGGCCGAACGCGCAAGCGAGACCGACAACTCGACCGGAAAGACGCGGCCGCGGCAATCGATCATCTCGAGTTCCCGCCGCCCGGCTTCGGCAAAGAAAGTCTGACCGGTAGAGCGAAAGGCCGCGAGATTGCGGCGTTGCTGCTCGCGCAGGTGGGGGGGGATGAGAAGCTCGATGAAGTTCTGGCCCAGAGCGGCCGCGCGGGAGAGGCCGAATATCTCTTCGGCCGAGCCGTTGAAATCCCTGATCAGCCCCTCGTCATCGATAACCACGACCGCATCCAGAGAGGCGCGCAGCGTGGTGGCCAATCTCAGGTGGTTTTCCTCGGCCTGGCGGGAGGTCCGGTTCAGCGCGGTGGCCTGGCGTGAAAGACGTATGATCGCGCCGACAAGGGCGATGGTGACGACCAGCACGACCAGGACGAGTATCTCGATCAGCCGGACGATCTTTTGCCGTTCGGTCTGCGCGGCTTCGGCGGCGATGGCAATGGAGGCAAGGGCAATGTCCCTCGGAACCTCTTCGACCTGGCGCAGAGCGCGCTGCAGCCTGTCCAACCCGTCGAAGAGCGGCGCATCGCCTGTATCGATCAGCGCGGTCTGCGTGTCGAGCATGCGGCGCAGCCGAAGGATCTCGGGTGCCACGTTTCCAGTGTTCTGGAGGCTCTCGGCGATTTCCACCCGGCTGAAGAAGATGTCGAACCGCTTGCGAAGGTTCTCCAGATCCTCGGGCGCGCCGGATCGTGCCTGATCAAGGGCGCGGTCCAGCTTCAGGTATTCGATCTCGAGCTGCGAGAAGACCCATTCGGTATGATCCTTCTGCGCACTGTCGAGCGCCCGGATCCTGTTCCAGACATTGAAGGCGAGATAGCCCGAGAAAATCATCCCGGCGAACAGCGCCAGAACCAGCAGGTATCTGACCCATGTGCCGCGCGGAACCGGATTTGTCTTGTCGCCCATCAATGCTCCCAAGCCGTGACTTTATTCGATTGTAAGCCGGTCCAGCTGCCAGATCGACCGGCTGTAGATGGTTTCCGTCTGAAACTTCAGATCGCTGTCATAGGGGTACACAATCCAGAGCGGGCCCTTGCCCCTGCGCGACATGGGGGCGTCATTCGCGGCATAGGCGATGATGGGCCCGTCGGCTGTTGCGTCCGTCATCGGGATGGTCACGGAATAGTCGTTGATCGCCGTCGCGTGAATCACGCCTTCCGTTACATCGAGTGACTCCAGCAGGGCCTTCAGCGAAACGCCGCGGAAGGTTTGCGCGCCTTCCGTCCAGATTGTCGTCGTCTGGAAGGACGACGCGGGCAGGGCCTGCAAATCCTCCAGGTTGAACGCGTGGCGCGTGTCGCCCACCGTCACCAGGAGCACAACGGGGCCCTGCGCGCTTGCCGCCGCGACGAATGCGATGCTGCAAACCCATGCCAAAACCGCTCGGAAAAACCTTTGCCAACTCATTTCGGAGCCCCTTCTTTCAAAGATATGAGGCGACTTTAGGGCCCTTGGCGGGAAGTCGTGAGTGATCAGAAGATCATTTCCCCTATACGAAGGTATAGTTCGCGGAGAATTTGGTACAGGAAAGCCGGGAGCGTGCGATCTACACTGTTCTTTGCGAAAAAGCCGCTCTATCAGTAAGATCACTCCAACCGGGTGGCGGCGCTGGAGGATAACGAAGAATGACTTTGCAGATACTGATCGCCGATGATCACGATATGGTCCGTGAGACCATAGCGATGTTCCTGGATGCCGATGGCGCGACCAATACGGTGGCGGCAAGCGATTTGAGCGAGGCGCTCGAGAAGATCAGGGCCGAGGGGCCCTTCGATCTGGTTTTGCTGGATTACACCATGCCGGGGATGAAAGGGCTGGACGGGTTGCAGATCGCGCTAGAGGCGAACGGCGGCAAACCTGTCGGCCTGATCTCGGGCACCGCGACCCGGCTCATCGCCGAGCGGGCGCTGGAAATGGGCGCGATCGGGTTCCTGCCCAAGACCCTGCCGGCGAAATCACTGGTCAACGCCGTGCGCTTCATGGCGGCCGGCGAAACCTATGCGCCGGTGAACTTCATGTCGGGCAAGGACAGCCCCGAGGAAACCGATTTCGAAAAAGCACTTTCGGATCGTGAGAAACAGGTTCTAAGGGGCTTGATGAGCGCGAAATCCAACAAGGAGATCGCACGAGACCTCGATCTTCAGGAAGTGACGATCAAGCTGCACGTCAAGTCGCTTTGCCGAAAGCTCGATGCGAAGAACCGGACGGACGCGGCGATGATCGCGCGCGACGCCGGCTTCGTCTAGATCAGCCACAAGTTCCGCAACTATCCTTTTCGGCCAAGGGGGCGTTCGCATCACGAGCGCCCCCTTTGGCATGGGGCCGGACAGGCCCGCCCCGCCAGCCGCCGGCGTTCGTGTGCCCCCGCCCGGCGGCCTCGGCACCCGTCCGAATGCGCCATAGCGCCTTCCGGTGCGGTAGCCGCGACTATCCTTAAGGTTAGAGAACTGCCTGCACGCTCAAGCACTTAGACCTAAGTGCAAATGCATCCCTGCGTCTTTCCCGAAATCATGTGCGTAGGACGGCTCCGCTCGTGAGCCCGTTCACCGCAACCGCCGGCGCTCGCTCCGGCCTTTATGGGAAGATGTAGATGTTTGTTCAAATCCCCAGAACCTCCCGGGCCGTGCTGGCCGGGGTGGCGCTGTCTCTGGTCGGGCTGCCAGCCTTCGCAGAAGCCCTTTCCAGCACCTTCTCCTTTCTTGTCGTCGAAACCGGTGACGACGGGCAGGAACAACTTGTCGAGCGCGGCACGGTCCGGCCCGGCGAAGTCATCCACTATCAGCTGCACCACGAGAACATGACCGAAGCCGCCATGGGCGGCATCGTCATCGCGGCCCCCGTGCCCGAGGGTGTCTCGTTGCAGATCGGCGGCGAAACCACTTCGGTGGCCGCCGTTTTCGAAGTGCAGGCCGAGCTCGACCCCGAACAGGACGGGCTTGAATGGTCGACCCTGCCGGCGATGCGCAAGGTTGCCGACGCGGATGGCTCCCTGCGCGAAGAGCCGCTGCCCCAAGAGGCCGTGGCCGCTGTCCGGTGGGTCTTTTCCGAACTGCTCGAGCCGGGCGCAAGCGCCCTCAACACCTATCGCGTCCGCGTCGACTGATCCGGCCCGCCGGGTCCGTTCTCCTAACCCAAAATCCTGGAACAGAGGAAATTAAACAGTGACTTATCAATCCCTTTTCATGCGCTCTGCCAGCGCCGTGGCGCTCAGTGCCGCTGTCGGGGCCGCAGCCTTCGCAGCCGCGCCCGAGGCGGGCTCTGTCATCGGCAACCAGGCCGTGGCGACCTATACGAACTCGGCCGGCGACACGATCACCGTGACCTCGAACACGGTCGAGACGATCGTGCAGCAGGTGGCCGGTGTCACGCTGACATCCGACAACACCGAGACGATCGCGCCGGGCGGCAAGGCGTTCCTGCCGCATATCATCACCAACGAAGGCAACGGCCCCGACAACTTCCTGCTGACCGCCGTCGAGGATGACAGCGGCACGCTCGATACCTCGCAGCTGGTCTTCTACCCCGACGCCAACATGGACGGCGTGGCCGACAGCGCGACGCCGCTGACCGAAACGCCCACCCTGGCGCCGGGCGAGCAGTTCGGCGTGGTGATCGAAGCCTCCGTGCCCTCGACCGCGACCGGATCGGACACGATCACCGTCACGGCGGTGTCGGCTCTGAATGGTGCCGAAACAAGCGTCAACACGGATACGCTGACGATCTCGAACGATGCCATCGTGGAGCTGGTCAAGTCGATGGTGGCCGATGCAGCGTCGGGCGGCAATCCCAACATCATCGATGCCGGCGATACCGTGACCATCACCCTGACCTATTCAAGCACGGGCCTGACCGCCGCGAACAACTACGTGGTGCAGGATATTCTCGAGGGCAACCTGACCTATGTGCCGGGATCGGCGAGCTGGTCGGATGCCGCCGGTGCTCTGGATGATAACAATGCCTCCACCTCGGTCGATGCCACGAACGGCGCGGGCGAGACCCTGGCGTGGGATTACGACGATGCGCAGACGGTCAACTTCTCGCTGTCCTCGGTCGGGTCGGGTCGGTCGGGCAGCGTGACCTTCCAGGCGGTCGTGGCCAGCACCGCCAATGCCGGCGTGATCACCAATACCGCCAGCCAGCAAGTCAACGGCGTGGCCTTCCCGCCGTCGAACACCGCTTCGATCGTGGTCGACAACCAGTATGCGGTTGCCGTGGCGGATACGGCCATCAACGCCGATGGCTCGGCGAACACCGCCATCGCCTCGGCAACCGATGACGATGCAGCCAGCAACGACGTCGTGACCGAAGCGGGCGATGTCTATCAGGGCGGCGTGATCAAGCAGGAATTCGTGCTCACGAACCTGTCCAACCAGGCCGACAGCCTGTCGCTTCAGGTCGCCAATGTGGACTTCCCCGCCGGCACCACCTTCCGCTTCGTCGGGGCCGATGGCGTGACGCCCGTTGTCGGGTCGGTCGGGCCGCTGGCCATCGGCGAAAGCGCCAAGGTGACCCTGATCGCGACGCTTCCGACCGATCTGGCGCCGACGGCGAGCACCAACTACACCGCCACCGTCACCACGACCTCGGATGGTTCGGGTGTCTCTGATGTCTCGACCGCCGAGTTCACCGGCGCCGTTCTCGCGGCTTCGGTCGATCTGGAGAATGCGGTGACAGGCGCCGAAGGTGATGGCGCGGCACCGACGAATGCCGGCGCGCCCTGGGTGACCAGCGCCACCGATCCCGGCCAGCCGGTGACCTTCGACATGGTCGTCCAGAACGAAGGCCCCGTGTCCGACAGCTATAACCTGTCGCTGGCGCAGCCGCTGCCCGAAGGCTGGACGGTCGAGTTCCGCCTCGCCGATGGTTCGGTGGTCAGCAACACCGGCACCATTCCGGCCGGTGGCAGCCAGGCCTTCCAGGTGATCGTGACGCCGACCGACGATGCCCTTTCGGGTGATACGCTGGTCGATATCGCGCTTGTCTCGTCGGTTTCGGGGCAGGGCGACCGGATCGTGAACCAGGTGACGGTCAACGAGATCTTTGACGTGCAGATCATCGACGACCAGAGCGCACAGGCAGCCCCCGGCGGGATCGTCGATCTGCTGCATACGATCACCAACAACGGCAACGTGGCCGTTACCGAAGGCTCGATCGCGGAAAGTGGTCTCACCAACTTCTCGGGCGCCATCTTCTGGGATCAGAACGGCAACGGCGTGCTTGATGCCTCGGAGCCGGTGATCGACAACTTCAACGATCTGACCGACGGGGTTTCGGCCGGTGTGAACGGTCTGGCCCCCGGTGAAAGCATCTCGGTGATCTACCGTGTGCAATCGCCCTCGACGGCAACCACGGGCGTTTCGGAGATCGGCACGCTCAGCCTGGGAACCGCGCTCAACAGCGGCGCCGCGACCGATGGCAACACCGCCGACAACGCGGTGGAAGACCGGATCGTCATCATCTCGGGCGATATGGCGCTGAGCAAGTATCAGTATGTCGATCCGAACTGTGACGGCTCGGTGGGCACCTTCACCAAGACCCGTCAGGACGTCGCGCCCGGTCAGTGCATCCGCTATCTGGTCGAGGCCGAGAATACCGGCGCGGCCACGGCCACGAACGTGACCATCTCGGACGCGGCACCGGCCTACACATCGATCACCAACTGTGGTGGCGCATGCGGCGAAGCCCTCTTCCCGGCAGGCAGCACCGCCACGATCACCTCGACCAACGTGTCGAGCGATCATGGCTCGGTTCTGCCCGGCGGGTTCGCCCGGCTCGAGTTCACCGTGAAGGTGAGCGAGTAAGCGACCCCCTGGCGCCCCCGGCCTGTCCCCCTTCCGGGGGCGCCTCATTCCCCGAAGTTCATTTTTTTTGCAAGGAGCAAGCTGATGCGCAGTTTTCTTCAGACAATCGGCGCACGCGCCACGATATCGGTTCGGGCTGCCGCACTGATGCTTGCTCTTCTCCCCCAAACCGCGGCAGCAGACCCCGCGCCCGCCGGCGCCCTGATCCGCAACATCGCCCAGACGAGCTATTTCAACACCGCTCTGGGGATCGTCGAAACGGTGCTTTCCAACGCGGTCGAGGCAAGGGTGGCGGCCGTCGCCGATATCGAGGTCATCGGATATTCCGATCTGCTCCTGACCCGCGGCGCGATGGCACAATATTACTTCGAGGTGCTGAACACCGGCAACGTGCCGCTCGAGGCGGCGCTGGCCGTCGAAGACAGGGCCGGCGCCGGGCTGATCGGGGAGGCCCGGCTGGTGCCGGATCTCAATGGCAATGGCCGCATTGATGAGGGCGAGGCGGCGTTCGATCTCTCCACCCCCTTTTCCCTGCTGGCGGGCGAACGTGTTCAGCTCATCTACGAATTCCGCGTCTCCTTCAACGCAGCGCCGGGCGCCACGCTGGGGTCGACCCTGACGGTCACGGCGACAACCGCCGAGGGCGCCACAGCGGATGCGGACCTCGCAGGCGAGGCGCTCGGGGTGACGAAGATTGTCAGCGGCGCGCTGGAGCTTGAAAAGGAGCAGTCGATCCGGGAAACCGATACTGCGGCGCTTCTTACCTACACGCTGCGCCTGCGCAACAATTCCGAACTTGACGTGCCGGGCTATTCCGCCATCGGCGACGCGCCGATCCGCATCGACGGCGAGGTGCGTTCCGGCGTGCTGGTGCGCGACGCGATCCCGCTGAACACGACATTCGTCAGCATCGCCGACCCGGGCGGCCTGCTGCCGCTCTTTCACCGCAGCGGCGACGCCCCGCAGGACTACCGGACCGCCCAGCCAGGCGTGGCCGGGGAAATCGACGCCGTCGCGTTTTTCATGGAGGGGGATTACCCCGTCGGGCATGCGAGCGATCCCGCGTTTTCGGTGCGCCTGCCTGCCGCTCTGGGCGATGTCAGCATCGCAAACACCGCCGCGACCTTTCTGGAAGGCGAGGACTCCGGCATCGTTCTGGCTTCGAACACGACTGTCTACAGCCGGGAGAATTCCGGTTCGGGCGAGCTTCGGTTCGAAAGCCCCGAAACGGGCGCCGCGCAGCCCCACGCCAGCCCGGGGAGCGATACGCGCCTGCGGCTGACCGCCGGCGGCTGCAACCTGTCTGCGGGCGTCGACAGTGCCGTGATCACGGTTCGCAGCGTGCTGACCGGGGATGTCGAAACGCTCACGGCAACCGAGATCGCCCCGAATGCGGGGGTATTCCTGACCGCGGCGCTCCCGCTTGCGCGGATGGAGCTTGCCCTGGCCGGCGACAATGTCATGGCGACCGAGCATGGCGATAGGCTGGTCGCGGCCACGCAATGCGCCGGTGCCGCCCTCGAGGATGATCTGCTGATCAATCCGGGGAATTTTCTCTTCAACTCGGTGACAAACGCGCCCATCGACGGGATTGCCATCGCCCTGGTCGATGCGGCCACCGGCGCGGAACTGGCCCGCAGCATGACGGACCCGCGCGGGTTCTTCGCCTTCGGCGACATGCCCGCCGGCCGCTATCGCTATGCGGTGGTCGATGCGCCGGCCTGGGAATTCCCGTCGGTCCGGCTGGATTTTCCCGGGCAGGGCCGCCGGATGACAGAGGCCGGCTATGGCGCCGCCTTCGATCACGGGGGGGGCCTGCTTTTCGTATCCGACATCCCCGTCGATCCGCATTACGGCGCGCCGTTGTCGCTGCGGAAAGCGGCCGAACGTGAACGCGTTTCCAATGGCGAATACGTGATTTATACGCTGAGCTTCACCAACAACATGCATCAGGCCCTGATCGGTGCCGAATTGCTAGACCGGCCGCCCCACGGCGTCACGCTCGTTCCGGGCTCGGCCGTGCTGAACGGTCAGCCTCTGGCCGATCCCGCCACCGATCAAAGCGGCGATCTGGTCTATGCGCTCGGCACGCTGGGGCCGCTTTCCAGCCATGAGCTGAGCTATGTCATGCATTTCACCGCCGCCGCCCGTGAAGGCCGCAACGAGAACACCGCCGTGCTTTCGGGCCGGCAGGCGGGCACGGGCACGCCGCGCCAGTCGCCCGTCGCGCGGGCCATGGTCCGGCTCGACAATTCCGGGGGCGTTTTCGCGCGCCAGGGCACCGTCGTCGGGTCGGTGTTCATGGATTGCAATGGTGACGGTATTCGCGGCGGCGCATCCGAACCCGGTATCCCGGGGGTGCGGATCGTCACCCAGGAGGGGCTTTCGGTCGTCACCGATATCGACGGTAAATATTTGCTCTACGGCCTGCGCCCCGTTACCCATGCGTTCCTCGTGCAGAGCGAGACGCTGCCCCGAGGCACCGAGGTCGGCGTGACCCGGACCAACGATCTGCGGCGGGGCGGCTCCCGGCTGATCCCGCTCAGGAAAGGGGAGATGCGGGCCGAGCATTTCGCCGTGGCCGCGTGCACGCCAGAGGCCCTGGAAGAGGTTGAACAGCGCCGTGCGCATTTCGAAGAGAAGCGGCAGCCGGCGTCGCTGAACGCGGCGGATCTTCCGATCGAGGGGCAGCGCGCGCCCGTGCGTTCAGCCCGCAGCGAGGCCGGTATCGCGACGACGACGCAGATCACCCCCGGCATGCTGTCGGGTGGCGACGCAGAGGCGGGGCAGGCCCGCAATGTGGCCGAGAAGGCCGAGGCGTCGGCACGCCGCCAGCCGCTCGACGCGCTGATCCGGGCGCTGGACGCCGCGCCCGGCTTCATCGATTTCGCGGACGGGCAAACCGTTGCACGGCGCACGCAGAACATCCGCGTCAAGGGCAAGGCCGACCTGTCGCTGTCTCTGATGCTCAACGGTCGCGCGCTGGGCTCCGACAGGGTGGGGGAAAGAACCAGCTGGGCAAGCAACAATGTTCAGGCGCTCGAATATATCGCGGTCAAGCTCGATCCGGGTGAAAACCGGCTGACCCTGATCGGAAGCGACGGTTTCGGGATCGAGCGTGCGCGCAACGAGATCCGCCTGATCGCGCCCGGAAAACCCGCGAGGTTCGAGATCATCATGCCCCGGACGGCCCCGGCGAACCCGGCCTCTGTCGTGCCTGTCGTGGTGCGTGTACTCGATGCGCGCGGGCTGCCCGTTCCGGCCTCGGGCACGGTAACGCTCAATGCGCGGCGCGCGCTGTGGGACGTGACCGACATCCGCACCGGCACGCCCGGCGTGCAGGCCTATCTCGACAATGGCGAGGCAACGTTCGGGCTGATCCCGCCGCAGGTTTCGGGGCCCGATCGTATCTCCGTAACGGGAGCGTTCGGCAGTGCCGAAGCGGCCATCACCTTCACGCCGGATCTTCAGGAGCGTATCCTCGTCGGGGTCATCGAAGGCGCGGTTTCGCTGGGTGGCGGCGGCGGCGCCGTGCTGGAGCCGGACCGTTTCAGCTCTTTCGAGGAGACCACGACGGGGGTTCGCGGAGAGCTTTATCTCAAAGGTGTGGTCCGCGGCGACGCCCTGCTGACGCTGCGCTACAGTTCCGACCGCGACACCGAAGACCGGCTGTTCCGCGACATCCGCGGCGACGAATATTACCCGGTCTACGGCGACAATTCCGAGCGCGGCCATGACGCGCAATCGTCGGAGAACCTCTATGTGAAGGTCGAAAAGGGGCGCTCCTACATCCTTTACGGGGATATCGCGATCGAACCCGAGGCCAGCGCGCTGAAGCTCGGCGGCCTGCGCCGTGTGGCCACCGGGGCCCGTGCGCACTGGGAGGACGACAAGGTTTCCGTCACGGTGTTCGGCGCGCGCACCGCGCAGGAGCAGATGGTGAAGGAGATGCCGGGCCGTGGAGTCTCGGGGCCCTATGATCTGGACCTGGGCGGGTATGTTCAGGGGTCCGAGCGGGTGGAGATCCTGGTACGTGACGAAGAGGGCGGCGATGTGCTTTCGGCAACGCCCCTGCGCCGTGGCACGGATTACCTGCTCGATTTCTTCCGCAACACGATCACCTTCGACAGCCCCGTGCGCCAGCTCGATGCGGATGGCAACCCGGTGTCGATCCGTGTCACCTATGAGGTAGAGGCCGAGGGCGCCGAACGCTATTGGCTCTATGGCGGCGAGGTGAACTATGCCCTGAGCGACCGGACGACCATCGGCGCGCGGGCCGTTCACGCCGACGCGGCCACCGGCAATCCCGCCCGCGAGCGGCTGCAATCGGGCTATATCCGCCATGAAGACGCGGCCGGAGGGATCTGGGAGGCGGAAATCGCGCGGTCGGAAGATGCGCAGGGAGACGCGGATGCCGCGGCCCGGTTGTCTTACGAATACCAGTCGGACGTCGTGCGCTTCAGCGCCGAGGCGATCCATACCGGGCGCGATTTCCTGTCGCACGGCGGGCTGGCGCGGCCGGGGACGGATCAGGTTCGGCTGAGCTATGGCCACGAACTCGGCCGCGACAGCGACGTTCTGGTGGGGGCCGAATTCGTTCGTGACCGGATCAATGACGTCGAAAGGCTGACGGTGGATACGCTCTACTCCCGGCAATTCACCAACCAATTCCGCGGGGATATCGGGCTGGAGTACCGCCGCGACCGTCAGGCAGATGGCACGGAGGCGGAAACGGCGCTGGTTCTGGGCGGCCACTGGACGCCGCGCGATCGGCCCGGCACCGTCATCGAGGCGCAGCTGCGCCATCCCGTGAGCGGGCGCGAGCATCTCACAGAGCTGACCCTGGGCATGCACCGCGAGCCGAAGGCGGGCTGGCGCACCTATAACGAGGTTGAGCTGAGCTTCGGCGACGAGACGGCCATGACGCGCTCGAAACTCGGGTTTTCCTATGAGTTGAACGAATGGCTGAGCGGCCGGACCGAACTGAGCCGCGACGCGGCCGAGACGGACAGCACGCTCAATCAGGCGGTTTCGGCCGGTTGGGAGATGAACGAGACCACCGCGCTCAGCCTCGACATCGAACACGTGCGCCGCATGGAGGCCGATGAACACGAGCTGACGAGCGTCGCGCTTGGCGTGAAGTGGGCCTCGGCCGACGGAAACCGGGTGGGCGATGCGGATTTCGACACGACCTTCGAGGAAAGCGGCAGAACCCACTATGCAAGCCTAGGTCTTGCCGGAAGGATCACGCCCGATCTCACGTTGCTCGGGCGCAGCCGGGTGGCCGTGGATCGACGCAACGGTGATGTCCACCGCCGGATCAGAACGCGCGCCGGCATCGCCTACCGCCCGGTGAGCGACCCGCGCCTTGAGGTTCTGGCATGGTATGAGCACCGTCTCGAGCAGAAGTACAACAAGTCGAAGACCCATCTGTGGTCTGTCGATGCGTCCTATGAGGTGGATCAGGACCTGCGCCTGAACGGAAAATACGCGGGCCAGTATCAGGACATCCGCGTTTCGGGGGGCGCTTCCGCCAGTTCGACCACCCAGTTGCTTCAGGCCGGGCTGAACTACGAGTTCGGGGAAGACCGGTTCCAGATCGGCGTGAACGTGGCGCATCTTTGGGACAGCGCCGAAAACGCGACAAGCGGCCTAGGCGCCGAATTCGGCGTCGCGCCCGCAAAAGGAACACTGATCGCCATTGGCTACAACAAGGCCGCCGGGCGGGTGGCCGGCCAAAGCGCGCTTTATCAGGAGGGGTTCTATTTGCGCCTCAATCTGCTGCTCGACAATTCCCTGTGGGATCAGCTCGACGGGTTCCTGGGCAACTGACCAACGGGTCATTTGCCGGGAAGAGCCACGCCGCATGCGCATCTGCGGCGTGGCTCGTTTATCAGCCGTTCGATCGCGGGCGCGAACGATGCCGGCCCCGGCACAAGGCGTTCTTCAGGGCGGGGCAGCTATGCTTTAGCGGCCGCGATTACCCGCTTGAGCGCATGAATTCTCGCGGGCCAACCGGCAAACTCTGCTCATTGTCGCATTTACGAATGGAGTGTCCCATGAAGGCGAGAGGAGCCACCGCCGCCCTTTGCCTGTCCGCAATATTTGCCGCGCAGCAGGCGCCGGCCGAGACGTTTTCACTTGCGGGCCATGGCAGGATGCAGGGGGGCGATATTTCATTCGCCCTTCTGCCGGACGCGCCGCAAAACCGGATTCATCTGGATCAGTCGATGCGAAAGCGGGCAGGGGCCGTGCGGATGCGTGACATCCCGCTTGGCACCGGTTCCGGCCCGGCCGCGTATCTCAAGCACCTGATCGGCTGGACCGAAGCGGGCCGGAAGGGATATGACGCGGTTCAGCTCGGCGCCAGAAAGCCACCGGGAAAGCCGCCGACCCACATGACGATCGGCGAGATATATCAATGGATCCGCGAAACGCCGGGGCAGCCGCATGCGATCGGCCGCTATCAGTTCATACCGCCCACCCTGAAACGCCTGGTGCGCGAGGCCGGGCTGACTCCGGGCACGGTGTTCTCAAGCCAGGTTCAGGATCTTCTGGCCGATATCCTTCTCGAAGATGCAGGCTATGGCGCGTTCTTGGCGGGACGGATCGGCAGGCATCGGTTCATGGAGAACCTGGCAGGCATCTGGGCCGGTTTTCCAACGTCGACGGGCCGCTCTTACTATCACGGTCATGCCGGCAACCGGGCCGTGATCACCTGGCATGAGTTCGACGCCCACATGAGAAAGATATTCCCGAGCGAAAGGGGATAGCCTGTCAGCGGGGTGACGCAGAAAGGTGATGTGGCGGCCGTGGCCGCCATTTTCGTTTGTTCGAGCTGCGCGGGCCTTCCTTCGGGGCGGGCATATATACCGAAGCATAGGGCGATTAGCCGAGCGAAAGGGCGAAAAAAACCTCACGGCCTGCAACACTGATGGCAGTTGAAACAGGAGGTTGAAAGATGGTTGTTCAGTTCAGAAGCTTGCATGGCAAAAATCATGAGGCCATGCGCGTTCCCCGTGAGCAGATCGTGTGCGTCAAGACCGGCGATTACAGCAGTGCCCAAGGCGTTCTTGTCTGGGAACATAGCGGGCTGGCTTGTGTCCAGGTCTTTTCGCGGCAGGTCATCGGCGAGCGCATCTGACGATGTCTCAAAAACGCGGAGCAAGCGTGCTGCCATAATTCTCGCTTGTTCCAGATCCTGCCGCCCTGTCGGATGAGGTCGGCGCGCGTGTCTTGTCCAGGACGGAGCTGCCGCCGGATCCTGTAGTCGAATAGCGGTTCCACGCGTCGCGCTTGTCGCCGCTGGTGGGGTCGTATTTGCGTTGAAACAGGTGGGTGTTCTGTGTCTTGAGCCGGGAATGCTCTCAGAATTCTGGATAATGCTTTGTTATGAATAAAACTTATTGCTTGGAAAATAATTCCTGAGTATTTTATTCAGAAAGCTTGCAGGATTGCGGAGGCCCCGCTAAAAACCTTCCTCAACCAGCCAGCATTTGCCAGCGAAACCAACCCCTCAGAAAAAGAGGTTTCGCATGGCCCTGCGGTCCAAGGCGCTCGTTGCCTCGCTTGTCGGTCTGTATGTCGCGCAAAGCGTGCCGCTTTACATGGTGGCTGCGGCCCTGCCGCCGATCCTGCGCGCGCGTGGGGTCGATCTGGCGGTGATCGGGGCGTTCGGCGTGTTGCTGGCGCCATGGGTCTTCAAGTTTCTCTGGGCGCCGCTGATCGACCGGCTGTCGCGCAGGCCGGCCATCGGGCGCAAGCGCATCGTGCTGGCCGCGCAGACCGTCACGATCCTGTGCATCGCCGCGCTGGCGCTGCTCGATCCGGCCGCCGACGCCGTGCGTTTCTTTCCGATCCTGATGTTGATGTCGTTCAGCAGTGCCACACAGGACGTGGCCGCCGATGGATACGCGGTAGAGCATTTGCCGCCGGAGCAGCAGCACATCGGCAATGCCATTCAAGGCGGCGCTGTGGCTGCGGGCGTGTTGCTGGGCGGATCGGGGACCTTGCTGCTGCATGATGCGATCGGATGGAGCGGGGCCCTGGCGGTGGTGGCGGCACTCACGCTGCTTATCCTGCTGCCCTTCGTGCTTTTGCCGGAATCCCATGCCCGCCGCGAGGTGCCGGTATCGGCGCGGCCGGCATCGTTGCGCCGTTTCTTCACGCGGCCCGGGGCGTGGGCGATCTTTGCCTTCGCGATCCTGTTCCGCCTGCCCGAGGGCCTGATCAAATCGCTTGAACAGTCGTTCCTTGTCGATGCGGGCCTGTCGCTGTCTCAGATCGGGCTGATCTCGGGGGCGTCGGCGGCGCTGGTCGGGCTGGCGGGATCGGCGGCGGGGGCGTTCGTGATCGCGCGCTATGGCTTGCGCGCCTTCTTTCTGGGGCTGGTGATCGCGCGCACGCTTATCTTTGCGGGGTACGGGCTGGCCGATGCGGGCGATCCGGGGCTCTGGCCGCTGGTCGTGCTTTCGGCCGCGAACACCTTCACCCGGTATATCGAGATCGTCGGCCTGTTCACCGCTTTCATGCGCTTTTCGTCGCTGGCGCAGGCGGGCACCGATTTCACGCTGCTGTCGGGTGTGAACCTGCTGATGTACATGGTCGGTTCGATGACGGCGGGGCTGTTGGCTTCGTCCTTCGGATACGGTCCGGTTTTCTGGGCCGCGACGCTGTTGTCTGGTGTCGTTGGCACCTTGGCCCTGCGGCTGCTGCGCGGTGCCGCCCTTCACCCCCCTGAAAAGCAAGCAACCCGTTCTTCCGCGCCCTGCGCGGATGTCAACTGATGGAGTCTGGATTGAGAAACCTTCGAACGACCGTTTGCCGCATGGTCCTGATGTCTGCGGCCGGCGCGCCGGGCCTGGCTCTGGCGCAAAGCGATGAACCCTTCCAGCTGGACGAGATCGTGATCTCTTCCACCCGGAGCAACAGCGCGCAAAGCGCGATTCCGGGGGCGGTGCAGGTCATCTCGGGCGACGCGCTGGAAACCGCGCGCGCGGGGGGCAAGACGCTGGAGCAGATGCTGTCGGCGCTGATCCCCGGTTTCGCCCCCTCGAACGGCACGATTTCGGGGGCCAGCCAGACGTTGCGTGGCCGCAGCGCGCAGATCCTGATCGACGGCGTGTCCCGCACCAGCGAGCTGCGCGGTTTTTCGCGGGAACTGGCGCTGATCGATCCGGCATCGGTCGAACGAGTCGAAGTCATCAAGGGCTCGTCCGCGCGGTTCGGCAATGGCGCGACGGGCGGGATCATCAACATCATCACCAAGAAACCCGCCGATGCCGATGCCGCCAGCGTATCGGTGCGCCTGTCGGCCCAGGAGGACGATCTCGGGGACAGCCTGGGTTATGAGGTGTCGGTGACCAGCGACAAGCGGGTGAACGATCTTGGCCTGCATCTGGAACTGACCGGCAAAACAATGGGCGATCGTTTCGACGGCAACGGCGATCTGCTGGCGGGCGATCCGCTGGTGGGGCAGGGCGGCTCGAGCGACTATGATCAGTACGCGCTGGGGTTCGCCGCCGATTATGCCGTCGGCCCGCATGAGTTCGATCTGCGGTTCGAC
Organism: Actibacterium sp. EMB200-NS6; assembly: GCF_001305615.1. Lineage (GTDB taxonomy): Bacteria > Pseudomonadota > Alphaproteobacteria > Rhodobacterales > Rhodobacteraceae > Actibacterium_A > Actibacterium_A naphthalenivorans. The sequence goes on from NZ_CP010869.1 coordinate 1,373,653, forward strand.
GTCTCGCGCTTCACCCAGGACAGCGACTATTTCACCGACTATCTGACAAGGCCCGTCAGTGTCGATGAGGACAACCCCTATACCGGCGCCGATGTTAAGGACGAGTCCGAGGCGCTGACACTGACCTACCGCAACGATACGCTGAGCTTCGGCGAGATGGAGCTGACGGCCTATGCCACCAGCACCAAGCGCCGCGCGGCCTTTGTGGAGCCGGGCATCGCCAACAGCCAGTATTACGTCGATACCGGCAGCGCCGCCGTCATCGTCTATCCGCCCGGCGTGCCCGGCTATGCCCAGGACGCGGATGCGCAGACCGAGCTGAACACCGACACATACGGCGTCAACCTCACCTTCCGCTCGGGGCTGGATCAGTTGGCCGCCGGGGCAAAGCTGACCTGGGGCTTCGATTTCGGGCGCGACGAGGTCGAGCAGGCCCTGCTCGACGGCGCCGATGTGATCGCGCCGATGACGCAGGACAGCATGGCCGCCTTCGCCCAGCTTGAGGTTCCGGTGGGCAACCGCTTCGATCTGTCGATGGGGATGCGCGCCGAACGGTTCGAACTGGATGTCGACGATTTCATCCGCCCCGCCGCGTCGGATCTGGGGCGCAGCCTTCAGGCCATTCAGCTTGGCTATCCCGCCGATGTGGCGGCGGCCTATGCCCTGCTTCCGGCAGCGGACGTGACCGGCGGCGAAGAGGATTACTCGGCCACCGTGTTCAACATTGGCGGCGTCTATCACGCCACCCCGGCGGTTGATCTGTATGCGGGGTTCAGCCAGGGCTTTTCGTTGCCCGACGTGGGGGCCTTCACCCGCCGCGCGGGGCTTGACGGCTCCACCAGCGTGTCCTTCGCGGATATCAAGCCCAAGGCACAGATTGTCGATACCTATGAAATCGGCACGCGCTATCGCAACGGTGCGCTGCGGGTCGACGCCTCGGCCTTCCTGTCCACATCCGATGACGGCACGACCTTCGATTCCGTGACCAACTCGGTGTCGCAGCAGAAAGAGCGGGTCTGGGGCGGTGAGGTGACGGTGGATTACACCAACGCCGCCGGGCTGAACTATGGCCTGATCGCCAGCTACACCGAAGGCAAGTATGACAGCGACGACGACGGCGATATCGACGATTACCTGCCGAACAACCGCATCGTGTCGCCCTTCACCGCAACGCTCTATACCGGCTATGGTTTCGGCTCCGGCCTAGAGCTGGGGGGCGAGGTGATCTATGCCAGCGCCCGCGATGTCGAAGACTACCCCGAGGTCGAGGAAAACATCCGCGTGAACCTGCGCGGCGCCTATCCGGTCGGGCGTGGCAGCATGAGCTTCGGTGTCGAGAACCTGTTCAACCGCGACCAGTACAACAGCACCGCCAGCGTGGTGCGCACCAACCCGCTGACGGGAGAGGCGATCCTGGTGGCCGACGAGGGCCGCCGCTTCTGGATCGGGTATGACGTCAGCTTCTGACACCGTCGCGGCGGGGCGTGGCCCTGCCGTGTCTTTTCCGGGAGAACAGGAATGCGCCACACCACAAGCGCCACACTCGCCGGGTACGATCCCGCCGGTCTGCTGGCCTTTTTTGCGGCCGAACTGGCCGAGCACGGCCTGCCGTTCGAACAGGCGCAGCCGGGCCGGTATCAAAGCGTGATGCCCGCCGGGGCGCTGTATCTGCTGCGGGAACAGGGCGCGCTGCGGCTGACGTTGCAGGCCGGCGGTCTCGCGCAGCTGCACGGCCTGCGTGACCTGGTGATCGAGCATCTTGCGGAATATTCCGCCGATCTGGCGGCCGGGCTGGTCTGGTCCGACCTTGCGGGGGCGGGCGCCGCGCCGCCGAACTTCAGGCTGATGCGGGCCCTATCAGTCACGCGCCCCTCGCCGATCTATCTGCGTGTGCGGCTGGCGGGTGAGGATCTGCACAGCTTCGACGCGGACGAGATGCATTTCCGCCTGTTGCTGCCCCCTGCCGGGCGCCCGGCGCAATGGCCGGTTCTGTCGGCCAACGGGCAGACCCTTTGGCCAAAGGGCGAGGCCGCGCTGCACCGGCCCGCCTATACCATCCGGCAGATCGACGCCAAGGCGGGATGGCTGGAATTCGACGTGTTCCGCCACGCGGGCGGCAGGGCAACCGCATGGGCCGAAGCGTTGCGGCCCGGCGATGCGGTCGGGGTCATCGGCCCCGGCGGGGGTGGGTTCCCCTGCGCGCCTTGGCTGCTGATGGCGGGGGATGAAACCGCGCTGCCGGCCATCGCCCGCATCGCGGAGCGCCTGCCGGCGCAAACGCGCGGCCACGTGATCGTGGAGCTTGGCGATCCGGCGGGGCGCCAGCCGCTGGCCGCGCCCGCGGGCATGCGGGTCGAATGGCGCATCCGCCGGGGCCATAGCGGCCTGTTCGCCGCCGCACAGGCGGTGGCGGTGCCCGATGCTGGCCGCTATGTCTGGTTCGCCGGGGAAAAGGCACAGGCGCAGCAGGCGCGAAGCTGGTTCCGCGAAAGCTGTGGCCTGACCGCCGATGAAAGCTATATCTCGGGCTACTGGAAGGCGCGCTAACGCGCCTTGCAGATGTAAAGCGGGTTCACCAGATCGGTGCCCAGGCCGGGCAGGGGCCGCGCCGCATCATCGCCATAGCCGATTGCCAGCCTCACCTTGTTGATACAGACGCGCGGCAGGGTCGGTGTGAACAGGTCGAACATCGCGAACCGTTCGCCAAGTTCCGGGTGGGCCTTCATATGGGCCTGCAGCTCTTCGCCCAAGATCCGATAGAATGTCTCTTCGCCCATCGCGCCGCAGGCCGACAGCCGGGCTGACAGAAACCGCAGAACCGTTACGAAATGCGCGGTCTGAATGTCATGAATGATATGGGTTGCAGGTTTGCGGGGCAGGGTGGCCCGAATTTCGGGATCGAGGCCCGCAAGTTCGGGAAAGTCCTGATCGATCAGGTCCAGATCGCCCTGAAGATCCTTCACCGCCATACCCACCGGCACGTCATTTTCCAGCACCAATGTCACGTTCTGCCCATGCGCGATGAAGCCCACGCCATAGCGCGTGAGGTAATGATAAAGTGGCACGACAGTGACGCGGAAGAGGGCGCGCAGCCAATCCTCCATCCCCATGCCGGCGCGGCGGGCATGGGCGGCGGCCAGCGGGGTGCCGTCGGTGGCCCGGTGCAGCAGCGCCGCCATCAGACAGGCGCGGCGCCCACCGGCCACCCGCCCCGATGCGCTGTCGCGCCAGATCACGCCCAGCGTTTCGGCGAACTGATAGGGCAGGTCGGGCACCTGTGCATAGACCGGATGCTCGTACCAGATGCCGCGCAGTTCGCGCAGAACGGTCACGCGGCTGGAAAGCAGCGGGTCGGCCTGCGTGATCCCCTCCAGCCAGTCGGACAGGGCGCCGCCCACGGCAATGTATTTGCCTGGAATGCCGCGCCAGGCCGAGGTGTTCAGGATGGTCAGCGCCAGTTTCACATCAGGGCTGCCGGGCCTGTCGATGCTGGTCAGCGTGCGCAGGCTGGGCGTGGCCGTATAGCGCCCGCCGAAATAGCCCAGAGGGATCAGGCGGCGCTCGGCCAACTCGCCCACATAGGCCTGTTGCACAACGTTGTTCCATTGCCACGGGTGTACCGGGATCAGCGCATGGGTGTCGGCAGTTACCCCTGCCGCGGTGCGGGCCGCAAACAGCCTGCAGGTTTCCTCGATGCCAAGGCAGTTTTCGATCAGGGCGCGCTCGGTGCTGCCGTCACTGGTGCCGATCTTGCAATGGCGCCGGTCAGCGGCCAGCCAGAACAACTGGAACGTACCGCCCGCTTCCGGCGCAAACCGCGCCAGGTCGTCTGCGCCCCAGCCCATGCGCCCCTTGTTGGCCACCGCTTTGGGGTGGCCTTCCAGCGCGGCATGCAGCGCATGAACCGGCAGGTCGATCAGCGCGTCGGCAGACAGGGTGCCAAATTTCTCGGCGGTTTCGATATCCTGGCGCAGGGTGTTGGACAGCTCGCGCAGGAAATTCGCCTCGGTCGCGGGGGTCATGCCCAGCTCGGCCCGTGCGTCGGGCACGAATTGCAGCGGGGTCGGCACCCCTGCGGCGGGCGTGCGCGAAAGGGTTTCGGGGTCGATCAGCAGATTGCCCCAGATGCCCTTGGTGCAGGCGAAACGGTAGACCACGCCCGAAGCAAGGCGCAGCTCGGCACCTCCGTCGGCGCATTCGGGGGCCAGTACCTGCTCATAGCTCAACTCGCTGATCATCTTGGCCAGCGCAGCGCGCCCGGCGCGGGCCCAGGCATCGGGCTTGACGGGCGTGGGCACGGGCGCGTTCACAGCCGCACCTCGGCAAAGAAGCGGTCGCGGCGGCACTGCATCAGGGCCGAGCGCTTGTGCGGAAAGTCGAATTCCTTGAGCTTTTCGTAGGCCATCGTATCGGCATAGGCCAGCAGCTTGGCATTGTCGGCGCGCGGCTCGCCCATGATGTTTTCGGTCATCGGGCAATCGAGGAACAGGTAATGCGTCAGCCCCCTGATCCACGCGCCGGTCTTGTTCCGGCCCAGATGCCTGCGCTCGCCGATCAGCGCGTGCCAGCCTCGATCCCACGGGCCGCTGTCGTAATAGGGGCCAAGCCGGTCCTCGCGCACCCAGTAGGTTTCGAAATAGCCTGCCTCGTCCCCGTCGAAACAGCCGATCAGCGGATAGGTGTGCGGGTCGGCGGCACGTTCGTGCAGGTATTCGGCAAGCGCGTCCCTGGGCTGTGCCAGTTCCCAGAAATGGGCGACGCGGCCGTCGTTCATCCATTTGTGGAAGCGGTCCAGATCACGCTCGGGATCGACCGCGCGGAAGGATACGGTGACCCCGGCGACCGGATCGAACCGCTCATAGCACACCCCTCGCGGGGCGGGGGCGCGGCGCGGATGGTCGCGTCCGTCGGGGCCTGGTATCAGCCCGGTCTGGATGCGCCCGGTCGGCGCATGCGCAAGCCACAGACCGGGATCCTGATAGAACCCCGCGCGATAGGCGGTCAGCGCGCCGTCCTCGATCACAAGGCAGGGCAGCGCGCGCGGATCGGGCGCGGGGCCATCAACGCGCAGCACGATGCGGTCAAGCCCCGGATCGCCCGCAAAGGCCCATTCCAGCGCGCGGGCCGCGGTTTCGGCCCAGTGTGGGCCGGGGGCGGCGGGTGCCACGCGCAGTTCGTCGCCATGGCGTTCAGCGCGCCCCATCAGGCGTTGCCCGTCCTTGATCGTGGTTTCCGCCTCGGGGCGGGTCATCGCTGCGGCAAGGGTCATTTCTGTGTCTCCTGGCTGAGAGGGTTGGGCAGCATGAGGAAGGCGGCAAGCTGGCCCGAGGCATCGCCCGCCGCTTCGTTCACGCCGCTCAGGCTGGTTCGGTAGTTGCCCTTGCTGGTCAGGCTGGGTGCGGTAAGGAGCATGTCGATCAGGCCGGTATCGCCCGGCTCGGTCGCGCGCTGTTCCTGAAGAAAGCGGCGCAGCACGTCGTGCAAGCCGGCCTCGGTCGCGCCGGTGTCCAGTGCGAGCGTGCTGGCGACGTTCATCATGTTGTTGACGATCACGTAGTAGCAGAACAGCCCGTCGCCCAGTTCCGGGCTTGCCTCGTTTTCCGCGAAGGCCCCGATATCGGGGACGTAACGCGCCAGATGGTCGTGGAACGTGGTCAGGTGCCCGGTGCCCTGGCAGTCGCGCACCACCAGCCGCGCGGGCCAGCCATCGCAAAGGCCGATCATCATGTTCTGCTGATGCGCGCCCATCAAGAGCCCGTGGCGCGCGCGCAGCCTGAGCAGGGGGGCAAGCGCCACGCCCAGAAACCGCGCGAACCAGTCCTGTGCGATCTCGCCGGTGCCACGCCCGCTGCTGCACGAAAGGGTCTCGATCACCGCGCCCAGCGGCGATAGCCCGGCCGTGCCTTCCTCGCACAGGCTGGCCAGCATCACCGGGCCGGGCTGTGCCGGATCGCGAAACGGGTTTTCGCGGAAGACCGCGATGCTTTCGGCAAGCGGCCCGCCATCGGCGCCGCGCAGCGCGATATGCGCGGGTTCCTGAAGGATGGTCATTTCCGGGTTTTCGGCCCGGATTTGCGCGCCCAGCGGGCTTTGGAACAGGCGGTACATCTGCTCGCCCCGCGCCACCTCCTTGGGGGCCAGAACCCGGCGCGAGTTCGTCAGCCGCAGGCTGAGCGAGAATTTCAGCATATAGGGCGCATGCCAGCCGTGGACGCTGCGCATAGAGCCGGTGGGGGCCCAGTCACGCCCGGCTTCGCCGATGATGCGCAGGCGGCCCTGCGCGATCCAGCCCGCCACATCGGGCCGCGCCAGAAGGCGCGCCGCCTGCCATGGGTGCCAGGGCAGGGCGACGAAGCCTTCGGGCGGCCTGCGCAGCGCGCCGGGAAGCGTGTCATCCGAGGCAATCAGCGCGGTGCACATCTCTTCCGCGCTCCGGTCGGCCGCGCTTTCCTGCGACAGGACACTGCGCTCTGCCAGAACCCAGAACAGCGGGAAACGGCCGCGCATCTCGGGGGCGAAACGCTGCGCGTCCTCGGGGCTCATCTCGTCGCGACTGCGCGGGTTGGGGTGCATCGGGTGCCCCGAGCGCAGCGCCTGTTCGGCATCGACGAAATTCCATTCGGTGGCCGGTTCCGGCAGCGGTTCGGGGCTGGCGGCGATGGTTTGCAGGCTGTCGAGAACCCGCGCCAGAAGTTGCCGCTGTTTTTGCGCCGGGCCGGGGCTGGCGCCGGTATCGAAGCACAGCAGGGATATGGCCGTATGCGCCGACAGCGGCGCGAGCGCTCCGTCGTCGCCGCGCCAGATCAGCCTGCCGCTGAAGCTGCGCCGGAAGGCCCCGTCCTGCCGAAGCCCGGCGATGATCTCACCGCGCGGGGACACGACGGGCAGGGCGACGGCAGCTCCGGGCAGGGCCAGTGAGTCCGTCTGCTCGGGCGGCAGGTGATACCAGCCGTCCCATTCGCGCATCAGCGCATTCAAAAAGGCGCTCAGCCCCGCCAGATCGGCGGTATCGTGCTGAAAGCCCTGCGTTTCCTGGGCGGATTTCCGTGCATGCGCGTTCATGTTCTTCCCTGCAATCAGCCGCTTTCCCCGAAGCCATAAAAAGACCCATAAAAAATATCAACTATTATCTTGATAAAAATAGTAAGGTAATGGAAGAGGGTGTCATGACATTTGCCGAAACTGCCCCAACCCCATCCGCCGCGCTGGCCATTCGGCTGGCCCTGCTGGCGAATGCGATTCATCAGTCGGTGCTGATCGCCCTGGTGCCGGTGCTGCAGCAGGAACTGGGGCTGGGGCTGGGGCAGCTCGGGCTGATCGTGGGGCTCGGGCTGGGGGTTTCGATGATTTCGATGCCCGTCCTGGCATGGCGCGCGGGCGAGGGGCGCACCGGCCGGGTGCTGCTTTGGGCGGTGCTGGGTGGCGGTGTCAGCGCCGCCGTTCTGGCCGGTGCGATCATGCTGGGCGCGCGCGGGATGCTTCAGGGGGCGGCGTTGTTCGCGGTGCTTCTGGCGGCGCGCGCGGCCTATGGTCTGAGCGCGCCGGCGGTCCTGCCCGTGGCCCAGGCGCTGACCGGGGTGCAGGGGCGCGGCGGCAACGTGATCGGCGGGCTGGGCCGTCTGGGGGCGATCGCGGGTGCCGGCCGTATCCTGGGCAGCGGCATGGTCGCGCCGCTCGTCTTTCTGGGGCCGGCGGCGCCGGTGCTGGCCGTGCTGCCGCTTTATGCCGCCGCGGCGCTGTGGCTTGTTCCGGCGGGGCGGTTGCAAGCCGCGCCCCTCGTGATGCGCCGCTCCACGGGCGCGGGCGGTATGCCCCGGCTGTCGTTTCTGGCCGTTCCGTTTCTGGCGCAGGGCGGGATCGGCATGGTGCATATCGCCTTTGGCGCGGCCCTTGTGGCCCGGTTCGGTCTGGGGGCCGAGGCCGCCAGCGCCATGACAGGCTTCAGCCTGATGGCGGCGTCGCTGGCGGCCCTTGCCATGCAGCTGCTGCTGATCCCGCGGTTCCACGGGCGTGAGCGGCGCGGCCGGCAGGGCGGCGCGGTGCTGTGCCTGCTGGGCGCGGGATGCGCGCTGCTGCCGGGGGCGCCCTGGCTGCTGACTGCCGCCGCGGTGCTGCTGGCGGGCGGCGCCGCGCTGCTGCTGAGCGCCAACCTCGCGCTTGCGCTCGATCAGACCGCGCCGGCCGGGCGCGGGCGCTTGGCCGGGATGTTTTCCGGCGCACAGCTTGCCGGTCTGGCGCTGGGCACCACCCTGGCCGGGTTTCTGGCCGAGATTTCAACCACGCTGCCGCTCTGGGCGGCGTTTCTACTGACCATCGCAGTTGTCGCCTTCAGTGCCGTCACACCGGCGCGCGCCACGGCCTTGCAGCCCCAGCCAGCCATTGGCGGCGATCGACTGTGTCAACAAAAGGGGACATCGGAATGACAATCGACCATTCGGCCACGGGCCGGGAAAACGACACCGGGCCGCTGGACCTGGCGGGGATCGGCGTGGGGCCGTTCAACCTGAGCCTTGCGGCCGTGCTCGACGGCCTGCCTGGCGTTTCGGCGCGGTTCTTCGAACGCAAACCGGTCTTTTCGTGGCATCCGGGGCTGATGCTGCCGGGATCGGTTCTGCAGACCTCGTTCCTGAAGGATCTGGTCACGCCGCTGATGCCGACCAGCCCGCATTCCTTCACCAACTTCCTTGTGGCGAAGAAGCGGTTCTATGATTTCGCGTCGGGCCGTTTCGGCGGGGTGTCGCGGGCCGAGTTCTCTGAATACCTGGCCTGGGCGGCGGAGCGCATCGCGTCGGTCGAGATGGGCGCGCAGATCGAAGAGGTCACGCTGGGCAAAGGCGGTTTTCACCTGCGCCGCGCCGATGGAGAGCAGGTGACCGCGCGCAACCTGTCGCTGGGCACGGGCATGCGCCCGCATGTTCCGGCCAGCGCCGCGCCGCATCTGGGCGATCGCTGTTTCCATGCGTCAGAGTTCGTGCTGCGCGCGCCGCGCGTGGCCGGGCGGCGCGTCGCGGTCGTCGGTGGCGGGCAGACCGGGGCCGAGATCGTGCTGCACCTTCTCGGGCTTGGCGACGGGCCTGCCCATGTCAGCTGGATCAATCGGCGCCCACGTTTCGCCCCGCTGGAAGAGGGCGCCTTTGTCGATCAGGTGTTCACCCCGGCCTATGTGGCGGCCTATCGCAGCCTGCCGGCCGCCGCGCAGCGTGCAGAGACGGCCGACCTGAAACTGGCGAGCGACGGGTTGACCCCCTCGACGATCGAGGCGCTTTACACCGAGCTTTACCGCCGCACCCATCTGGGCGACCAGCCGGACAGTTTCGCCCTGTTGCCCGGCCGGTCGATGACGCGCATGATGCCCGGAGCGGCGGGGTTCCGGTTGTCGCTATGGGCCGAGGCCGCCGCGCGCGAAGAACAGCTCGAGGCCGATCTGGTCATCCTTGCCACTGGCGCCGAGCCGTTCGTGCCCGCCTGTCTGGACCCGATCCGCGAACGGCTGGAGATCGACGCGACCGGGCGGTTGAAACTGGATGAAACCTACCGGGCGGCATGGGATGGCCCCGAGGGGCACAACATCTTTGCGCTGAACCACGGCGGTGCCTCGCATGGCATCGTCGATCCGCAGCTCAGCCTGATGGCCTGGCGCAGCGGGGTGATCGCCAATACGCTGGTCAGGCGCCCCCAGTTCGACGTAAGCGCCGGCCCGAGCCTTGTGGACTGGGCGGGCGGCCAGCCGGGCGCATCGGCGGAAATGGCGCTGCGCATGGCGGGTTGAACAGGTGGGGCGCGGCGCCCGCGCCACCGATGCCCGACCTCACCCCGCCCCAGGCGAAGCCGCCGCCGCCGCCCGCACCGGCACCCGCGCCGAAGGCAGAGTCCGAACCGCGCCCGGCAGCCGAACCCAAACCGCGGCCGAAGGCCAGGCCGGCGCCGCCGGCCAAACCCTCGGGGGCCAGCCAGGCACAGCGGGCCGCCGGGTCCGGCGGGGGCGCTACGGCGGGCGAGGCACGTTCGGCCAGCGCGGCAACGCTGAACCCGGCCAAGGCGCAGAGCCTCAAGTCCAGCTGGGGGGCGGCCATTCGCGCGCGCGTTGAACGGCGCAAACGCTATCCATCGTCGGCGCGCGGTGCGTCGGGCAGCGCGGTGTTGCGGATCACGGTGGGACGCGACGGGTCGTTGCACGGCGTATCGGTCGGGCGCAGCTCCGGCAACCGGGCGCTGGACCAGGCGGCGGTGCAGGCCGTGCGCGCGGCCAGGCGCTTCCCGGCGGCGCCCAAAGGGCTGGGAGACGCGTCCTACACCTTCAGCCTTCCCGTGCAGTTCAACGGCTAGCCAACGGGTGGGTGTGTCCGGGCGCGTCCGGGCGAGGTCTTGTGCGTTTACCCTATCCAAGCCTTTGATGATCGGACTCATGCAACGGCATAGGCCGATATCGGCGATTTTCCGCACGGCCATGAACGAACTGCGAAGCATCGGCAGGGCGCGGTTATTGCATCGTGTGATCGGCCCGGGCTGTTTGCCGACGGGTGATCCACAGCGCGACCGCCATCAGCAACCCGGCGACGATGAACGTCAACCGCATCCCGTCGGCAATTGCGCCGGATGCGGCCTCTTCGATCACGCTGGTTCCGACGCCGAAGGAAAAGACCGCTCCCATCGCCGAAGCGCCGATAATGAGCCCCAGATTGCGGGACAGGCTGAGCATGCCGGAGATCGTGCCACGCTGATCGGGCGGGACCTCTGCCATGACCATTGTGTTGTTCGCGGATTGAAACAGTTGATAGCCCGGGGTCAGGATGGCAATGGCGGCGATATAGCCACCGACCCCGAAAAGCGCGGGCAGCGCCGAGAGCGAAAACGCGCCGACGGCCATCGCGACAAGCCCGACCCGAAGAACACGCCGGGGCCCCCATCCATCGACCAATCGACCGGAGGGCACGCCGCTGAGTATCGAGATGACCGGCCCGACCGACATCACCAGCCCCACCATCGCCGCGCGCAGGCCCAGCCCGTGGCCGAGATAGAACGGCCCGACGATCAGGGTTGTCATCATGACGCTCGCCACCAGAAGATTTGCGATCAGGCTGGGCCAGACGTGGTCATCGCGAAGCGCGGCGAAGCGGATTGGCGACGATTTCGCGCCTGCCACGCCCGGTGTCAGCGCGCGGCGCGCAAGGCCGGTGGCCAGCAGACCGATCGGCACAAGAACAGCGAACACCATGCGCCAATCGAATGTTGCCAGGAGAGCACCGCCAAGTGACGGGCCAAGCGCCGTTCCGACGGCGGACATGGTGCCGAGCATTCCCATGGCCCGTCCGACCCGATCGCCGCTGATGGTTTCGCGCACCAGCGCGATGGTCAACGTCATCAGGAAGGCTGCCCCGATGCCCTGAAGCGCCCGTGCCCCGACCAGCAGCCAAAGACTGGGGGCCAGGGCGCATAGCAACGATGCCAACGAAAACAGCACGAGCCCCGCAACAAGCATCCGCTGACGTCCGAACATGTCGCCAAGTCGCCCGGCAAACACGGCACAAAGCGTGAGGGCCGCAAGATAGGCGATGACAACCCACTGAACCTGATGGAACGGGGCATCGAACGCCAGCGCGAGCCGCGGGAGGGCGATATTGGCGATGCTGGTCCCCAGAGAGGCGAGCAGCATGGATAGCGAAAGGCAAAGAAGCGCGCCCCGGCTTGCTTTGGCTTGGTTTGCGGCACCGGCCTGTTCCATTCGCGTGTCTCTCTTGTCAGAATCAGCGGGAGCGCCCACTTTACGAATTCAAGTCGACTTGAGGTCAAGCATGAAGCTTCTGGATATCGGCGAGGTGTCAAGGACGACCGGGGTTCCGCCCTCGACCCTGCGCTATTACGATGAGATCGGCCTGATCTCGTCGGCCGGCCGCCATGGCCTCAGGCGGCAGTTTCCGCCCGAGGTGCTGCTGCAACTGACACTGATCGCCTGGGGCAAATCCGCGGGGTTTTCGCTTGATGAGATTTCGGGAATGTTCGGGCGGAATGGCGAACCGGACCTGCCGCGCGAGGCGCTGCACGCGCGCGCGGATGAACTGGATCGGCACATCCGCGCGCTGATGGCGCTGCGTGATACCCTGCGCCACGTTGCGGACTGTCCGGCGCCGTCACATATGGAATGCCCGTCGTTCAGGCGCCTTGTCAGCGATGCCGGGACTGAAAGGAGGAATGCGGGCGACAGACGATCAGGCGGGTAAGACCGTCAGCCCTTACTTTATCAAAGCTCTTATGTACTCCCGCAAGGTGATGGCCCCACGTTCCGGATCGTCCGGCCCCGGGGTTTGCCCGTCGATGACCGCCGCGGTCATGCAGGCGTAGGAGGCCGCGGCTTCTTGCGAGAACCCGAACTGAAGAAACGTTGCCGCCCATGCCTCACGCGGGATCACCGCGACCTCCACCCGCATGCCGAATGCGTCAGAGACCGCATCGGCCACATCCTTCGGGGTATAGCGCTCTGGTCCTTCGATGAATTTCAGGCCGATGTCGCTGACCGGGGCCAGAAGTCTTTCCGCAGCAGCTTTCCCAAGATCATCCGGCGCGACCATGGGCAGCACCAAATCGGCCGGAAAGAAGCTGGGCAAGCTGCCGCTTTCACGCACGGACCCGAGCATCCCGGCCCAGTTGCTCATATAATACGCGCCCCGATTGATCGCCACGGGGATCGGTTGCGCGCGCAGCTTTTGCTCGAACTCATACAACACCGTCAGGTCGCCGCAACGTTCGCCGGGCCGCGCGCCATAGGTCGAGGCCGCGACGAGTTTTTCCAGACCGGACCCCTCCAGCGCCGCGACGATGGCCGCGACATTGGCCCGTTCTTCGGCATCGGTGTCGCCGGTGGGATCGGCGGGCGGGTTCAGAAGAAAGGCCCGCGTGCCGGCGCGAAACACCTCGCGCAAGTGGTCCACGTCTCGGATGTCCACAACCGCAACCTTTGCGCCCGCGGCCTTCAGGTCTGCGGCATGATCGGCATTGCGGGTGACGATCGTGACCGACTCGTCGCGCGCGAGCAACGCGCGCGCCACAGCCGATCCGACCCGCCCTGTTCCTCCGAGAATAATATGCATCTACGCATTCCTTCCGCCGATTCCGCCTGGATCAGGATAGCAGACCTCTGCGTCAGAACATGTCAGGAGCATTTCAGAAGCCGGCCTCTTCCAAGCGGTATTCCGCGAGCAGCATCCGGCGCAGGGTCGGTATCCCGTCGTCAGGCGGGGGGAGCGCCGGGATGCGATCCAGGTGGAAATGACGTATTGCACCCGATTTGATCGACCAGAATTTCCAGGCCGAGAAGCCTGATCAAACTCAAAAAAGCAATTCTGATATCTCACACATCCGGGCCACACGCGGCTGGCGGCATCTCGTGGTGATAATCGATCTGTTCTCCTGGCGGGTTGTCGGCGGGGCCCCAAGTGATCGGCTCAAGATGGATCTTGCGCTGCAGGCTCTGCAACGGGCTGTGCGCCGCCGACAACCAACAGCAGGGTTGATCCATTATGCCGATCGCCGCTGCCGGGCTTCCAGCCGGGCGAACAGCCGTGACAGGGCGAAGCACAGCAGGAAATAGAACAGCGCAACGACGATATAGGTCTCGAACCGCCGCTGGGATGAGACGGCCAGCTCTGTTCCCACGAAGGTCAGCTCCTGCACCGAAATCAGCGATACGATGGAACTGTCCTTCACCAGCATGATGAACTGGTTGGCCAGTGACGGCGTCACCGCCTGCAGCGCCTGCGGAAAAACCACCAGCCGGAACGCCTGCCCCGGCCGCAGCCCGAGGCTTTCAGCCGCCTCGATTTGCTGTTGCGACACAGACTCGATGCCGCTGCGCACGATCACCGCGATATAGGCCGCCTCGAACATCGCAAGGCTGATGACGCCGGCGATGAAATTTTCCAGCAGCGCGGGTGGACCCACCAGGAAACCGACGATCCGCTCGGCGCCGGGGCCCAAGTTGCGCGACCAGGTGTCGATGCCCAGCATCGGAATGATCTGCGACGACACGAAGAAATAGAAGACGAACAGAAAGACCAGTGGCGGCACGTTCCGGATCAGACCGACATAGGCCGAACTCGTCAGCCGCGGCAGCAGGCGCACGCAGCTTGCCATGATGCCCAGTACCAGCCCCAGCAAACTGGCAATCAGCATCGCCCAGATGGACAGCCGGAACGTGGTGAACAATCCCTCGAGCAGCAGGTTCGGCTCCCACCCGCCGGTTTCCGCGTTCGGGCGGAACAGGGCGCGAGGCAGGAACGACCAGTCCCAGCGATAGACCAGCACGTCCGATACGCGGTACCACAGAAAGCCGGCGAACCCGGCAACCGCCCCGATAATGATCAGGTCGAGCAGGCCGAAGCGGCTCTTGCGATTTGGATCTGGATACATGCCGGTCGTGTCCTTGGGAAAAGGGCAGGGCGGCCGGAACCGCCCCGCGCGCAACGCTTAGTCGGGCACCAGATCCGCCCAGGGGCGGCCGCCGAACCAGTAGTCGTGACGCCCGGCCAGCCAACCGTCGCCTGTCCGCATCAGGATCCAGTTGTTGAAGAAGTTCAGCGCGTCCGGGTCGCCCTTGCGCAGCGCAAACGCCTCGTTCGACGGGTCGATCGGCGCGTCGGTGGGTGAGAACACGACATCGGGGTTCTCATAGATGGTGAAGGCCGGCAGCGGCTGCGAAGACAGCATCACCGTGGCGTTGCCGTTCAGCACTTCCTGCACCACCTGGGCCTGGTCGTCGAACAGGCGCAGCGTTGCCTTGGGGAAATGCGTCTTGATGTACTCGCAGGGCGTTGCGCCGCGGCGGCAAGAAAAGGTGACGTCGGTGGCGTTGAAATCGTCGGGCCAGGTCTTGCCCTCGGATTCCGCGATATGCGCCATGACGCCGACAGAGCTATGGGCGTAGGGATCGGTGAAGTTCACCGTCAGGTTTCGCGCCGGGGTGATCGACATGCCGCCGATGATCACGTCGAACTTGCCGGAAATCAGCGCCGGAATGATGCCGTCCCACGCGGTGGGCACGAATTCGACCTCGACACCCATGTCTTCGGCCAGCTTCGTGGCCACGTCGATCTCGAACCCGATCAGGTCGCCGTTCTTGTCGCGCATCGCCCAGGGCACGAAGGTGGCCATGCCGACCTTCAGCACGCCGCGCCGCTTGATCGTTTCGATCACGCTGTCCTGCGCGACAGCCTGCTGGGTATCCTGCGCGCGAACCGCTTGCGGCCCGGCGATGCTGAGCGCGGCCACGGCCGCCAGCATCAGGTTTCGGATCAGTTTCATAGTGAGTCTCCTGTTGAAAATTGGGTTAGATTGGTTGCTCAGCGTTGGTGCAACCGGCGCGACCGTCGTTCCATCCAGGCGGCAAGGACCGACATGCTGACCGTGAGCACCAGGTAAATCCCCGCCACTGTCAGCCAGATCTCGAATGTCATGAAGGTGTCGGCGATCACATTCCGGCCTTCGTTGGTCAGGTCAAAGATCGCGATGGTCGACACGATGGCCGAACTTTTCGTCAGGTTCACCAACGAAGACGTGAGCGGCGGCAGCATCAGCGGCACCGCCTGCGGCAGCACCACCTTCAGATAGGTCACCGACGGTTTCAGCCCCAAAGAGGATGCGGCCTCCCACTGCGACTTCGGCACCGACAGGATGCCGCCCCGGATAATCTCCGAGATGAAAGACGCCTCGAAGACCGCCAGACACAGGACCCCGGTCCAGAACCGTTCGATCCCAAGGATCGGGGACAGAACGAAATAGAACAGATACATCTGCACCAGCAGCGGTGTGTTGCGGATCGCTTCCAGATATACAGTCGAAAGCCAACGCCCGGAAAACGACCGCGACAGGCGCAGCAGCGCCACAGACAGCCCCAGAGCAAAGGCCAGCAGCGCCCCCCACAGCGTGATCTGCAGCGTCACCATCAGCCCGCGCACCAGAGGCCCCCAGATCAGCTCTCCGTCGATGATACGATAAAAGAACTGCGGCACGCGGTACCATTGCCAGTTATACCGCATCGCGTCGGCCCCGGCCAAGACGCCCCAGACGATCACCCCCGCACCGACGAGGAACAGCGCAAGGTCAGACATGTTCCGGCGCCGCAGGCTTAGCCGTGCCTTGCGCTCGTAACTCTCATAACTCTGCAGAGCCGTTTCGGTATTGATTTCGGTCGTGGCCATGCCCCCTCGCTTTGTTCGGATCAATATTGGCTCGGTTTCAGCAAGCCTAGATCAAGTTATGAATTTTCCCATCATGAAACTGTTTTACTGAGAGGATGTCTTTTTTTTGTGCAAGATGGCCGCCGTCGCTTGCAGATCATATGAGGAGGCGCCATGTCAAACCGTGCGACCGCTGACCGCAGCGTTCCCTCGCGGCGCATTTTTTCGCACCCACGCAGGCGCCGGGGCGATTCCCGGCGGGCGTCGAGACCCGCTCTTGAATTCGCCGGGCGGATCGGCTCTGAACCTGGGGACAATTCGAAGGACAGTGATATGCCGCAGACAAAGACCGCTGCCGTAACGCAAAAGCACGGGCTTGACCTGCTGGTCGGTCTGGCCGTCCGCAATGAACGGACCCAGTCCGGCCTGACTCTGGCAGAGCTTTCCGCGAAATCCGGCGTCTCGACGCCGATGATTTCCAAGATCGAACGCGGCCAGGTCTCGGCCTCGCTCTCCACGCTCAATGCGCTGGCCGTCGCCATGGCCGTTCCGATCATCAACTTCTTCGCCGAGACGGTCGAGATCCACGAGGTGTCCCTTGTCCGCGCCGGAGAGGGCATATCGGTCAAGCGCGCCGGATCTACCTATGGGCACAACTACAAGCAGCTTGGGCGCGTCACCACCGATCATCAGGATCTGGAATCCTACATGATTACGCTGGATCAGCCGGTTACCGGGACGCCGATATTCCAGCACACGGGTATCGAGCTGATGCATATCATCGAAGGCGACATATCCTACCGCATCGGGGACGAAGTCTACGATCTGAAATCCGGTGACACGCTGACCTTCGAGGCGACCGTCCCCCATGGTCCGGTGCGTATCAATTCAGCACCCACACGCTTCTTGACGGTGATTTCCAAGCCGAAGTGAATTTTCCCTTGAAGATAAAAGTTTCACGTTAGTATATTTGCCCTCAAGAGATCCAGAGGGCGCTTGACCATGACCACAGCGGTGCTGACCCCGATCACTCAGGCGCTGAACGAAGGCGCGCTGACCCGGCAGGAATTAAAGGCGCTGATGCGGCGTTCGAACTGGCCCGCCTTCCGGCGCCTTGCCGTCTGGATTGTCGCGCTGTGCGTGACCGGCACGCTGGTCTGGCTCAGCATGGGCACCTGGCTGGTATGGCCGGCGATGTTCGTCCACGGCATCCTGATGGTCCACCATTTTTCACTACAGCACGAATGTGTGCATTACACACCGTTCAAGACCCGCTGGCTGAACGACGTGGCCGGAAATGCCTGCGGTTTCATCATCGCTCTGCCGCACCAGTATTTCCGCTACGAACATTGCGACCATCACACCCACACCCAACTCAAGGGCTATGACCCGGAACTGATCGAGCTGCCAATCTCGCTATGGAACTATCTGTGGTACATCTCTTCGGTCCCCTACTGGTCGGCCAAGATCAAGGAATTCTCCCGCCATATCGCCGGCCGCATGTCCGATGGTGACAAGGTCTTCGTGCCGAAAGAAGCCTATAACGCTGTCTTTTGGGAGGCCCGCATCATGGCTGGTCTCTACGCTGCCATCCTGATCCTGTGCCTCGCGACCGGCTGGTGGGCGCCGTTGTGGTACTGGTGGCTGCCGGTACTGCTGGGCGAGCCGGTGATGCGCTGGATCCGCCTGACCGAACATGTCGGCCGCCCCAACGTCCGCGACATGCGTGAGAATACCCGCACCAACCTCATCTCGGCGCCGCTGGCTTTCCTCAGCTGGAACATGAACTACCACGCGGAACATCACTACGCCGCCTCTGTCCCGTTCCATGCCCTTCCCAAGCTGCACAAGAAGCTCGAAGGCTATGTCTATGTCGAACCGCGCGGCTATCTCGGCGCCCATATCGACATCATTTCGCAGCTGATCGGCCGCAGACCCCGCAGCGACAAGACCCAAGAACAAGAGATCGCCGGGGCATGAATACGCAGGGCCATCAAAAGACCTGGCAGGACCTGATCGCCCTGGCCGACCTTGAAACGGGCGACGCTACGCCTGTCACCCTTGGCCGCCGCGACCTGGCCGTGTTCGATACTGTCGACGGCATCTTCGTCAGCCTTGCCCGCTGTACCCACGGGGCCGCCAATCTGTGCGACGGATATTTCGACGGAAAATATATCGAGTGTCCGCTGCACCAGGGGCTTTTCGATGCGCGCACCGGTCAGCCGAGGGCCGCGCCCGCCCGCATCCCGCTCAGGATGATAAAAGCGCGTGTGGTTGACAGCCGCGTACAAGTTTTTCTCTAGGAAAGGAAATCCATGTCTGCCTGGATCAGGATGATCGCTGACGAGGATGCCGACGATACCCTGCAAGAGGTCCTGAACCTCGCCCGTACGCCGCACGGTACCGTCGACAACGTGATGCGCGTCCACTCGCTGCGCCCGAGCACGATGAAGGGCCATGTCATCCTGTATCGTGCCGCGCTGCATGACGATGCAAATACCATCCCGATGTGGCTGCAGGAAACGATAAGCGCCTATGTCTCGATCCTGAACGACTGCGACTATTCGCTGGCCAACCATTGGAAGAACGCCGCCCACCTCATCGGCGATGAAGATCGCGCGGCAAGGATCGGGCGGGCGCTTCATGACCGCGACCCCGCAGCCGTCTTCGAGGGTGCCGAACTGGCGCTGATGCGCTATGCTGAAAAGCTGACCGTGAACCCCGGGCAGATGGAAGAGAGCGATGTCACCGCCCTGCGCGAGGCCGGGCTCGACGACGGCCAGATCCTCGAGGCGAACCAGATCGTCGGCTATTTCAACTACGTCAACCGCCTGCTGAACGGGCTTGGCGTCAGCACCGCCGGCGACGTCGTCGGCTACTATGCCAAGGCAGAGGGCTGATGCCTTCCGCGTCCTTCCGGCAACCCGATTTCACCGCCTCCCGGATTCAGGCCGAAATCGACCTGGCCAGTCCCGGAAAGCGCGGCGGTCATCTCGGGCTGCTCTGGTCGGACAACGCGAACCCCCTTGGCGTCTACCAGTTCCCCGCCGCGTGCATCGTGGGCTCGCCCGGGCCCACCGTGCTGTTGCTCGCCGGCGTCCACGGGGACGAATACGAAGGCCCCGTGGCCCTGGATCGTCTTTACAAGTCGCTCGACCCCGAGCAGATCCGGGGTCGGCTTATCATCCTGCCGATGCTCAACGCGCCGGCCTGCCGGGCCGGGACACGCTGTTCGCCGCTGGACGGTGGCAATCTGAACCGTGCCTTTCCCGGCGATCCCGACGAGAGACCGACCCAGGCCATCGCCCATTTGGTCTCGGCCTGCCTGCTGCCGGTCGCGGATGCGGTCATCGACCTGCATTCCGGCGGGCGGGCCTCCTGGTTCGTGCCTTGCGCGCTGGCCGCGCGGGGCAGGGACGGGGCGCTCGACCCGGCCAATCTGGCGATGGCCACCGCCTTCGGGGCCGATGTCGTCTGGGTCCTCGGCGCCGCCAATGACAACCGCTCGGTCAACGGCGCGGCGACCGCCGCGGGCGTTCCGTGCATCGCGGCCGAACTCGGCGGCGGCGGCCATGTCGGCATCGCACCCCTGCAAGCCGCCGAAACCGGCCTGCGCCGCACCCTGACCCACCTTGGCGTTCTGGGCGACAGCCACGATCCGCTTGCCGCGCCGCCGCGCCTTGTCGAGCTCGCCCATGCCGGTCACCGCGTCACCGCGCCAGAGCCCGGTCTTTACCAGCCCGCCAGACAAGCGGGTGACAGCGTCGCCGCGGGCGATCTGCTGGGCTGGATCGTCCGGCCCGACTGCCCCGACGACAAACCCACCGAAATCCGTGCCCGCATCCCGGGCCTGATCCTCGCCGAAACCCGCCACGCATGGGCTGTGCCCGGCAGTTTCCTGGCATTCATCGCCTCGGATCTCGCCTGATCCCGCCCGCCCGTAGAAGGAGCCAGAGATGAGTTACGCCCTTGCCCGCAAGACCGATGCCGACGAAATCCCGGTCATCGACATCACTCCGCTTCGCGACGGCACCGATCCCGCCGGCGTCGCCAAGGCGCTGCATGATGCCTCCAAAGGCCTTGGGTTCATCTACGTCAAGGGCCACGGCATCCCCGAACCCATCATCGAGGACGCCCGCGCCGCCGCCTACGATTTCTTCCATGCCGATGCCGCAGACAAGGAAACCGTCCGCGTCTCCGCAAGCCATCGCGGCTGGCTGGGGCAGGGCGGCGCCAGGATGCAGGACGATGCCAAAGCCGACCTGAAGGAAAGCTTCATCTGGGGTTTCCAGGACATCGACGGCGTCACCCCCGATGACCATCCCCTGCGCGGGGACAACAGGTGGCCTGCCTTTCAGCCCGGTCTCGAAGATGCCGCGATGGCCTATTTTCGTCACGCGCACGAGGTCGCCCACCACCTGATGCGCGGCTTCGCACGGGGGCTTGCCCTGCCCGAGGATTTCTTTCTCAAGACCGCCGATATGCCGCTGTCGCGCTGTTCCTTCGTCTATTACCCGCCGCAGGAAGCCTCGGCCGGCACCGAACAGTTCGGCGTCGGGCCGCATACCGATTTCGGCGTGCTGACGGTGCTCTGCCAGGACAATGTCGGCGGCCTGCAGGTCGAAGACGTGAACGGCGAATGGATCGAGGCGCCGCCAATCGCCGGAACGCTGCTGGTCAACGTGGCCGACCTTCTGGCCCGCTGGACCGACGGCGAATACAAGTCCACCCCGCACCGCGTTGTGAACTCCTCGGGGCGCGAGCGGATGTCGCTGGTTCTTGCCTTCGATCCGAACCCGGAGACGGTGATCGACGCGCGTGAGGTCTATGGTGCCAGCCACAGATCATCCAACGCGCAGATCACCTGCGGCGACTATCTGATCTGGCGTTTTGGCAAGGCCTTTGCCTACCGAAAGGCCTGACCCGCATGCACGGCATCATCCGGCCAGATCCGGTCTCTCTTTCCACGGCGGCCCGCAATCTGCTTTGCGATTGCGGCGGTCTGCAGTCAGGCGACCCTCTGGTGATCTGCTACGAAGATCCGCGCCATGGCTGGTACGATGCCGCCGTCGCAAGCGCCGTCGCGCTGGAGGCGCAGCTTATGGGCATGACGGTTCAGTTTTGCGAAGTGCTGCCGCCCGACATGGAACAGCCCGCCGAGGTGGCTGCCAAGCTGTCCCGGGCCAGCAACATCATCTATTTCGCCCGCCTCGGCGATCAGGGCCGGTTTTCCGGTGACGGCGGACCGCGACAGATCATGGTCTATGCCCGCAACGCCTCCGACCTTGCCTCGGACTTCGGCTGTGCGCCGCACAGGGCGATGACGATGTTGAAAACGGCGGTGGACGACGTGTTGTTCACTGCCCGCACGATCCGGATCACCTGTCCGAACGGCACTCTGGTCGAGGGGCACGCGCCCCGCATCGCAAGCAACGCCAACGGTGCGATCGCCGACGTCACCACCCGCCGCTTCCCGCTTGGCGTTCCCGCCCCGGTTCCGGCGATCCATTTTTCGGGCCGCGTCGTCCTGACGGATTCCCTTACCCCCACCGGCAACCGTGCCTATGTCCCGGCCGTGCTGCCACTTTCCGGCAACGTCACGGCGATTGTGGAAAAGGGCCGCATCACGGGGTTCGAGGGCGATGCCCGGGATCTGGCAGCCATCCGCGGCCATTACATGTCGGTCGCGGAGCGCTTCGGCGTCGACCCTTTCGTCGTCCATAGCTGGCACGCCGGCCTGCATCCCGGGTGCCGCTTCTTCGGCCCGCAGGGCCAGAATCGCGACTACTGGTCCAATACCGTCTTCTCCAATCCGCGGATGCTGCACTTTCACACGTGCGGCACCGAAGCACCGGGCGAGATCAGCTGGAACCTGGTCGATGCCACGGTCACCGTCGACGACGTCCCCCTGTGGGAGAACGGCGTCCTGCGCGCCCGGGCCTTTCCGCGCCTCGCAGACTGCCTCGATGCCGAGCCCGCGCTGGATGATCTGTTCTAGGCGCGAAAGGTCAAAGATCCTGCCGGGGTTCGGGATGCCCGCCGGGTCCAGCGCGCGCTTGCTCGCCCGTGGTGGTGGACAGTTCTATGATTTCCGTCGTCATCTGCTCTTGCCGCGCACGCTGAAACGCCACCTTCAGGTCTGTCGCGATCCGTTTCACGTTTGATTGCGCGCGTGACATCGCCGCGGCGCGGGCGGCATTCTCGGCCGAAAAGCCCAGCATCAGGGCTTCGCACAATTCGGCGAAGACATATTCCTCGACCAGCGCCGAAACGAGCGCGGATGCCGATAGCGTCGTCAACGGGGGCGATCCGTGCAGGGGCGGAAACCGGCTGAAATCGAATGGAAACAAGGTGCGCCGGATCGGCGCCGGATCCGCCGTTGCCGGATCCGCGAACAACAGCGTGACCGGGGCGCCCGAGGTTTTTCCCAGCCTTTCGAACAGGATGTCGGAAAGGCGGCTGGCCAGTGCTGGCACCTCGAGCGCGTGGGGCGCCATTTCGGTGGACCAGACCGGGATCTGTCCGCGTTCGACGATCGCGCTCAGGGTGCGGCCGCCGATCACCATCAGCTCGGCCCCGCCCGCGACTTCGGCCATCGCGGCATCGGCCATCCGCTCTCCGAAGGCGCCGGAAAAGCCCTGCGCCGCCCCGACCACGATGGTCAGGCCCGGTTCGCCCGTCGGTTTCGGCCCGCCGGCATCCGCGCCCGACAGGACAGCGGACAGCGCCTGCGCGACGATCGCCTCATGGGCGCGGATCGCCTCGAGATGCGCGCGCGCCTCGAGCTGATGGGCAACGGCGAGGGCGCGCAGCGTCGACACGATGCTTTCGATCTCGCGGATGTTGGCCATCCGGTCACGGATTTCCTCTGGACGGGTCATGGCGTTTCGGGCGCCCGGCCGAGGGGCAGTTTGGAAATCGCCGCGCTGACGCAGCCGATCAGAGCCTCGCGCGCCGTGCCATCAACCGCGTCGGGCGCCGCGCGAAAGGCGGCAAGCTGCGGCTCGGCCTCGATCAGGGGCGCGAGGGTCGCCTTCAGGGCGGCAAACCCGTCAACCGGTACGCGGTCGAGCACGCCATCGGACAAGGCCGCCAGCAGCGCCACCTGCGCGGCGGTCGACAAGGGCGCATAGCGCCCCTGCGCCAGAAGCGCGCCGATGCGCTCTCCCCGCTCCAGCCGCTTTTTCATCGCCGCATCGCCAAAGCCGCCGAACCGCGAGAACATCTTCATTTCCAGAAATTGCGCATAGTCCAGCCGGACCCGTCCGGCCACCGCCTTCAGCGCACCCGATTGCGCCTTGCCGCCGACCCGGCTGACCGACAGGCCGATGTCGACGGCCGGGCGCTGGTTTCCGGCAAACAGCGCGGCCGAGGTCACGATCTGCCCGTCAGCGATCGAGATCAGGTTGGTGGGGATATAGGCCGAGAGGTTGCCGGCCTCGATCTCTGCGATCGGCAGCGCGGTCAGGCTTCCGCCGCCCCTTGCCTTCGACAGTTTGGCCGAGCGTTCGAGCAATCGCGCGTGCAGGTAGAAGATGTCGCCCGGATAGGCCTCGCGCCCCGGCGGCTGGCGCGACAAGAGCGCAAGCTCTCGGTGGACGGCGGCGTGTTTGGTCAGGTCATCATAGACGATCAGCGCATGGCCGCCCCCGTCGCGCACCCATTCCGCCATCGAGGTCGCGGCGAAGGGGGCGAGCCAGCGCAGGCCCGGTTCCGCCGTGGCCGGGGCCACCACAAAGATCGTCCGGGCAAAGGCGCCCTTGGCCCGCACCGCCTCGATCACGCGGCGCACGGCAGTGGTACGCTGGCCGATGGCGACATAGATGCAGGTGATGTCGCTGTTCTTCTGGTTCAGGATCGCATCCACCGCGATCGAGGTCTTGCCGGTGCCGCGTTCGCCGATGATCAGCTCGCGCTGGCCGCGCCCGATGGCGAACAGGGCATCGACCACCAGAAGCCCGGTTGCCACCGGCTCGGTCACGAAATCGCGTTCGATGATCGCGGGGGCGGGGCGTTCGGTTTCGGCCGTCCGGGCGGTTTTGACCGGGCCGAGATCGTCAAGCGGCCGACCGAGCGGATCCACGACGCGGCCCATCAGTTCCGCGCCCACCGGAACCCTCAGAAGCTGCCCCGTCCGGGTCACGGTGCTGCCCGCGTCGACTCCGGTCATCGAGTCGAGAAACGCCACCTGAAGCGTTGCCTCGCCGAGGTTCAGCACGAACCCGCGCGCGCCGCCGGTAAAGGTAATGACCTCGCCCAGACGCGCGCCGGGCAGGCCGGAGACATGCGCAAGACCGTCGGCGATTTCGGTCACCGTGCCGGTCTCTTCGGTCTCGGGGCCGAGCTGCGCGGCGGCCACGCGGGCCTTGAGGGCCTCGAGCCCGGGGTCAGTCGCCATTGCGCAGCGCCTCCGATATCCGGTGCAGGTCATGCGCCAGCGAGTTGTGGACGATGCCGGTGCCGGATTTCAGGTCCAGCCCCGCGATCAGGGCCGGATCGACATCGGCGGCCAGTTCGGTGATGCCGAAGGGGCGCAAGGCGGCGCTGGCTGTCTCGAGATCGGCGGGCGACAAGGCGCAAGGCGCGACCAGCCGCAGGTCGCCCCCCGAGAGCAGGGCCTTGCGCTGGTCGGGGGCCATGGTGGCCAGTTCCTTCACGAGCAGGTTGGTAAACCCTGCCACGTCGGGTGGCGCGGGCAGGGCGGAGAGGGCATTCCGGGCGATGGTCTCGGCCAGATCACGAGCGCGGCGCAGGGTGTCCGCCTCGGCGTCGGCGACGACTTTCGCGGCCTCGGCCCGCGCATCGGCCACGATCCTGGTGGCCTCGGCGCGCGCGGCTTCGACAAGATCCTTGTGCTTCGCCGCTGCATCGGACTGCGCGGCGGCAAGGATATCATGACGCGCCGTCGCGTTCTTTTCGGCCTCGGCCCGTGCCTCGAGCCTGGCCTTGGCGGCGGCCTCCCGCGCGGCCTCGGCGGCGTCCTTCGCGGCGACGATTTCGGTTTGCCGCTGCGCGATGATCGCGGCGACGGGACGAAACAGAAAATGCCGCAGGATCGCCAAAAGAACGAGGACGTTGACGATCTGAAGGGCGAAGGTGACCCAGTCAAACTGCATGGCGCTATTGGACGAACGGGTTGGCGAACAAAAGCAGCAGCGCGATCACCAGACAGTAGATCGCCATCGTCTCGATCATGGCGAGCCCGACGAACAGCGTGCGCGAGATGGTGCCGGCGGCCTCGGGCTGACGGGCGATGGCCTCCATTGCTGCCGCCACGGCCCTGCCTTCGGCGAGCGCCGGGCCGATGGCGCCGAACGACACGGCCAACGCGGCCGCGATGATGCTGACAAGATCGACGTAGTTCATGGTTGGGGCTCCTTTTGAGTCTTCTCGGCGGGGTCTTCCTCGACCGCGGACGCGATGAAGACGAGTGCGAGGATGGCGAAAATATAGGCGATTGTATATTTGACAAACCCAATCGGACGGCCTATATTTAACTCAACAAGTTAGAGGTCTCCGCAATGTCCGTTCTCTCCGCCCCCTACATGCACGACGAAGCCGCCGCCTTCGCCCACGTCGAGGCCATGCTTTGGGCGGATGGCCCGGTTTGCCCGCACTGTGGCGTGGTGGATCGCGCCTATCGCCTTGATGGCGTCAGGACCAAGCCGAGCAAGAAGAACCCGGAAGGAAAAGAGCGCTACGGCCTCTGGAAGTGCCGTGAGTGCCGCAAGCAGTTCACCGTGCGCAAGGGCACCATCTTCGAGGAAAGCCACCTACCGCTTCACCTGTGGCTGCAAGCTATTCACCTGATGGTGTCGAGCAAGAAGGGTATCAGCAGCCACCAGCTTCATCGCGTTCTGGGCATTACCTACAAGTCTGCATGGTTCCTGACCCACCGCATTCGCGAGTGTATGCGCTCTGGCGATCTGGCAACACCCATGGGCAGCGGTGGCGGCACGGTGGAGGTAGACGAGACCTTCATCGGCAATGACCGCACCAAGAAGCCCCACGGCGAGAAGAAGGGCCGTGGTTACGCACACAAGCACAAAATGCTGACACTGGTGGACCGTCAGACCAAGCAAGCCAGGAGCATCATTGTGGACGACCTGAAAGCCGCAACCCTAGTTCCGATCCTGCGCGAGAACATCGCCGCCGAAGCCGTGGTCTACACAGACGAAGCGGGCCAGTATAAGAAGCTGGCCGATGAATTCGCGGGCCATGACTTCACCCGTCACGGCGCTGGCGAGTACGTCCGTCGCGAGGCCCCGGAGGTCCACACGAATACCGTCGAGGGCTTTTACAGCATCTTCAAGCGCGGCATGAAGGGTGTCTATCAGCACTGCGGAAAGCAACACCTGCACCGTTATGCTGCGGAGTTTGACTTCCGTTACAACAATCGCAAAGCCAATGGTGTTGAGGATGTGGAGCGTGGCGAGATCGCGCTGCGCGCTGTGGTTGGTAGGCGCCTGACGTATCGGCGGGCTGACGCAGAAGTGCGCGCGGTCTAATGGCAATGGATAGCCCCCTTACCGTCGCCGACATTATCCGCGCGGACAAACAGGATGTAAGAATCGGCAAATGGGAAACCGGGCCAGTTCCGAAAGCGAAGTTCCCGCTTACGCGAAACAAGTTGTCCTTGGGGCGCGGCTGGAAATGGCGCGTGGTGACTTTTCAAGCGTTACGGCAGCAATTCGTAGTCCTTGTGGCCATCAATGAAGAGAAGGAGTACTACCGCGCCACCTTGGCCATGAAGGACGGGAAAACGTTAAAAGTCATATGCTTCCACGAGCTACACGCAGATCATTGGAATTGGCATTGTCACCTCATCCGTGGTAATGTTCACGAGACGTTCCCAGGTGTTCTGAGGGACAAAAATCTTATGTCGGCGTGGCCTGTCTTCACGAAACGTGAATGCACGGTGCCGTTCAATGTAACAGAGGAAAGCGCGCTGACCGTCGCGGCAGCGCGCTTTCGATTCGCAGAAGGAGGAGGCTTACTGTGAACTTGCAGAAAGAAATCTGCGCCGCCTTCTGTGATGGTTTGGTGGTCCGCCAAGTCCCGATGGGCTACGCGATCTCGACGCCTGTCACTTGGTTCTCTGGTGACACCCTAAGTTTCTATGCGAGGGTAGAGGGTGAACGTGCGCGCTTGGAAGACAGCGGAAGTCTACTCTTTGACCTGGAGGGGCAAGGTGTCGATTTTTCATCTGAGAACCGCATGGAGTTGCTGTCTGGGCTGCTTGAAGAGCACGGTGTCATGTTGTCGGAAGATGATGGACTGTTCTGCACTGAGTGGGTCCAAAAAGCGCGGATTGCCAAACTAGCTCTGCCATTTCTGACGTTTTTGACGAGGGTTCAGGATCTGCTCTTCCTCAACCGGGAAATCGTAAAGAGCACATTTCGAGAGGACTTGATAAGCGCCCTTGAGGACACGTTCACAGAGCAACGCGTTTCATTTTCTGAGGCGCTGATCCCGTCGCTGCCGCACTACACGGTAGACATTGTGGTGCGTGCGCCGAGCGGAAAAGTTGCCGCCATCTTCCCAGCCACCAACGATGTGAGTGTTTTGCGTGCGGTCTTGTTCTCAATGGAGGTTCAAAAGCATGACGTTGCGGGTGTCGTCCCGTTCTTGATCTACGAGAACTTGGACAAGGCAGCGATCACACAACAGAGCCGAGAGATTGCGTTCAATTCTGATCTGACGCCGGCGGTCTGGTCGGGTGGCAGGGACGAAGTTATTCAAAAGGTGCAACGCTATGTGCAGTGACAAGAAATCCCAACTCGACAAGTTCAAAGAAGCCGCCCGCGAGCTAGAGACGGACGAAGACGAAGAGCGGTTCAACGAGAAGCTGCGCAAACTGGCGAAGCAGAAGCCGGACAAGAAGTCCGACGACTGATCCGGCCTGTCACGCAGGCTTATAATCGACTGCATGGGCTTGGTTTGTCAAATATACAATCGCCAAAATATAGGCCTGCACGGCGCCGGTCACCAGATCGAGCGCCATCAGCGGGATCGGCACCAGAAGGCCCGCCAGCGACAGGACGATGCCGACCACGAAGACCCCGCTCATCACGTTGCCGAACAGACGCACCATCAGAGAGAAGGCGCGGGTGATCTGTTCGATCAGGTTGAGCGGGACCATCACCCAGCTGGGCCGGGCGAAGCTTTTCAGATAGCCCCACGGGCCCTGTGTGTGGATGCCGTAGCCGATGGTCGCCACGAACACGATCAGCGCCAGCGCCGCGTCGGTTTCCAGATGCGCGGTGGGCGGTTCCACGCCGGGGATCAGCGACGACCAGTTCGCCGTCAGGATGAACAGCAGAAGCGTGCCGATCAACGCGCGGTAGCGGCCGGGATCGCCGGGGATGGTCGCGCGGATCTGATCGTCTATGGCGCCGACCACAAGCTCGACCACCGCCTGGGTCTTGCTGGGCCGGATCGCGAGGCGGCGGGTCAGCACGAACGCCCCCAGCCCAAGAAACGCGAGGATGCCCCATGTCGTCAGCACAACCCAGCTGATCCTCAGGGCGCCGATCGAGAAGGCATAGGTCAGATCAAGGGGGGAACCGGTCATGACGGGCTCCTGTCCGGGCGGCGCAGAACGATGGCCCGCCCCGCCATGATCCCTGCGGCGCCTGTCAGCAACGGCACCGCGCCGAAGCGGGCGCAAACGTAGAGAAAGAGCGCGAGTGCCGCGATGCGCGCCATCTGAAGCGTGACCGCGGAAAGCTGCCCGGCCACAAGCCGCTCGGTCACCGCGCGCAGGGAACGGAAATGCAGCCAGCCGACAAGCGTGCCGGCCAGCGCCGCAAGCATGGCATATCCGGCGGAAATCACCACACCGCTCATTGCTGGTGCATCCAGCGCAGGGCGAACCAGAGCCCCAGCGCCGCGCCGAGCAGGGTCAGCGCCGCGGTCAGCGTCACCCCCGTGCCCAGCAGATGATCGAGCCAGTTGCCGAGGAGGATGCCAAAGATCGTCGGCCCGACGATCACCCAGCCCAGCACTCCGATCTGGCCGAAGCGGCGCGCGAGCGTGGGCTCGGGATCGTGCTTTCCGGCCTGCTCGCGGTCATGTGTGCGTCGGGCGGCGTCGGCAAGGTGGCTGTCCGGTTCCTGGTCCGGTTGGGTCATCGAAAATCCTCCGCAAGGTCTTTGCCGTCCGGGTTCGGGCCGAGCCGTTGCATCAGCCCGCGGATCGCGCTGGTGTGCAGGCGGGTCTGTTCGGCGCGTGCGCGCCGCGCCGCGTCGGACTGATCGGCGCTCTTCTTCTTGACCAGCGCTTCCAGCGAGGCCAGATCATCCCCCGTCACGGCCTCGCGGCAGGCGATCTCGACCTTCGCGCCATCGCTGACCCGCAGGATGCCGCCGCGCAGGGCGCAATACTGCCAGGCTTGATCCGCACCGCGCCAGCGCAGGACCGACGCGTCCAGCACGGTCAGGAAATCGGCATGGCCTGGACGGATGCCAAACCCGCCGCTGGCATCCTCGGTGCGGATCGAGGTC
Organism: Actibacterium sp. EMB200-NS6; assembly: GCF_001305615.1. Lineage (GTDB taxonomy): Bacteria > Pseudomonadota > Alphaproteobacteria > Rhodobacterales > Rhodobacteraceae > Actibacterium_A > Actibacterium_A naphthalenivorans. The sequence goes on from NZ_CP010869.1 coordinate 1,403,327, forward strand.
ACCCCGGCCGCGTCCACCTTTACCGCAAGTGGCGTGGTCACGCGCAGGGTCAGGGCCGCCGCGCTCATGCCGCAGCCCCCTTGCGCTGTGCCTCGCGGGCGCGGGCCTCGTCCAGCGTGCCGATCATGTAGAGCGATGCCTCATCCCAGTCGTCGCATTCGCCGGCAAGGATCGCGGCACAGCCCGCCACCGTATCGGCGACCGGCACGGAACGGCCCTCCATCCCCGTATAGGCGGCGGCGACGAAAAAGGGCTGGGTGAGGAACCGCTGCAGGCGGCGCGCGCGCCCGACCAGCAGGCGCTCCTCGCGGCCCAGTTCCTCGACCCCCAGCAGCGCGATGACGTCGCGCAGTTCCTGATAGTGCTCGATCAGTTCGCGGATGCGGCCCGCGACGCGGGCATGTTCTTCGCCCACCACCTGCGGGTCGAGCAGCACCGAGGTGGTGGCGATGGGGTCGATGGCGGGATAGATCCCCTCGGCCGCGAGTTGCCGGGACAGGACCACCGTGCTGTCCACATGTGCGCTGATCGCGGAAACGGCCGGGTCTGTGAAATCGTCGGCGGGCACATAGACCGCCTCGATCGCGGTGACGGAGGCGCGCCCGACCGACGCGATACGCTCCTGCAGATCGGCGACTTCGGTTTCCAGCGTCGGCTGATAACCCACGCGCGACGGCATCCTCCCCAAAAGGCCCGAAACCTCGGACCCGGCTTGTACGAAGCGAAAAACATTATCCATCAGCAGCAGCACGTTGCGATCTTCTTCGTCGCGGAAATGCTCTGCGATGCTCATCGCGGTCAGGGGCACGCGCCAGCGCGCGCCGGGCGGTTCGTTCATCTGGCCATAGACCAGAACGGTCTGGTCCAGCACGCCGCTGTCGTGCATCTCGTGCAGCATCTCATGGCCTTCGCGCGACCGCTCGCCGATACCCGCAAAGACCGATATGCCGTCATAGCCCGACACCATCGCCCGGATGAGTTCGGTCACCAGAACGGTCTTGCCGACGCCGGCGCCACCGAACATGGCCGACTTGCCGCCCTGCGCCAGCGGCGCCAGCAGGTCCAGCACCTTGATCCCGGTCGAAAAGACCTTGGTCTGGCCGCGCTGGTCGGACAGCGAAGGGGCGGCCCGGTGGATCGGGCGGCGCGGTGCGTCGGCGGGCAGGGCGCCCTTGCCATCGCCGACCCGGCCCATCACGTCGACAAGGCGGCCCAGAACCGCGGACCCGACCGGCACGCTCAGCGGCCCGCCGGTCAGCCGGGCCGGCGCACCGCGCGCAATCCCCTGCGTCGATTGCAAGGCAATGACACGGGCGTGGCGGGTATCGAGATGCGCCTGCACCTCGGCATAGATGGCGTCCTGTCCGGTGCCGATCTCGACCGCATCGTGAATCGCGGGCAATTCGCCCTCGACCCGGATATCCAGAACCGGGCCGCGTACCGCAGTGACTTCGGCGCGGTCAGTCATGGGGCGCGCTTTCGGTCTTTTGCGGCGCGGCCGCCGCGCCACCGGCGCGGGTGTTCGCCAGAAGCCACGCACCGATGTGCGGCCACGCTTCCTTGAGCGTCCGCGACCCCATGAACAGACCAATATGCCCGCCCGGCATCAGTTTCTTCACGATATGCCCCCTTGGCGTTGCAACCAGATGTTCGGCCGCAAAGACCTGTTCCTTGGTCGTGATGTCGTCGGAGGCGCCGGCGAGCAGATAGAGCGGGCAGGTGATCGTCTTTAGCGAGAGTGTCTGGCCAAGGCCCACGAATTCCCCCTTGGCAAAGCGGTTTTCCTTGAACAGCCATTGGATGGACTGAAGGTAAGAGCGGCCTGCCAGGTCGATAGGGTTTTCATCCCAACGCTCGAATTCTTCGGTGCGCTGGATGTAGGAATTGTCTTCGATATTTGCGTACAGGTCAATGAATTTGCCGACATACTGCTCGTCCGGATGCATGTCTTTCCAGCCAGCCAGCATGTATTGTCCCAGCATGCGACCGCCGCCAGCGGCGACCATTTCCTCATAGAAACTCAGGGGCAGCTCATGCGCCATTCTCTTGATCGGCCCGTTGCCCGTGTCGGTGTCGACGCGCGATCCGGCCAGTACCAGCGCCAGCACCTTTTCGGGGAACAGACAGGCGTACATCGCCGAAAGCCAGCCGCCCTGGCAAAGCCCGACAAGCGCGACCCGCCCGCCAAGCGCGTCCACCGCACGATCAAGGGTGGAAAGATACGTGTCGCTCCCGAAATCCCGCATGGCGCGGGTCGCGGGCTTCCAGTCAGCGCACGGCACCCGGGGCAGGCCGGTGGCCAGCAGGCTTTCGACAAGGCTTTGGCCCTTTGTATAATCCGCGATGGTCGACGAACGCCCGGCGTAGGGCGCGTCGATCAACACCGGCACGGCCGTCTTCTCGGCGTCGGCACCCGAGACGTCGCGAAGGCGCATCGTGTCGAGGTTGCGGATCACCCGGTTCGGCGTGGGCCGGGCGGGCGGGGGCGGCGCTTCGATCTTCGCGGCCTCGGCGATGTAACGCATGTTGTCCGGAAACAGCCGCAGGTCCTCCTCCTCCATCTCAATGGCGCTGGCCATCGGCCAGAACCACGGGATCGAATGTTCGGTTTTGGATATTTTCGATGTTCTGGTCATCGTGAGGTTGCCCCTGCTTTTCGGGCGGCCGGCCGGGTCGGCGCGAAACTGTGCCTTGCGACCGTCGGCTGCTCACGCGCCGGGGCCGCCCCGACCCGGGCCGCGCTGCCATCGAGGCCGGTCGCTTGCTCCCGAGACAGGCGCGGCCCAGGCCAATTGCAGCGGCCACAGGGGCGCACGCGGAATTCGGGAGCGTGCCCATCAATCGCGGATGCGAAAACAATCATATCAAGACCGCCGAGCATCGCCGTCAGCGCGCCGATCCTGCCGGTGATGTTGTAGCTCATCAGGCCTGTTGCCTCTACCGCGCCCCGCGGCGTCACGTTGCTGCGGGGCGCGGCGACAGGGGCCGGGGCGGGTTCCGGACCACTCATCTTTTCAAACCTGGCGGAAAAGAGGTGGCGGCCCTGCGCATGAACCCGACCCCCGAATTGTTTCAAATTCACGTCATGAAGTTAATCGGCATTTGGCGGATTTTCGTTGTTCTAGATCAATCCACGACATGGTCACGATTGTTGCGGTTGAAGTGTACGCGTCCTTTCTCGCGACCTCGGGGATATGTGAGATAAGGGGCTGTGGTCTTTAGCCCGGACCTGGCCGATTCACGGCGTGTTCGAGTGCGCTAGCTGCGCATCGCCGAAGGCGCCAAGCCCGCGCGCGAAAACGCGGGCTCGACGCCCTATTCGTGCTGCGCGATGATGATGGCAGCGGAAGGGGCGCGGGAGTCGGACGGCTTTTCTCCGAAAACCGGCGGCGATCCCCTCAGCCGAGGGGAAATGAGCCGTATGGAAGAGACACGCACCGACCGGCTGAAAACAGCGCTGCTGGTGGTTGCGGTCGCGGGGTTGCTCGCGGGCCTTGCCCTATATTTTACCGAAAAAGGCGATATGGCCGACCTTGTCTGGTTCGCCGGGGTCGTTCCGGTGCTGGCGGCCCTTCTGGTCGAGATTTTGCGCAGCCTTTGGCGGGGCGAGGTCGGGCTCGATATCGTGGCGGCGCTGTCCATGACCGCCGCTCTCGCCTTCGGCGAGACGCTCGCGGCGGCGGTTGTCGCGGTGATGTATTCCGGGGGCACGTTTCTGGAAAGCTTCGCCGAGGGGCGCGCGCGGCGCGAGATGCATGATCTCCTGTCCCGCGTTCCCCGGACGGCCATGCGGCACCGCGACGGCGGGTTCGAGGATGTGCCGCTCGATCAGATCGCGCCGGGCGACCGGCTTTTGATCCGACAGGGCGACGTGGTGCCGGTGGACGGCACGGTGGCCTCCGACGGGGCCTTTGTGGACACCTCGGCGCTGACCGGCGAGTCGCTGCCGGTGCGGCTCTCGCGCGGGGCCGAGGCCATGAGCGGATCGACCAACGCGGGCGAAGCCTTCGACCTCGCGGCCACGCGCCGCGCTGCGGAAAGCACCTATGCCGGGATCGTCTGCCTGGTCGAGGAGGCGCAGCGGTCGAAGGCGCCGATGTCGCGTCTGGCGGACCGCTGGTCGCTGGGGTTTCTGGTGGTCACAATCGCCATCGCATTTGCCGCCTGGTGGTTCACGGGCGACCCGATCCGCGCCGTTGCCGTGCTGGTGGTGGCCACGCCCTGTCCGCTGATCCTGGCCGTTCCGGTGGCGCTGGTCGCGGGGCTGTCGCGGGCAGCGCATTTCGGCGTTCTCATCAAGGGCGCGAGGCCGCTCGAAACGATGGCGCGCATCCGCACCCTGATCCTCGATAAGACCGGAACCCTGACAGACGGGCGCCCGCAGATCGTATCGATCGACAGCCACGGCGGCATGGCCGAGGATGAGATCCTTCGGCTTGCCGCGGCGCTCGACCAGGCGTCGAAGCACCCGGTTGCCCTGGCCATCGTTGCGGCGGCGCGGGCGCGCGGTCTCGTTTTGCCCGTGCCTTCTGAGGTGGCCGAGATCCCCGGTGAAGGGGTTGTCGGCAGCGTCGAGGGTCACAAGATCATCGTAGGCGGCGATGCATTCGTCGCGAGGCGCGTGGGGCGCGCGGAAGATGACCATGCGGCCCTTGCCGCGGGTTCCGTTCTTGTCGCCGTGGCGGTCGACGGCCACATGACGGGGCATCTCGTGATGGCCGATCCCTTGCGCGACGGCACCGCCGCGATGCTTGCCGAACTCCGCCGCGAGGGGATCGAGCGGATTCTGCTGGCGACAGGCGATCGGGTCGATGTGGCGGAGCGCGTGGCCGACGGGCTCGGCCTTGACGGGATTCGGGCGGGCCTGACGCCCGACCAGAAGGTTCTGCTGGTTCTGACTGAACGCAAGAACGGCCCCGTGATGATGGTCGGAGACGGCGTGAACGACGCGCCCGCGCTCGCGGCGGCCGATGTGGGCGTGGCCATGGGCGCGCGGGGCGCTGCCGCCTCGGCCGAGGCCGCCGATGTCGTGCTGCTGGTCGACCGGGTAGATCGGCTGGGGCCGGGGATAGAGATCGCCCGCAGATCCCGCCGCATCGCCGTCGAAAGCGTGATCGCGGGGATCGGATTGTCGGTCGCGGGCATGATCGCGGCGGCCTGCGGATATCTGTCGCCGGTGCAGGGCGCGCTGCTGCAGGAGGCGATCGACGTGGCCGTGATCCTGAACGCGCTGCGCGCTCTGGGCATCAAACCCGACGCGCCAGTCGCCCCGGAAGCGGCGGTCGATGCGTCGCGGGGGCGCACTGAACTGACCGACCAAATCTCATGAGCCGCCCGGCACGTTCCAACAGCGTCTCGGCCTCGCTTCGGTGCGCCGGTTTCCCTGTCTGACGTCCGCGCTTAAGAGGCCAAATGAGAGACTGAGGCGTGAGCGCTTGGGGTGACCAATTGGTTTGAGTGCCATCCGTTTCATCTGAAATGCCGCTTTTGCGACATCCGGAAATCCTCGTAACATCCGGAAATTATATGATGCTGCATGATTTCAAGAACCGACAGGTCGCCGGCAACAGGCCTGGCAGCCCGGTTTATTTCGCAGTCTCTGTCCGCAGCATCAGCGCGAGAGCGGGATCGTCGGTGGTAAGGTGACCGATCCCCCGAGAGAGCCACTCTTGCACGAGGCCCGGGGTGTTGATGGTCCAGACACATAGACGGTCCTTTGGCCAGAGCTGGGTCACCTGATCGAAGACTTCAAAAAAATAGTCGTGTCGTAAGGCGACAATATCGGCGAGATCCGCCGCGTCGGCCAAAAACGCCTCTAGTCCACCATGTTTGTCCACCCAGGCCGCATCCGCGGAAACAAGTCGTCGGATCTCGGGGTTAAGCCTCTGACATTCCTTCAGAGCAGTGATGTCAAATGACGTCAGGTGCGAGCGGGCGGCAACTCCGTGCGCTTTGAGGCGATCGGCCACAAGGCCGCTGATCCCGGTATAGCCATGGCCGGCAGCATCCCGCTTGATCTCGACATGCAGATTTACACCAGAGGGAGCCAGGACCTCCAGAACGTCATCGAGCGTCGGGATTGTCTCGATGCTGTCTTTCAGGCGCGTGTCGGCCCGGACTTCGGGCCGCAGAGCCGCGACTTCGCCCGTACCTTCGGTGGTCCGTTCCAACGTCGGGTCGTGTATCACGATCAGCTCGCCGGCGCGCGTCAGGTGGACATCGAACTCGATCGCGTCGCACCCGAGTTTTGCCGCTTCACGGAAACCGGTCAGAGAGTTCTCGGGCCACAGGCCGCGGCCCCCGCGATGACCTGTGATTGCTGTCATGTGTCTCTCGTCCTTAAAGCAGTCAGCGAATGGTGGGATCGAGCTTGTCGCGCAGCCAGTCCCCGACAAGCGAGATCGATAGCGTGGTAAACATGATAACAACGGCGGGCCCCAGCATGATCCAGGGAGCGGTGGTCAGATACTCGCGCCCAAAACCGACCATGTTGCCAAGACTGGTATCCGGTGGCTGTACCCCCAGCCCGAGAAATGACAGGCCGGACTCCATCAGGATGATCTCCGGGAAGGTCAGCGTCATCGAGACGATCAGCGTCGAGGCAACATTCGGCAGGATGTGGTTGAGATACACCCGCCGCGGGGTTGCGCCCAGTTGAACCACCGCTGCCGCATAGCCTTGCGCCCCGGCCGAGATGGCAAGCCCGCGGGCAATCCGCGCATAGCGTTCCCATCCGTAAAAGCCCATCAGTCCAACCAGCAGGATCATGGACGATCCGAAGAAAGCGAGTACGGCAAGCGACATGATGAGGAACGGCAGCGCGGCTTGGAAATCCGCCAGCATCACCACCAAATGTTCAATGATCCCCCGAAACTGCGCCGCGAGAAAACCAAGCGTGGTGCCAAACACCGCCGAGATGATTGTGGCGCCGAATGCGATCACCAGCGAGACGCGAACCGACTGAAACAGGCGAGAAAGCACATCGCGGCCCAATTCGTCGGTGCCAAGCCAATGCCCCGGCGTTCCCGGTGGTGACAACCGCGCGGACAGGTCCATCTGGGTGATATCGTAAGGCCGGATCAGATCGGCAAAAACAGCGCAGATCACCATCAGTGCCAGCCATCCTAGCCCAGCGGCGACGGCGAGCGGAATCCGGCGTTTCCTCGGCAGGGTAACGACGCGATGGGGGGCAGTTTCGGTTGGGGTGACAAGAGACATCTGACCTTTCCTTTCAATGCGCTGGCTGTGCACGCAAGCGCGGGTCGAGCCAGCCGTAAAGCAGGTCCACGATCAAGTTCGAACACACCATCACGGCGGCGATCAACAAAAGGATGCATTGCACGACGGCCAAGTCCCGGTTCGACACAGAGACGATCAGCAACCGCCCGATCCCGGGCCAGGAGAAAATGGTTTCCACAACCACCGCCCCGGCAATCAGCGACCCGACCATGAATCCCACGATGGTCACGATCGGCACAGCGGCATTCGGCAAGGCATGGCCCCAAACCACATCGCGCCATTTGACACCCTTGGCCGAGGCTGTGCGGATAAAAGGTTGCCCCATGACCTCGATCATCGCTGACCGTGAAAAGCGGGCCAGCAAGCCGATCCCCCCGACCGAGATCGTAAGCGCCGGAAGGATCGCATGTAGCCATGTCCCGAATCCCCCCGAGGGAAGCAGACCCAGCTGGATCGAGAAGATCAGCACGAGCACTAGCCCCATGACAAAAGAGGGCACGGTGAACCCCAGAATGGCGAGCACGATCACCCCCCGGTCGATGGTGCTGTCCCGGTGCAGGGCCGCGTAAATCCCGGCGGGAATTCCGATGCTGAGCTTCAGAAACAGTGCCGGAATGGTGAGGATCAACGTCGCGGGCACCCGCTCCAGAACAAGATCGAGCGCGGGCGCCCCCCCTCGCATCGACAGGCCGAAATCGCCGGTTAGAATGGCCCCGAGGTAGGCCAGATATTGACGCCATAGCGGCTTGTCGAGGCCCCAGTCGGCCCGGAAATCGTCGATGACATTCTGCGGCACATCCGGCCCCAGAAGCACCTGCGCGGGATCACCGGACATGCGTAGAACAACAAAGGCGAACGTCATGACTGCCAGCACGGTCAGCGCGGCGCGGAACAATCGGAGGGAAATGAAACGGATCATGAGAAACCTCTTAGGCGACCTCTGCGCGGGTCTCACCGGCAACAAGGTGACAGGCGGCGGTGCGGTCTGTTCCGAGCGGCTGTAGCGCAGGAATGCCGCTGCGGCAGATGTCGGTGGCCCTGAGGCAGCGTGGATGAAACGCACAGCCCGGCGGTCGTTTCGCCGGGTTTGGCGGTTCGCCTTGCAAAATCACGCGCCCATCAAGTCGACGGCCCGGTTCTGGCACGGAGGACACGAGCGCCTGCGTGTAAGGATGCCGGGGATTGGCGAAAAGATGTTCGGACGGGCCTTCCTCGACGATCCGCCCCAGATACATCACCGCGACCCGGTCACAAAGGTTGCGGACCACTTTCAGGTCATGGCTGATGAACACCATGCTCAGGCCGGTCTGTTTTTGAAGCATGCGCAAGAGGTTCACCACTTGCGCTTGAATTGACACGTCAAGTGCCGAGACTGGTTCGTCGCACACCAGCATGTCGGCCTTGGTGGCCAGCGCCCGGGCAATCACCACGCGCTGGCGCTGACCGCCGGAGAGCTCATGCGGGAAACGCTTCGCCTGATCGGGGCGCAAGCCGACCGCATGCATCAGTTCGGTCACACGCGTGGCGCGGCTCGCCTCGGTGCCGATCCTGTGAATGTCCAGCGGTTCGCGGATCTGCGCGGCGATGGTCAGCCGCCGATCGAGCGCGGCCAGAGGATCCTGAAATACCATTTGCATCCGCGCCCGCAGTGCGCGCCATTCAGTCGTGTTGCGGGCCGGCATCGGGCGTCCGTCGAACCGCACAGTGCCGCCCTGTGCCGGGTCCACGCCCAGAAGCATCCGTCCGAGGGTCGATTTCCCCGACCCGCTTTCTCCCACGATGCCCAAGGTTTCGCCGCGCCCGAGCCGCAGGCTCACACCATCGACTGCCCGCACGGGCTGGGCCTTGCCCAAAAGGCCGCCGCGTCCGGTGTAAACCCGGACCAGATCATCCGCTTCGAGAAGAAAACTCATGATGTTACTTTTTCCATCGTGGTCTTGTGTGCCCCGGCCTCGGGCAACGGATAGGCACAGGCCAGCGCCCGCCCGTCACGCTGCCGCAAAAGCTCGGGGCGTTCCTTGTGGCAAAAATCCTGCGCGTGGCTGCAGCGTGGGGAAAAGGCGCAGCCCATCGGCAGATTGTACGGATCGGGTACAGTGCCGGGAATCGGTGCGAGTAGCGTGCGCGGCCCGTCGAGACGCGGGATCGCATCGAAAAGGCCCCGCGTGTAGGGATGGCGCGGTCGGTCGAAAAGCTGCGCTACCGGTCCCTGTTCCACGATCCTCCCGGCATACATGACGCTGACCCGTTCGCAAACCTGTGCGACCGCACCAAGATCGTGGCTGATGAAAACCAGTCCCATCCGCATTTCTTCGCGCAGTCGTGCGAGCAGATCGAGGATTTGCGCCTGAATCGTCGCATCGAGCGCCGTCGTTGGTTCATCGGCGATCAAAAGATCCGGCTCGCCGGCCAAGGCCATGGCGATCATGATCCGCTGACATTGCCCCCCCGAAAACTCATGCGGGTAAAGGTTGAAACGGCCTTTCGCGTCGGGAATTCCGACGAGATCCATCAGCCGAAGCGCCTCTGTGCGGGCCGCGTTACCGCGCAGCCCGCGATGCAGTTTTAGTGCTTCCGTCATCTGACGTCCGACCTGGATCACGGGGTTCAGCGCGCTGGATGGGTCCTGAAAGATCATCGCGATCCGTCCGCCGCGCACGTTTTCCAGTGCCGGGCGGGGCGCATTAACCAACTCCGTCTGTCCCAGTGTCACAGACCCGGTGATCGTGGCTTTGGACGGCAAAAGCCCGAGGGCGGCCAGCCAAGTCACCGATTTCCCGCAGCCGCTTTCCCCGACAAGCCCCAGCGCCTCACCCTGGGCGACCTGCAAATCGACACTGTGCAACACCGGCACACCATCGAAGGAGACGCTCAGGTTTCGGATTTCGACGAGATTTCCCATTGATCATCCTTTGGTTGCCGATCTGCCGCGTTCCCGGCGATCGAACGCCACCTCCCCGCAGTTCTGCACAAGTCAACGCCCCGGCGGGCCATGGTGCGCCGGGGCGTTCACTTTTCTTCGGCTTAACCGTTCGACGGCCAGTTCGAGGCGCGGAAGTCCATCGCAAAGGCAGGAGCGGCTTTCCAGCCCAGATCCGAGCGCATGCCGGTGAAGACCGCGTTCTGATGCAGGAGCTGATAGGCCGGGTCTTCGCGTTCGGCGATTTCCAGCATCCGGGCAATGGCCTTTTTGCGCAGGCCGCGGTCAGTTGAGGTTTCCATGACCACCGAGAGATCATTGAGCTCTGCGTTGGACCAGTCTTTTTTCTGCTGGACCTCACCGTTCGGACCGAACTGTACCACCATCGGCGTGATCGGATCGTTGATAGTGTTCGACGCGGACCAGTCGCGCACGCCCTTGATGCCTGCCGGATCGTGGATCTGGCCCCAGTTCTCTTTCATTTCGATCTCGACGTTCAGGCCAACCTGTTTCCACATCTCAACCATGATCTGACCATTCGCAGTCTGGTTGGTGTAGTAGTTGTTGAGCAGGCGGTAGGGGATCGCGTCTCCCTTGTAGCCGGCCTGCTTCAGCAGATCCCGCGCCAGCGTCGGATTGTATTCAGGAACCTTCCAGCCCTCGATGAACATGTCCGAGCTCCGAAAACTCTCGAACTGAAGACCGGCGGGGACGTTGGTCATGCCACCCCAAAGCGCCTGAACGATTGCCTCGCGGTCAATCGCATGTGTCATCGCGCGACGCACCAACGGATCGGCCAGAATTTCGTTTTCAGTGTTAAAAACCGAAATGCGGTGGTTCCAGATGGTCGAGTTTTGGACCTCAAAGCCATCGACGTTCATCACGGTGCCAATCTGATCCGGGGGCAGGTCACAGGCAAAATCGTATTCGCCGGACAAAAGCCCGTTCACACGGCTGGCCACTTCGGGCACCTCTACGAAGGTGATGCTTTCAAGCGGCGGACGCCCGCCCCAGTAATCATCGAAAGCCACAAGCGTCAGGGAAACGTCGGGGCGATACTCGCCAACCATGTAGGGGCCGGTGGTGATCGGCTTGGCGGCCCAATCGGAATAGGTGGCGGCTTCGTCCCAGGCGCGCCGGTTCAGAATCTGGCTGCCGCCAGCATAAAGGCGGCCTTCGAGGGTGACGTCCGGCGTGGCGTTGTGAAACCGGACGGTGTATTTGTCGATCACTTCGACACCGGCCAGCGAGGGCCATTTGCGGCGGCCAATGCCGGGTACGTTCGCCGGGATATCCTTGGCTGTTTCGGGTTTGAAATTCTCGGCAAAGATCGTTTTCCCACCGGCCGGCTCGGTATCGCCGAACACCCGTTCCTTCGAGAACGAGAACGCCACGTCTTCGGCCGTCATCTCGTCACCGTTGTGAAACTTGACGCCCGGGCGGAGCTTCAGCTCGAGCGTCTGTTCATCAATACGTTTCCACTCGGTGGCGAGGCCCGGCACCGGCCCCTGGTCACCCATCCAGTCGCGCAAGATCAGGCCTTCCCAGAGGTTCGGATAGAGCACGCGCTCCCCGACGTTGGACTGTTCGTTCCACGGATCGAGCGTGTTGTTGTTGGTGATTTTCTGCACCGCGATCGTCACAGAGGGGCGGGTGCCCTGCGCGCGAAGATAGCCGGGCAGCAGGAGGCTGCCGGCGGTGGCGCCCATCAGGCCAAGCGCATGGCGTCGATTAAGTCTGATCATTTTTCTGTCCTTGGAATGCTGGACATCCGGGGGATGTGCCGGGGGTGAACTGCGAGTGTCGGCTTTGCGTCGCCGCCGTCAGTACCTCTTTGAAACCCGTTGGATGTGACAGTTCCGAGAAGCTTTGATTACCGTTCCAAGAAATGCGGAGTAATACTCCATTTTGATCTATAAAAATGGAGCACTGCAATCAAATCGTCATACAGCCGCCGTAGTTAAGTGGCGCCGGAAGCATCTATCTGAACCTTCCATGCGCAATCCCCCGTCGGCTTGGGTCGGCGATTCCCGAAGATACGGAGCTTTCTATGGCGTCACTTCCCTTGCTCGGAGCGGCCATGCCGCTCGATGTTCTTGAGGCCCATCGCGATTGGATTATTGCCGATCAGCGCGATCTCGAACTTCAAGACTTCATTACCGCCGACGTTCTCAATGGTGACTGGATGCCGCTCGTTCACCGTGCCCGCACATTGCTTGACGGCTACGCGGGCCGACTTGGCATTCACGGGCCATTCTGGGGTCTTTCTCTGGCCAATCCCGACCCTGACCTGCGGGCATTGGTCACCAGACGTATGGAGCAGGGGCTGGAGATTTGCGAAGCCGTCGGCGCGACGCAAATGGTCATTCACAGCCCTTATTCCACTTGGATGCACCACAATCTCGACGGTCTTCCGAACGCCAGGCAGAACGTGGTGGACCTTGTGCATGCCACGCTCGACCCGATAATCTCCCGCGCCGAGGGAGCCAACGTGACGATGGTCCTCGAAAATATCGAGGACAAGGACCCCGATGCCCGTTGCGACCTCGCCCGCAGTTTCGACAGCTCGGCGGTCAAGGTCTCGATCGACACCGGCCATGCGCATTACGCGCATGGTTCGACCGGCGCCCCGCCTGTTGACTATTTTGTCCACCGGGCGGGAGATCTGTTGGAACACATCCATATTCAGGATGCCGATGGCTATGCCGACCGTCATTGGGCGGTGGGCAAGGGCACCGTGAACTGGCACGCGATCTTCACCGCAATCGCCAAGCTGGAAAGCGAACCCCGCCTGATCATGGAGATCCGTGACAAGGCGGGCATCCTGCCGTCGGCGGAGTATCTCAGCAGCCTTCAACTCGCTCGTTGAAATCGTGGCGAGCGTGCTGCACCATGCGAAGGGAAATCAGAGGGCCGATCTGATCTGCTTCGATTGTGACGGAGTTCTCGTGGACAGCGAACTGCTGGCCGCCCAGAACACGGCCGAATGTCTTTCGGAACTCGGGATCAACTTGACGCTGCCCGAAGCCTCGGCGCTTTTCACCGGTAAAAGCGCCGCGGCTGGGCAACAGATCATACGCGATACTTACGGGGTCGATTTGCCCGCGGCCTACTTTGCACGTTTCGATCTGTTGCTGTTCCAGCGGTTCCGTCAACAGTTGAAACCCGTGCCCGGCATCGCGGATGTCCTGGCCGGGTTGCGTCTTCCTTCTTGCGTGACGTCGAATAGTGGCAAGGTGCGCCTTGCTCTGACGCTCGGCCTCACCGGGCTGGCCGGGCATTTCGGCTACCGCGTTTTCAGTGCCGAGGATGTTTCGCGGGGCAAGCCAGCCCCCGACCTGTTCTTTCTTGCCGCCAATCGCCTCGGCGCGGATGTTCGGCGCTGTCTCGTGATCGATGATAGCGTAACCGGCGTCACCGGTGCGGTGGCCGCCGGGGCGCGGGCTGTCGGGTTTACCGGCGCCGGCCATGTCGAACAGGACCATGCCGCCCGACTGAAGGATGCCGGGGCCTCATGCGTCGTGAATTCGGCGCAGGAACTGGCGGCGTTTCTGCACGCGGAGACTGCGTGAGCGCCGAAGAGCTACGACGGCGTGATGACAGCCCCTGTTTAAGTGGTAGTGTGCCGGAACGGAGCAGGGCTCGACGCTGAAGGAATACTCTTACCATGTCCGACAAGCCCATACTGATGCGTCACGTTCTTGGGGTGATCGAGGCTAGTCGGGATGACATGCCCGACGCGCTGGCACGGATCGCTGATTTCATCGTGAGGGAACCCGAGGTGGCGGTGCGCGCCTCGATGTCGGACCTGGCGGTTCTGTCGGGCAGTGGCGAGGCCAGCATCGCCCGGTTCTGTCGCAAGCTGGGGTACGACGGATTCTCGGCCTTCAAGATATCCCTGGCGTCGGATATCGCCTATCGCAGCGGTGCCGAACCCCGCGAAACAGACTTCGGCACACGGATCACCGATGCGGTGCGCGCCACTGTGGACGGAAACCCGGCAGCGGATCTGCGCGAGGTCGCAGACCGGCTTATCTCCGCCCGGCATATTGATATCTTCGGCGCGGGTGTCTCGGGCATGGTGGCTCAGCTCTACGCCTATCGGCTCTCCCGTATCGGGCTGGTGGCGCGCAGCCTTCAGGACCCGGTGGTGGCAGAAGAGATTGTCGGCGCGCTCGACGAAAGCTCGGTCTACATGACCATTTCGGAAACAGGACTCACCGCGCAGACCGAACACATGCTGTCTGCCGCGGGCGAGCAGGGGGCTTACCGGGTCGCGATCTCGGGACGCCGGATTGCCGATCTTAACCGGCTTTGCGAAAAGATGCTGATCGCAACCCCGCTGTCTCCTCTGCCGGAACGCGGCGAGATTGGCCCGACCGTCGCCAAAGTCGTGCTGTGCGAGCTGCTTGCCGAGCAAATCAAGCGCCGCAGATAGGTTGTCAATGGATGCCGTCTTTGATCGCGTGGCAACGGAACGCTTGTGGGATGTCCGTCGTCGGATGATTGGGGACACGAGCGCTTGATCTGGAACGGAGGGTCTGGCTGGTTGGGGTTTCAGTCTACGCTGCGTTCTGGCGCTGCAGTTTCGGCGTTGTGCGCGAAGTCAGGTCTTCGCCTCCGGTTTCGGCGGCTCGATCCGCGCCGCGGCGCTCGCCAGGGGCAGCGGAAGGACTCGCCGTCATCCTCGCGCGAAGGCATCACGTCCACAATCCGGCGCAGTCTGCGCCGCTGATCGGCGGTATGGGGCTGATCGCCTGGGCCTGGACGGAAGGAGCGCAGGTTCCGATCGTTGCGGGCGCCATGCTCGTCGCGGCGCCTGCTGCTCTCATTCTATAACGCGCACAGGCTTGGTGGTGAGGATCTTCCGAGGGCGTCCACCTGATGGGGGCCCTGGCGTGCCGGGCCGGTTCGCCGAGTGACCGGAACTCTACTTCATGCCCAGCCGCCTGCCCAACGCATTCGCAGTCGGTGCGCCGGAGGAGCGCGCGGTCTGCATCGCCGACGGCCTGCTGCTGTGGCTCGACCAGCAGGAATTGCAGGGCGTGCTTGCGCACGAGGTCGCGCACACCGTCCATCGCGACCTCTGAAACATGGGGCCGGCCGACGCGATGTCGCGGGCAGTGTTCGGCGTTTTCTGGCTCGGCGAGATGCTTCTGCTGCTGAACCCGCCGCTGTTTCTGGCCGGGCGTCCCGAAGTTCCGGGATTTGAGCATTATTGGTAAGCTGGAAATGGACTTGAAACCTGGAGAGGACTTTCTAATTGAAACCCTCGCAGGGGTTTCCTGCTATCTGACATCGCTGTTTTGCGCAGGAGGTTTTGCCGGGCAAGGCCATCTCGCGTTCCGGAACCATGGTCCGGCGGTTGGCAGTGATCTTGTGTCACGCTTGTCCCTGAAGATCGCCGCCAAGATCGGTGATGCGGACCGCAAGAATTGGGAGGAGATCATCGCGCCGATGATCGACGCCCATGGGGGGTGCGGACCGTTCGCGGCCTGACTGGAACTCTTCTCTACCGGGCGATGCGGTGGCTCGGATCTGGAAGCCAGCGAAATCAGCCACGACCGAGGGGAAGGCGCGCGCACAGGCATGGAAGATGAGCTTCCCGCGCCGGACCGATGCCTGGCTGGAGCCTTTGATGGATAGGGTGATTTGTATTCTAAATCAAGTACTTGATGACTTCTTTGTGCAGTATTTGCACACGAGTTTTCGTGCTTTGTTTCCTTCTTATTCGCGCGATGCGTCGCGATTCAGCCGCCGTAGCCTCGATCTTCATGCGACCTGCGCAAGCTCAATGAACTTCGTCCGAATGAGGTGTCCGTCCCGCCGTGAGACTGGACCGATCGTCATTGTCGATATGGCTTGCTGATCCATGATCCCCAACTGGGGCTGGTCTGGAAATTCCCGACCTCGGTCGCCCGGTCACCCGACCAGAACGGCCGTCATTGTCCGGACATGGGCGTCGATGCGCTCCAGGACCGCGCCGGGTACGACGGCGCGTTCGGGCAGATCCCACCAATGCGCATCGACCGCCTGAACGGTTTCGGCAACCGCCTTCAAAACGGCGGGTTCGGGGAGCTTGGCGCGGTTGGCGAAAGCCTTCCAGCGCGCTGAGGTCAGTGCTTTGAAGGCGCGCTCGCCGCCGAGCGATAGGGCCAGGTCGTCCGCAGGAAGATAAGGGATGGTCGAGAGCAGGTCGTAGACGGGCGCGAGGGCAGGGGTGTTGCCGTCTCCGGGGTAGATCAGCGACCAGTTTTTCAGGTGCATGTCGCCGTTGCCCATGATCACCGAGAGCGCGAGACGCCGGACGAACTCCAGCGCCGCCAACGGAGAAATGGCTATGCTGAGCGCTGATGCTATGTCGTGATAGGCTGCGCCCTCGTATTTGCGCGCGGGGGGAATGCCGAACACTTGGGCGAAATCCTTGATATGGATGCGCTGGCCGCCCGGCCCGCGATCGAAGCGGCGCAGCAGCAGGACCCGCCCCTCGGTCATGGTCTCGAATTCTTCCGGGATGCCGTCGAACTGGTCACGGGTAACCAGCTCGCGCTCGGGCACCTCCATGCCGATCGCTTCGGCCAGTGCGAGGTTGGCAAATTCGTTCTCCGACACCGCCGGAAAAGCCGTGGAGGGGAACTTGGCGATATATTCTCCGTCGCCGTCGCCGAGTGGCACGGTCAGCCCGCCACCTTTGCCGGTGTTCTTCATCACCGAGAGCTTCATCTGGACGCCGGCCAGCGAGAAGCGGGCTTTCGGTGCCGTCTGCGTGGGCTTCGCCGGGGCCAGGGCAGGGCCGTCTCCCGGCAGAGCGCGCACCGCGCCAGGCAGATCGGCCCCGAGCGCTGCGAGCAGGTCGAAGTCATTGCCGGGACGGACGCGCCCGGCGTGATGCTTTTCCATCGCGTCGCGCAGCTTGTCCTCGGGAAGCAGGTTGGCGAAGAAGGCCGGCAGGGCACCTGCGATTGGCCGCGGATCCTTGCGCAGCCCGCCATTCGCCGCCCGGAAGGATAGACTGAGGATGGGGTATCCACCTGTCGCGCGATAGGCCGGATCAAAGCTGAAGGCGTTGAAATCGCCCGGGGTTCGGATGATGGTACCGACCCTGTGCTCGTTCAGGAAGATATCCAGCGCCTGAACGTTGGTGGCGGTGCGTTCAGCGCTCATCGTCAGGCTCCGGCTGGGGGACGAAGGCCGGGGCATCCTCCCCGGATTCGGGGCTGAGCAGTGTGTCGACCGCCGGCACCAGGAATTGCGGGATCAACATCATCTCGAGCCCGAGCGCACGCGCGACATTCATCAGCGTGGTGGCGCGCGCGGCGGCGGCGCCTGTCTCGATGTCGCGGTAGCGCGGGCGGGAAATGCCGGCCAACTCGGCGACCTGTTCCTGGGTCAACCCGGCGGCCAGTCGCGCCCGGCGAAGCTGCGCGCCGATCGTGTGAAGAGAGGCTGTTTCGGGCACGAAGGATACCTTTGCGATTCATGTGATCGATATTGATCCGAAAACATATCATTGTTTCGCTTGAATGGCAAGAACATGATCTGTATAC
Source organism: Actibacterium sp. EMB200-NS6 (assembly GCF_001305615.1). Lineage (GTDB taxonomy): Bacteria > Pseudomonadota > Alphaproteobacteria > Rhodobacterales > Rhodobacteraceae > Actibacterium_A > Actibacterium_A naphthalenivorans. The sequence goes on from NZ_CP010869.1 coordinate 1,421,033, forward strand.
ATATCTTTGTTTGACCTGAAGATATGTATAGATATCATTGGTGTGGGGCCAGGGAACGAGGGCAAGATGCGCAATCCGGTCGCATAGCAACAGTATCTGATGGGGGCGGCCTTCAGGCGTGGGCGACGATCTGTTGCACGACGGGATGCATCCAGGCGGGCACATCTTTGCTCTGCTTCAAGAGCAAGTTCCGGTCATTGCCATGCAGTGCTGTTGCGAGCTTGGCGATGACGTGATCGTCGATGCGATCCTTGCCCATGTAGCGCAGGGCTTGGAACACGGCACCAGTCTTCTGGCCCGCACCGACGAGAGTCTTGGCGGACGCCTTCCTGAGCTGGATCACCTGCTTGCCGATGGCCTTCGTGTGGGTCGGGCCGTCGGTCCTGTAGGTCGGCTTCGAGGGTATCTTTTTCGTCTCCCATATCCATCTTTCTATTAGTAAGCATCCGGCGTAGGCCGCGGTCAGGCGGCTTGGTGGACTTCCGAGGGCTTCCAGTTCCACGGTAGCAGTGTCGGCACCTGCGAGGCTGTCATGTCGGGCAGCCGGGCGAGGACATCGGCCAGCCAGGCCTGCGGATCGATGTCGTTCATCTTGGCCGTGACGATCAGGGAATACATGAAGGCGGCTCGGTCGCCGCCCCGCTCCGAGCCCGCGAAGAGCCATGACTTCCGGCCGAGGGCCACGCCGCGGAGCGCCCGTTCGGCGGCATTGTTCGTGATGCAGATCCGGCCATCCTCGAGGAAGCGCGTGAAGGCCTCCCAGCGGTCCGCCTTGAACACGTAAGCGATCGCCTTTGCGACGGGGTTGTGCTTCGACATCGTGTCGCGCTCGGCGCGCATCCAGTCGTGCAACTCTTCGACCAGCGGACGGGACAGTCGTTGCCGGGCCGCGAGCCGTGATGTGTCATCCAGACCGTTGATCTGACGTTCGACGTCGAAGAGGGCATCGATCCGCGTCACCGCTTCGAGTGCCACGGGCGAGATGTCATGGGCGGGCTTGCCCTTCCGGACATTTCCCTTGATGTCGGCCAGTTCGAAGAACTTGCGCCGGGCATGGCTCCAGCAGAGCGCGCTCTCCACCGGGCCGGGATCACGGTCGTCGCGGTAGAGGTCGTTGTAACCGCCATAGGCATCGGCCTGGAGAACCCCTTGCCAGTCCGCGAGATGCCGGTTGGGGTGGGCCATTTCGCGATCGCGTGAGAAGTGGAACAGCGCCGCCGGCGGCGCGCCACCCGCGAACGGGCGATCGTCACGGACATAGGTCCACAGACGAGCCGTCTTGGTCCCGCCTTTCGCCAGCAGCGGCACCGTCGTGTCGTCCCCATGTAGCCGGTCGGCTTTCAGGACATGTTCGCGGATCAGCGCATGAACGGGCGCGAGCGTGGCGGCACAGGCGCCGACCTGGTCGGCCAGGGTGGACAGGCTGAGTTCGACGCCTTCCCGCGTATAACGCTCGGCCTGCCGGTTCAGGGGCTGATGCTGGCCAAACTTCTCGAAGAGGATCGTCGCCAAAAGGTTCGGCCCGGCCCAGCCGCGTGGAGTGGGATGGAACGGTGCCGGAGCCTGCGAGATCTTCTCGCAGTGGCGGCAGGTAAACTTCTCGCGCACCGTCTGGACCACCTTCCACTGCCGCGGAATGACCTCCAGCGTATCGGTGACGTCCTCGCCCATCTTCACGATGCGGTCGGAGCCACAGCAGGTGCAAGTCGTCGGCGCCTCGATCACCACCCGTTCTCTTGGGAGATGCTCCGGGAAAGGCTTGCGGGCCGGGCGACGACGCTGGCCCCCCGCGACGGGCGTGGTCCTTGCCACCATCTCGGCGACGAGTTCGTCCTCGGTGGCGGCGGCCTCGAGTTCCTCGAGTTGCAGCTCCATCTGATCGATCAGACGCGCGCGGCGTTCAGAGCTGCGTCCGTATTGTTCGCGCCGGAGCTTGGCGATCTCGAGCCGGAGGTGCTTGATCATCGCTTCCGAGGTCGAGACCACCGCGCGGGCCTGCGCCAACTCGCTCTCGGCGGCCTCGGCACGGGCCTCCGAGGCCGCGAGCGCGGCACGCAATCCGGCGATCTCGGAGGCGGTCTCTGACATGGCGGAAACCTATCACACCGACATCGGAAAGCCCATGCAAATAGGACCGACCAGACCAATTTATCCCGCCTTTGCAGGACGTTGGGTCCAGCGCGGGTTGCGCCAGTCGATGCCTTCCAGAAGGTAGCCCAGCTGGGCCGCGGAGATCTGCACCGCCTCGCCACTTCCGCTCGCCGGCCAGATGAACTTCCCGGCCTCGAGGCGCTTTGTATAGAGCGACATGCCGACCCCGTCGTGCCAGAGCAGTTTGACCAGGTCGCCTTTGCGCCCGCGAAAGCAGAAAATCTCCCCCGCATGCGGATCGCGCCCGAGACCCTGCTGCACCGTCAGCGCCAAGGTGTTCATGCCGCGCCGCATGTCCGTCACACCGCCCGCAATCCAGACCTTCACGCCCGCCGGAAACGCGATCATGCGCGCTCCACGAGCTGGATAAGCCGGACCAACGCCTCCGAGGCCAGCTCGGCCGGCACGACAAGCCGACGGCCATTTCGTAGCGCGATCTCGACTTGGGCATCTCGCGCAGGCTCAAACGGATCAACCGGACCTGGCCGCGAGACTGGGCTGTCCTGCGTTACGCTGACCGGCGAAAAGGCTGCAGATCGGGATGCGCCAAGTTCGCCGTTCCGGTACTCACGGCGCCAGATCGTCAGCAACGAGCGGCAAACGCCATGCCGCCGTGCCGTGGCAGCACATTGCCGATGGCCGACAAAGCTCTCCTCGACAATCCGGAGCTTGTCCTCGTCCGACCAGTGCCGGCGGCGGCCACCGTCAGCGGCGGCAAGAACTTCGATCTGCGGGCGGTTATTGAAGTCGGACATAACGTCGGACTTATCATCGGATCGTAGCCGCGATCAGGAGCCGGAAACGGAGACAAAATTTGGTCTTCCCCAATGCCGGCCGAAACTCAATCCCGCACGAAGCGGGGAGTGTGTCGTCTCAGTCGGAACAGGAATCAAACTTCGATATCGATACCGGTCTGAAGCAAGGCCGCGACTTCGGACTGGATGGGCGTCATCAGATAGACATCGACCTCCGGGGTCTCGATGCCGACAACCAGCGCATAGCGGGCCTTGCTGTTCGCTCGCCCCAGGGCTCGCCTTTCGCGCCACCAGCCCGAGATCGGGTAGACATAGAGGAGATCGCGCTCCACGAGCTCGACGGCGCTGCCCTCCCAGATATCCATGTGAATGGAGCCGGCTGAGATCGACTTCGGCCCGAAGAACCAGCCGTCGTTGTCTTCGTTGATCGGGCGAGGGTCGTTTTCGCCACGGTCATCCTTGTTCACCCGGCGCAGGAAATTCCCGTCGGTTTCGCGTGCCCGCTTGAGGTCGAAGCGCAGCCCAAAAGACTGATATCGGGCAGGATCGATCGCGCTTGCAAAGCTTGGGTTCGGCTCGACAAAATACGAAAGCGTCACCTTGAGGCGCACAGGCTGGTCGCCCAAATCTTCAAGGACTTGTCGGGGCCAGGGCAAGCGATAGACATGAGCATCCGAGAAGCGCACGCTGCCATTCTCGACCCGGAACGGTTGGATATAATGCTCGGCAACCAACGCAAGATCATCGCGGGCCGAAGCAAGGGCGCGCCGAAGATCCGGTACGCCGTATCCGTATTTTCTCGCGAGCGCTTTTCTGTCCGACTTTGACGCGGTCGCGTTGAATTCCGCAAGCATATGCGGCGTCCACCGGGCGCTGTGCACGGTCAGGGCGCGGATGGTTTCAGGCCAATACTCCGGGTGCTCAGCCATGATCCGCGTCGTAAGCCGTGCCGCTTGCGCTGTCGCTGCACTGGTTGCCCAGAACGGTGTCACCGGATGCGGAGCGACCGATTTCGCTGTGGTGAGCACCGAGAGGGAAGGGAGGCCCGACAGTGCTTCGAGCCCCGATCTGCTCAGCGCGCGGTTTCCAGCTTCAAAGACGATCTCCGGCTTGATCGGCGACTGCCCCGCGCGCCAAAGCGCGCTCGTCCGACTGTAGGGGCTGCGGTCCCCGGGAGGTGATCATCCGCGCCAGTCTCGGTAACCGGCTTCTGCGATTTCTGATTTCAGAGTTGTGCCGCCGACTGTCAGGACATTCAATGCCTGTGCAGGATCTTCTCCCGGAAACGCGTCGCCATCGGCGATGTCCTGGGCGCGCGAGCTGTCCGCGATGTTGCAGATTGCCTGGACGAAAAGGCGCCGAATATGGTCCGGGCCCTCCTCGATTGCGTCCACACCCGCCGAGATCTGGTCGAGAGCAGAGCTCCAGGCCGTCGGCTCCGCTCCCGACCGGTTTTCATTCGTTACGGCCATGCAAAAGACCCTCGGCCGCTCGGCAGCCGATATCTCCGGAAGCGAGCTGGCGGAGGTTGTGATCGCACCATAGGAGCCGGGATCATTCTGCTCGAAGCCGTCCGGCGGAAGGATTTTGACGGACTCGAGGCGATGTGCAAGCATTGGACGCGACGCATCTCCCAACGGCATTGTCAGGTCGCCGTGGAGCGCCAGCCCGGCCATTCCGGATCCATGCCCGCTGGGACTATCATCATCCACACCCCAATCTGCATGCACAGCGTGCATGTCACCCGGAGCCAGGGCAGGTTCAATCAGCGGATGGCCGCGGTTCACACCCGTATCAAGGAGGCAAACCGCGGGCACGTCGCGGCCTGGCCAGGTGATCCTTTCGGCCAGATCATCCACGAACGCGTTCGCCATCTCCTCGAGTTCATCCGTGAACACCGTCGGCGTATCGCTCGCTCGCCGGATTTCGGAAATGCCTCCCGTTGAAAACAGCAGCATCTCGATCGCTGCTCTGCGCCCATGCACCGGAAGAACCACGACTTCGGGGAAGTGCAGCCAGCTGTCTTCACCCCCGACGGTCAGGCCGAGCCGCTGAGCGCTGGTCTCGACACGTTCGAGGCGGTCGGCAAAACACCATAAGGCCCACCACATTTCCGCCTGCGGATCATCGGGCAGAGCCAGAGGATCGTCGCGCCAGAACGTTCGCAAGCGCGCGGCGCGGATATGCTCGACAGGCTCGACGCGGGACTTCTTCGGGGCCTCGGCACCTTCGTCAACTTCCGTAAAGGCGTAATCCCGGAAAACCGCCTCAAAGACATCTCTGGTCTCGTCGGGGACGAAGAGGGCGATGCGACGCGCACCGGTTTCGGAAAGTGTGACAGCGCCCTGGCGTGTCCCCTCGCGTTTCTTCTCCAGCGTGGTCGGTCCCACAGAGGGTGCGAGCTCCACCTCAAGGTAGACGCCGTCGGATGGTGGAGCTCCCTCTGGTGTCCCCAAATCCGCTCGTCCGAGATCAGAAGCCTCGAAGGCGGCTTCCAGTTTGCCGACAATGCGCTGGCCATGTTCCTCGCGGATGCGCTGGAGCGGCCGTTGTCGGGCGTTACTGCCTGGGGACTTGTAGTCACGGGTTGTCGAAAGACCGCTCAGGTCGATATGTCGGTGCTCGTACTCAGCCAATGTGTCCCTGTTCTTCAGAGAACACCGTTCTCATGGCCTGGCGTTTGCGAAGTTCGCGCGTCAGATCGGCGGTGGAAATCTGATTTCGTTCTGAAAGGATCGCCGCTTTCACGGCCTCTTCTGCCGCATGGACAATCTCCGCCTGACTGAGGCAGGTGGCCGCGGCAACAATGGTTTTCCAATTGATCTTGGGATATTTCATCGGCGACAGATGTGCCTTGATAATGGCGCGCACTTCATCTGCTGATGGCATCTCGAACTGCAGAACTTCATCGAAGCGTCGTAATAGCGCGCGGTCGAGAAGAGAGGGATGGTTCGTGGCGGCCACCAGAACACTGTCGGTCGCAGAGGGCTCTTCCATGAACTGCAGGAAGCTGTTCAGTACCCGCCGCATTTCTGCGACATCATTCGTCGCCAACCTGTTGCTGCCCACGGCATCGAATTCATCAAAGAGATAAACACCTCTGCGCTTCTGCGCTTCGTCGAAAACAAGACGCAGTTTGGCGGCCGTTTCTCCCATAAAGCGCGTGATCAGGGTTTCGAGACGGATCACGAACAGAGGCAGATGGAGTTCGCCCGCGAGTGCCTCGGCGGTCATCGTCTTCCCCGATCCGGGAGGTCCGGCAAAGAGGAGGCGACGGCTCGGTGTCTTTCCATGTGCCCGGAGCCAATCCCGACGCTGTTGCTGAAGCACAACCGCTTCGAGATGACCTTTCACGTCTGCATTCAGCACCACATCGGCAAGATGGATCTGCGGGTCCCGCAGATCGAGAAGGCTGTCGAGGTCTCCACGCGGCCGAGAAAAGGCGATCGGGACAGACGCCCGCGTCCCGCGCTGTGAACGTGCGGCATCCACTGCCGCGCGGATATCCTCTGCGGTCGCACGGTGTCCTTGGCGGGCCTCGCCAGCCGCAACCTGAAGCGCGATGGAGAAGAACTGTTCTTCATCGCCTTCCGCCTGGCTTCTGAGCATCGCCAGTATCTGCTTCGCATTCGACACTGCGCCGCCCCAGTCATCTATCTTTTCGTCGAATCCTAATTGACTCTCGCGGTTTTGGAAAGCTCAGCGTGATCAAAACAAGCCGCACATGGGCGTATTTGTTCTGCCCGCAGGTGCGCGTTGCGGGGCTTTTCCCGGCGGATTGCCCTGTATTCACATCATTCGAGCGCTGTGACTTGGCCTCCCTAACCACTGTCGCACCACCGCCCATCAAGCGGTCAGGCCGCATGACCGTCATGCCGTGTGCAGACGTCGGAGGGTCATGGAGCGGCTCCAGTTCCAACTTCACCATGTCCCCATCATCCCATCAAGGCACGTGCCATGGGTTGGTTCCGTCTCCGGCCTGTAACGCGGTTCCTCTGTTGATGCCGCGGCAGGGTGGGCACGGCAAAACATCTGCAAGGGGGGATCCGGCGCCTGTCAGATGCAAGACACCACCCCCGCTTCCATTCGCTAACCTTGGTCTGATCCGTCTCTTTGACAATTAACCCATGAAGGGTCGGCTTACGCATGCGTGCCGCCCTCGGGACTTCGGAGCCAGTCCGAACGCCCGAGGGTGAGTGCAGATCCGGTCAGACACGTCGGCTGGCTTGCCATCGTGCTGGACGGAGGCGATCCCTATGCCTGATATTATCGAAACCACCGTCTATCGCCTCAACGAGTTGTCCGGGGACGCGAAGGACAAGGCCCGCGCCTGGTATCGTGAGGGCGACTTCGACCATGACTGGTACGATGCCGTCTATGAGGATTTCCAGCGTATTGCCGAAATCCTAGGGCTGAACCTCAAGACCCGAACCGTCCGGTTAAGGGGCGGCGGCACACGGCAGGAACCCTGCATCTGGTTCCGGGGCTTCTGGAGCCAGGGGGACGGCGCGTGCTTCGAAACCTTCTATGCCTACCGCAAGGACACGCCGCGGCGGATCAGGGAATACGCGCCGCAGGATACCGAGGTGCACCGCATCGCCGATGCCCTGCAGGCGGTCCAGCGGCGCAATTTCTACCAGCTTCGCGCCGAAGCCACCCATCGCGGCCATTATTACCATGAGTATTGCATGGCGATCTCGGTAGAGCGTGACAGTCCGAGTTGGCAGGACTTGACCGCCGACGCCGAGGAGGTGGTTATCGAGGCGTTGCGCGATCTGGCTCGCTGGCTCTATCGCCAGCTCGAGCGCGAGTTTGGCTATCTGTCGTCGGCCGACGTCGTCGATGAGACCATCATCGCCAACGGCTACACCTTCACCGAGGCCGGACGCAGGTTCGGTTGATCAGGTGGGTTCAGAGGTCCTTCTGCAACTGCGCATAGATGGCCTCGATCCGGCCTGTCTCCTCTTCGGTCAAAGCCCCAAACTCCCTGGCTCTGGCCCGTTCGGACAGCCTCCCGTCATTCTGGTGCAGAAAGCGGAAGAGCAGGTCGAGGGTTCGGTCGGGCATATCGATCAGGCCCGAGACGCGGGACTTGAACCCGTCATAGACGCGCAGGAACCGGGTCTCTGCTGGAAGGTCGCTGTCGATGGTCTGTGCCACGCAGGCGAAGAGGAATTCGGCATGGGGCGTGGCATCGAAGAAGCGGTAGAAATCGCCGGTGTCGTTCAGCACCTCGACGTTTCCGCGATCGGTTGGGCGCCAGCTGACATGGGGCAGCAGTCGACGCGAATAGCTCTCGAGCACCTGCCGATAGGCCTCGATCCGTTCGAGGATCACCGCCGACACCGGGAAGACCAGCCCGGGCGGATTGAAGCCGCGTGCAGCAAGCACGTGGTGGATCAGGTAGCGATGAAGGCGCCCATTGCCGTCCTCGAACGGGTGGATATAGACGAAGCCGAAGGCGAGGCCGGCAGCCGCCAGAACAGGGTCGAGCCCCGGGGCGACGTCGCGGTCGAACGCTTCGAGCCCGGCGATCAGCGCAGGCAGGTCTTCATGCCGGGCGCTGACGTGATCGGGCAGGGGGGCGCCGGTCGTGCGGTCATGCTCGCCAATGAAGCCGCCCTCCTGCCGCAGGCCCAGATGGACGAAGCGGGCATCGCCGATGACGATGCGTTGCAGGCGTTCGAGTTCTGCCCGGTCGATTGGATGCCGTCCGGCTTCGCCGATGATCTGGCCCCAGCGCCGGATGCGATCCTGGGGCGGGTTCTCGCCTTCGATCTGGAAACTCGACCGTGAATCCTTGAGCAGCAGGAAGGCCGCAGTGCGCGCGAGCAGATCGGCGGGCACCTCGGCCAGCACCGCGCGGGCCTCGGCTGCCAGATCGCGGGCGATGAAGGCCTCGATTGCCGGAGTGCGGAAGATCATCGGGCAGAAATCCGGGGTGCCGGGCAGGTTGTTGCGGACCCGGTGGCGCGGCGAGGGGGCGCCCTCTGCATCCCATTGGAGCTTGGCATCGACCACGGGCGCGTAATTTCCGCGCGTTGCGTCGGGCAGATCCAATTCTGCGCCGAGGAGCCACTCATAGAGGAACCAGATCCTGCGCGCGTAGCTGCCCGTCGGGGCGGCCTCGACAATGGCCTGGATCGGCTCCGGGCCGGTTGCCTTGAACAGCCGCTTGAGAACTGCCAGATCCAGCCCCTCGTAACGCAGCGCGAAGGTCAGATGGCCGATGAGGCTCGCCTCGGGTTCATGGCGGGGCGTGTAGAGGCGCCAGCCGTCGGCCGCGTAGACCTTGTGACGTGGGCCGATGGCGGAAAGTGTCCGGGGCAGGGGCGCTGCGAGCGCGTAGGCATCGATCAGCGCAGCATAGCCCGCAGGTGTGGCCTTCTCGGGAAGCCAGCGTTCGTGAAAAACAGTTACGGCACCTGAAAATGGATTCCTTCGCGCGTGCTCCATGAATTTCAGTTCTCGGCTCCGATGATTGATTTCAAATCGATGTATCTCATGAATATCGATTACAATCAATGATATTCTGCGAAATCGGATGGCGGGCGCGCTGTCGCCCTCGAGCGGGCGGGGCGATGGGGCCTGTGGTGCAGAGGCAGAGAGGTGCAGGGACGGGGTGAGTCCGGGTGGTCGAGAGAGAGCGCCGTCCGGGTCTTCTCGTTCCTGCTCTCCGAGGTTCCCCGATATGAACATTTCGTCTCCCGTGACAGATCCGGTCACGCCGCTCGGCGCCGCACCCGCGATCCTGGCCGCCGCCAATCTCCTCCTTCCCCATCTCGAACGCGGCCAGCGCGTCGATACCGCGGCCCTGCGAAGCGCCATGGAGACCGCTTTCGGCGCGTCCGATGCCAACGGCGCCTGGGACTGGAAGCTCGCCTATGAGGCCTGCGAGGTCGCCACGGTGCTGTTCCTGCGCAAATACGGAAAGGCGCTGTTCCGCAAAGCCGCCTCTCCGGCGTCCCGGCTCGGTCCTCTGGCGAAGATCGCGGGGTTACTACCGACGCAGACCCGCCGCTCCGAAGAAAGTCAGAGCTTCCAGCAGTTCAGCACGCCTCTGCCACTCGGCCTTGCCGCGTTGGCGGCGGCCGCGATCACGCCGGACGATGTGGTACTGGAGCCCTCGGCCGGCACCGGCCTGATGGCGATCCTGGCACAGGCTGCCGGCGGCTCGCTGATCCTCAACGAGCTTGCCGAGACCCGCGCAGATCTTCTCTCGTCCCTCTTTCCGGCCTTTCCCGTCACCCGGTTCGACGCCACCCAGATCGACGACTATCTGACCACGGACGCCATGCCGTCCGTGGTTCTGATGAACCCACCTTTCTCGGTCATGGCCAATGTCGAGGGACGGATGGCGGATGCTGCATATCGTCATGTCGTCTCGGCGCTGGCCCGTCTCACCCCCGGTGGACGGCTGGTCACGATCACCGGCGCGAATTTCGGACCGGAAGCCAAGGCTTGGCGCGACGCCTTCATACGCCTGCAGGACCGCGGCCGCGTGGTCTTCACCGCGGCCATCGATGGCGCGGTCTTTGCGAAGCATGGCACCAGCATCGACACGCGGCTGACAGTGATCGACAAGTTGCCTGCCGACGATCCGTCGGTCTTCCAGGCCTCGCCGGGGATCGCACCCGACGTCGCCACGCTGCTCGGCTGGATCGAAAGCCAGCTTCCGCCGCGCTTGCCGGTCTCGCAGCTGAAGGTCGTTTCTCCTGTTCGGACGGCCGCCCCGAAGACCGTGCGCGGTTCTCTCGCCCGCGCTGCCTCTTCTCGGCCGGCTGTTGCTCCTGCTTTCGATCCCGAGGGTGTGGAACTGACCTATGAGACCGTGGACTGGACGCCGCCCGAGGGCGCGCGCCTGTCGGACGCGATCTATGAGGAATATGCGCTGCAATCGCTGCGCATTCCCGGTGCCGAGCCGCATCCGACCAGGCTGGTGCAATCGGCGGCCATGGCCTCGGTTGCACCGCCAAAACCGTCCTACCGGCCGATGTTGCCCGCCGACATCCGTACTCGGCTCTCCAACGCCCAGCTTGAAACGGTGATCTATGCGGGGGAAGCTCATGCCGATCATCTCGCCGGTGTCTGGACCGTGGTCGCCTATTCTCCGCACCCCGGAGTAGAGTGGCAGCTTTCATGGCAGGAGACCAGTAAGCGCTCCCTTGATAGGGCGTTCGGCGAAGTGATCCGCAAGCTTGAAGGCTCGGTCGAAGAATTGAAGGCTCTCATGGACGCGGCCGATGACGAGGCTGCCCGGAAGAAAAGGGAACAGGAGCTTCAATGGGAGCGGTGGCGGAGGGAAGAGGATAAGCGCAGTGAGGCGAAGGCCCGCTCCGAGAGCCTTCAACAGCTTTCGGATATCATGGCGGATTGGACCAAGGCGCTCTCCGTCGAGATGTTCTTCGTCGAGGCCGAAAAGCGTATGCAGATGGTGGACGGAGAGCGGCGCGTGCATCTGGAGTCCCGGCTGCGTTTGGCGCGTTCGATGCTGGGCGATCTCGATCCGCTATCATTCATCGAGCAGTGGGTTTCGCCAGAGGAACGCTACCAGCGAAAGTTCATGGATGAATAGGGTGCCAATAGGATGGACGGCATATCGCTAACTTGCCTCTATCTCAGCATTCAGCGGCTATGAAAGTTGATGTCTGTACTTGGCAAAACCTAGGGTGATGCGCGGGTCCTTTCGATGAGATTGACGTACTGGCGCATCACGTGTTGCCGATCGCGAACTGCATTCCACGCCAGTTTGCATATTTGTCGCCTGTTTCCCGGATGTGCGTATAGCGTTTCAGGCTAACCCAAGACCTGTGTCCGCTGACGGCCGCGACATGGGGAATGTTCCAACCCATCTCGAACAGCCGAGAAATGCCTTCGTGGCGCAGATCGTGGAAGTGCAGATCTTCGATCCCGAGCAGCTTGCAAGCGCGGGTGAAGTTGGCCGTGATTGCGTCCGGTGAGTAGGGGAAGATCTCAGCTTTATGCTCGGGCATGCTGTCGATGATCCGAATGGCCTCGTCGGGTAGATCGACCCAGGTATCGTTTCCGCGCTTTTCGCCGGGATGCTTCATGTCACGGACCAGAATGCGCTTGTGCTCCTTCTGGAAGTCATCCCAGGTGAGGCGGGTGATCTCTGCCTGGCGGCGCGTCGAGAAGAGAGCGAAAATGATCACCTTGTGCATGGGCATGGCCTGAGGTGTTCTCTGGCGCCGATCAATGAAATGGGTCAGCAGCCGGTCGAGTTCATCGAGGGTGGGCCTGCGGTTCCGCTGCGCGGAACGGGAGATGATCCCCATGCGGCGCGCGACGGTGATCGCGTCTCTCATCTCCCGGTCATCCAGCCGGAAGTCCCACATCGGTCGAGCTATCGCGAATATGGAGGCGAGATGGCTCGCGTAGTTCCCGACTGTTTGCGGTTGTCCGGGCAGAGACTGAAGGAACTCGATGATATCCTTCGACTTGATGGTGGAGCAGGGCAGATCGGCGATCGGGTAGGTGGCGATGGTCCTGAGGACCTGCGCCTTTGTGCGACCGATGTCCTGCACCGTTTCTTCGGTGTAGCGCTCGATCGCTTTCGAGAGCGGAGGGTCAGATACGTTCAGCTCCTCCAAGGCACCAGGTTTTGCTAGCTCTTTCTCGCGCTTCTTTATCCAGGCGGTTGCGGCAGGGCGTCTGTCAAAGGTCTTCGTCTCATGATAGGAGGTTCCTTCTCGCGTCACTCGCACGCGCGCAAGGTAGCTACTGCTGCCATCCTTTCGTTTGCGTGTACTGATCGAGCCCATGATGACCTCCTGACTTGGTACATGGGAATCTTGTTTGGTACATTGTGCCAAGTCCAGCGTCGAAATCGGCGTATTTGGTACAGAACGGGCTGGAACGAGACGAAGGCGAGGAGAGCATAAGTGGATGATAATAATATAAAAAAAGACTTGTCAACGGCCTCCCGCCTGTCCGTTGCACCCATGATGGACTGGACAGACAATTCGAAAAGTCTGTGATTTTTCAATTTTCTAAGGTCGTGTTGTAACCCGTGTTGTACATCATGTTGTAAGTCCGTCCCGGTCGTGCGCACAAAAAAGTAGGCAGAAAATCTGATAGGCCATCGTCGAGCGGCCCCGTTTTCGAATTTAATTTCAGAGGGTTGGGGTCGGTCTGGAAAGTTTTTGCCCAGTTTTTCACCGACGAAGCTTTGGCCAGCTGGATTGGACGGATCGAGGTGGTCACAAAACCCCTCGGCGGGTTGCTCCCAGCGGGTGCTCTGAGCCACAAGACGAGCCTTCTCTGAAGAGCCAAAGATGATGCTGTCCCGTGGAGTGGTGTAGCTGGCGCTGATCGTCACCGTGATGCTCGGCGCGGGCCTGCTTGATCAGGATGCCGCGGCGGGCAGGCTGATGACGGCATCATCGCCCATCGGTGCGATGGTTTCCAGCGTCATGTATCTGGCGCGCTGGACGGCCCATTCGTCATTCTGTTCCAGCAGCAAGGCCCCGACCAGGCGGATGATGGCCTCGTCGTTGGGGAAGATGCCGACGACATCCGTGCGACGCTTGATCTCGCCGTTCAGACGCTCGATCGGGTTCGTCGAGTGTAGCTTGGCCCTGTGCTCCTTGGGGAAGGACATGTAGGCCAGCACGTCGTGCTCGGCGTCATCCATCAGCGTGGCCAGCTTCGGCACTTTGGGCCGGATCTGATCGGCCACGGTGCGCCACTGGGTACTGGCGGCCTCGGCGGTGTCTTGGGCGAAGGCTGTGGCGATGAAGGCAGACACGACCCGCCGCCCGCTTTTCCCGGCATGGGCAAGGGCGTTGCGCTGGAAGTGAACCCGGCACCGCTGCCAGGTGGCGCAGAGAACCTTCGAGACGGCAGCCTTGATGCCCTCGTGCGCATCGCTGATGACCAGCTTCACGCCCCGAAGGCCGCGGCGGGTCAGCTTACGCAGGAACTCGGTCCAGATCGGCTCGGCCTCGGAAGTGCCGATGTCCAAACCCAAAACCTCGCGCCTGCCATCGGTGTTAACCCCGATGGCGATGATGACGGCGACCGACACGATCCGCCCGCCGCGCCGGACCTTGAGGTAGGTGGCGTCAATCCAGAGGTAGGGCCAGTCGTCTTCGATCGGCCGGTTCAGAAAGGCCTTCACCTTTCCGTCAATCTCTTCGCAGAGCCGCGAGACCTGGCTCTTGCTGATCCCCGACATGCCCATCGCCTTGACGAGGTCATCGACGGACCGCGTCGAGATGCCTTGAACATAGGCCTCCTGGATCACCGCCGTCAGGGCCTTCTCGGCCATGCGCCGCGGTTCGAGAAAACCCGGAAAGTAGCTGCCTTTCCGCAGCTTCGGGATCCGCAGCTCGACCGTCCCGGCACGCGTCTCCCAGTCACGGTCGCGATACCCGTTGCGCTGCGCACGCCGCGTGGGGTCCTTCTCGCCATAGGCCGCGCCCGTCACAGCGCCTACCTCCAGCTCCATCAGCCGCTCGGCGGCAAAGCCGATCATCTCGCGCAGCAGATCAGCGTCGGGGGCCTTCTCCACGAGGTCGCGGAAATTCATCATGTCGGTGGTCATCGGTGGTCATCGGTGGTCCTCTTGGTCTTGGGGTGGCGTTAGCAACCAGACCCTAACCGAACATCGCCGGTGACCACCTCAGCCAGAACCTACACCACGCCCCGGGACAGCATCCCAAAGATCACTACTTGAAGGCGTCCCGCTCGTACAGCGCGACCTCGCGACGCTTGTCGAGATAGGTGGCGAGATCCGAGAGGTGGACGCCCTTCGCGCTTTTCTGACTGCGCTCCGATCGCACCAGCGGCAGATCGATTTCGCCGGAACTGACCTTCCTGAGGAACTTGGGCAAGGTCAGATGGGAAAAGTAGTCTTTGCAGACCGCATCGACCGGTACGACCGCGCGGCCATCATACTGAGCCATAAGGAGAAAAAGCGTGTTCATCGGTCAGTCTCGGTGGTTTCTCTGCTCCGCATCCTGACCTCAACCAAGTTGTCCATCAATGCGAGCGGGGGGCGGCGTTTGGCGGGATCAGGGTCCTTGATCGTGCAAAGGGCGGCAAGCGGCGGCGAAAAGTGGCGAACAAATGGGACAGAATGCGATCAAATCGGCGGACTTCCTGCGGACGTTCACCCGGTTTCAGAGAGCAAGAGGCGGGCAGGGGAGCCGTGACGGGTTAGTGGCTGGAGGAGAGGCCTCCGGCGCCCGTCGCGGGAGAAAACCCATGAATACCGAGATTATCGATGCCGGGCGTGACATGAGCGGCGGCTACAAGGTGGATGTGTCGCGCGGCACGAACGTGGACCGTGTGTCGTCCGAGTGGTTCTCGCGGCCGGATGACGAGCGGTATCTGTCGCTCGACGATCTTTTCGCATCGGTCAAGGGCCGGGTGGAGCGGAGCCGGACGCGCACTGTGGAGAGTGCGGCGATCCGGGTCGAGGCGCATCGCGACAACCCGGAGAAGCTGGGCCTTGTCCTGCCGGGCACCGATGAACCCATCGCGCCGACGCATTGGTCCTTCGGCCAGCTCTCGAGCCTCGTCGGTGCGCCCGCGGCCTATCTGCGGCAACTTCCCGCGCCGCTGGCCGGGATCAACCTGCAATACGGGCTGACCAACCACCGGGCCGAGCAGATCAAGACCATGGAGGTCGCAAACGGCCGCACCGAACTGCGCGCCGTGACCGGCCCCGACTATGGCCGCATCTACGACCACGAACTGGTCTCCGCCGTCCAGCGCATCGCGGGCAACGGCACGGGCGACACGCGCTGGAAGGTGCCGGGCGTACTCGACTGGTCGACCGGCATGTACAACCCGCGCGTGGACGTGACGAAGGACACGACGACGCTCTACGCCTCCGACCGCGACGTGTTCCTGTTCCTCGTCGATGACCTGAATCCCATCGAGGCGGGGCTGCTGCCCGATGGCTCGCCCGACCTCTATTTCCGAGGGTTCTACTGCTGGAATTCCGAAGTGGGGGCCAAAACGTTGGGCATCGCCAGCTTCTACCTGCGCGCGGTCTGCCAGAACCGCAACCTCTGGGGCGTCGAGGACTTCCAGGAGATCACGATCCGGCATTCTAAACACGCCGCCTCCCGTTTCGCGCATGAGGCCGCCCCGGCGCTCAGCCGCTTCGCCGAGTCCTCGCCCGCACCTTTCATCGACGGCATCCGCGCGGCGCGCGAGAAGATCGTCGCGCGGTCCGACGAGGACCGTCAGGACTTCCTGCGCAAACGCGGGTTCTCGAAGGCGGAGACGGGGCGGATCGTCGAGACGGTGCTGACCGAGGAAGGCCGCCCGCCCGAGAGCGTGTTCGATTTTGTGCAAGGGATCACGGCGGTCGCGCGGTCGAAGCCGCAGCAGGATGCGCGACTTGTGATGGAGGGGAAGGCGAAGGTGTTGTTGGAGAAGGTCGTTTAAGAACATTCGGGTGGCGGCTTTCGAACAGCGTCGCCGCCCGTTAAGGACACGATAGATCGCCGCCTTGCACGAAAGCCTCAATCTCGCCAAGTTGTTGATGAAGGTAAGTTTGAATTGCGACCGCGTCACCGCAGGCCTCTTTGGTCAATGTAAGGCGTTCGGTCGAAATAGGGGCCAGTTCACTCGGGAGAGCTAGTTGTCTTACATTATTGCGCATGTGGCATTCGATAAGTCAGGGAAGACCTATCCAGTTAATTGCCTCCGAACCGACATCGAAGTTGGAGACGAGGTTGTCGTGAAAATGAACAATCGCCCGCTTAAATGGGCGCGAGTTGATGATATCAACTACCTAAACTGGGATTGCCAAAATACTATCGAATGCCTCGCGAGCGAAGCCAAGTTTACTGCAGAAGGAATAGCTCTTCCACCTGGAGAATCCCTGAGCATTAAGGGTTTAGCACGCCCATACGAACTAGCCGTCCAGCTATTCAAGATGGGATGGCTACCCCGCAGAGCCGCCAGTAAGATGTACCGAAAAGCCTATTCTGCTGTAAACCAAACACAAACTGCCCTCATCTTGATTCGAAAAAATGGCATTGATGTTCAGATAATTGATGGTTTCCCTTCTGAAGAGGTGAAGCCGAATTCCGTGTTATCGATCAGCCGTACGGACGGTCCGTTTATTGGACAACCGTTTCATGGGAGCCGCCATAACATCTTAAAGCGCACTGCTTCATTTGCAGAAGCTTTCTTACGCGACGCCACGGGTCTAGAAGAGATGATAACTCCCTTGAAGACAACAAAAGTCCTGCCATCGCCGCCCCCTCGAACCCGCTCAGGAGAAGACGATCTCTATTCTGCCCTTGGTGGTTCAGGGGAGCCAATCTACTTGTCGGATGGTGTATGGCTAACATCGGGTGGAGGCGCACACGACTGGGGAAGGTAGCACTTGGCGCGCACATTCAACACATCAGAACATTAACACGACGGAGTCTATCCATGGCAATCATTACGAAATCAGACAAACTTGAAACGACCGGCGAGTTTAACCAGACAAAGATGGTGTCTGAGCAATATGTCTTGCTTCGCATTATCCACGAAACGAACAGCTACACGTTGATGACGGCCACGGCAAAGGAAGACGACGGCTCTTACATTGCATTTCCTGACCTAAACAAATTGGTTGCCGCCGCAGAAAATGTGCTGGGTCGAGGTGAGCGTTGCACCGACAATTGGGGTCGCCCGTATTTCATCTGCAAAGAAATTGATCACCCGAGAGGGATCCGGGATCTCGCTAATAGGATCGCTGAGTTACTCGATCTTCCCCCAGTCAATGCACCTTGGGCTGACGAAGAAATGCGAGATATATATGACGAATTCTCAGTTAGCGAAGACGGTGAGCCTGCTTATCTTTCGGATGGCGTTTACGTTAGCTCGCGTGGCCGACTGGAGGACTAGTACTGACCAATCTAGCAGAGATGTCCAGCCGACAGGTTTTTCCCCAATGCGCCTAGAGTAAGAGGGGTGCCGGGTTTTCCGTGACGGGTTTGGAGGTCGGGAGAGAGGCTCCCGGCTGGCCCGTCGCGGAGATATCCCGATGACCAAGCAACAGAAAATCACCCTCAGCGCCTCGCGCGACATTCCCTTCAACAGGCTGATGCTCAGCCAGTCGAACGTGCGCCACGTCAAGGCGGGCGTGTCGATCGAGGAACTGGCCGAGGACATCGCACGGCGGACGCTGCTCAGTTCCATCACCGTGCGGCCCGTGCTGGACGACAACGGTGCCGAGACCGGCATGTTCACGATCCCCGCCGGCGGGCGGCGGTTCAGGGCGCTGGAACTGCTGGTGAAGCAAAAACGCATGAACAAGACCGCGCTGGTGCCCTGCATCGTGCGCACGGACGGGCTCGCCGAGGAGGACAGCCTGGCCGAGAACGTCCAGCGGGCACCCCTGCACCCGCTCGACCAGTTCCGCGCCTTCCAGGCGATGCGCGAGAAGGGCCGCACCGAGGAAGAGATCGCCGCGGCCTTCTTCGTCTCGGCCAGCGTGGTCAAGCAGCGGCTGAAGCTTGCCGCCGTGGCACCCTCGCTGCTCGACACCTATGCCGAGGAGGAGATGACGCTCGACCAGCTCATGGCCTTCACGGTCAACCCCGATCATGCGCGGCAGGAGCAGGTCTGGGAGGCCCTGCAGCGGCACTATTCCCGGCAGCCCTACGAAATCCGCCGCATGCTGACCGAGGGTGCGGTGCGCGCCTCGGACAAGCGGGCGCAGTTCGTCGGGCTCGACGATTACGTCGAGGCAGGGGGCGAGATCCTGCGCGACCTGTTCCAACAGGACGACGGCGGATGGCTGCAGGATGCCGCCCTGCTCGACGTCATGGTGCGCGAGAAGCTCGCCGAGGAGGCCGAGGCGGCCCGCGCTGAGGGCTGGAAATGGGTCGAAGTCGATACCGAATTCCCCTATGGCCACAGTTTCGGGATGCGCCGGGTCCATGGCGAGGCGGTGCCCATGAGCGACGAGGAGGAGGCCCGCTACCAGGCGCTGAAGGCCGAGTACGATGCGCTCGAGGCCGAGCACGCAGAAGCCGACGAGTTGCCCGACGACATCGATACCCGGTTGGGCGAGATCGAGGAGGCGATGGAGGCACTCGAGGCGCGTCCGATCCAGTACGAGGCCGACGATCTCGCTCTGGCCGGGGCCTTCGTCAGCATCGACAGCTCCGGGCGACTGCGGGTCGAGCGCGGCTACGTGCGGCCCGAGGATGAACCGGTCGAGGAGGTGGAGGACACCGGCGAGGTCGCACCGCACGCGGCACCGGACGAGGATATCGATGACACCGTCGCGTCTACCATGGACGAGGAGGAAGAGGACGACGGCCTCAAGCCGCTTTCCGACCGCCTCGTCATGGAACTGACGGCCCATCGGACCCTGGCACTGCGCAATGCGCTGGCCCAGGACCCGCAGGTCGCCTTCCTCGCGGCCCTGCACGCGATGGTCCTGCGGCTCTTCTACCGCTACGCCGTCGACAGCTGCGTCGAGATCGAACCACGCAACGCCGCCTTCGGATCGCAGGTGCCGGGCCTCGGCGACACGGCCTATGCGCAGGCCATCGAGCAGCGCCACGAGACCTGGGCGCGGAACCTGCCGAAGGCATCCGAGGACCTCTGGGATGTGCTCACCGAGTTCGACAGCTGCAGCCGCGAGGCGCTTTTCGCCCATTGCGTCGCGATGAGCGTGAATGCCGTCCACGATCCCTACCAGCGCCGGCCGCGCGCCATCGCGCATGCGGATGTGCTGGCCGGAACCGTCGGGCTCGACATGGCCAAGGCGGGCTGGACGGTGACAGGCGACAGCTACCTTGGCCGCGTGACCAAGGCGCGCATCATCGAGGCCGTATCCGAGGCGAAGGGTGAGGACGCCGCTGACCGCATCGCGGGGCTGAAGAAGGCCGAGATGGTGACCGCCGCCGAGGACCTGCTCGTGGGCACGGGCTGGCTGCCCGACCCGCTGCGCACGCCGCTGCTGCCGGAAGAGGACGCGCCTGAGATCGAATTGATCGACGACGCCGACACCGGCGAAGCGCAATCGGCGGAAGACGGCGGCGAACCGGCTATCGGAGATTCCGACCCCTCGGGAGAAGATGATCCCGTCGCCGGTGACGCCTTTGTCCGGACCGCCGCTGAGTGACCTTCGAGCAGCACGGGACCTTCCACCTAGGTTCCTAACACAGGGGTCCGTCAGTCATGGCGGGCCCCTGATTTCGTCCAAGCCTGATGGAGGTCGACATGACAAGCTCCGCCGCCGATCTCTCGCGCCAGCTTGCCGAAAATGCCGAGGCGGTGTGCCGGCATTATCTCTCGAACGGACGGAAGCAGGGCCATTACTGGCTGGTTGGTGATGTTCAGAACACCACTGGGCGGTCCATGTTCGTTCGCTTGTCCGGGCCAGCCACCGGCACCCGTGCTGCCGGAAAATGGACAGATGCGGCCACGGGGCAGCATGGCGACTTGCTCGATGTCATCCGCGAAACCTGCGGCTTGGTCGACTTCAAGGACGTTGCCGTTGAGGCCCGACGTTTCTTGAGCCTGCCTTTGCCCGACCCGGATCGACAGCATTCTCCACGGTCACAGACACCGGCTGCCACAGGATCTCAGGAAGCGGCGCGGCGTCTGTTCGCAATGGGTGCGCCGATCCGCGAAACTCCAGTGGAAACCTATCTCCGCGGGCGTGGCATCGGAGCGATTGACCAAACGCCAGGCCTGCGGTTCCATCCCGCCTGCTACTACCGGCCGGAGGGCGGCGGGCCAGTTGCGCGGCTTCCGGCCATGCTCGCTGCCATCACCGATCTTGAAGGCCGGCAGACCGGGACCCACCGCACCTGGCTACGCCCGGACGGGAGCGCAAAGGCAGATGTCGACACGCCGCGGCGCGCGATGGGCGCCTTGCTCGGAAACGGAGTGCGGTTCGGCGCGCCCGGTGACGTGCTCGTCGCGGGTGAGGGGATCGAGACGGCTCTTTCCGTGCGCTCGGCCTTGCCAGACATGCCGGCCCTCGCGGCTCTGTCATCGGGGCACCTGGCCGCCATCCAGTTTCCCGCTGGCTTGCGGCGGCTCTACGTGTTGCGCGACCGTGATCCCGCAGGCGCGGCGGCGAGGGATCGACTTGAGGCACGCGCAGCCGAGGCCGGAATCGAAGCTCTGACCCTCACGCCGCGATTGGCCGACTTCAACGATGATCTCCGGCGCTATGGTCTGGTAGCCTTGCAATCGCGGCTGCGGCTTCAACTGCACGCCGAGGACGCCGCGCGGTTCGTGCCGGTGTGACAGGTCGGCAATCTCTCTGGCGCTGGACGGCTCACGGCGTCGCTTTCGGAGGGTTTTCCCGCGCCGGGTCCCGTCAACGGGAAACGCCGGCGCGCACGGCCTTCTCAGAGGGCAGGAGGCCCACAATCGGGACGGCCCGGCAATGGCCGCGCTCCGGCTATTTTCCGCCACGCCCCGGCGGGGCGCTTTGCATCGCGAGGCAAAATAGCCGGGTTTGGCCATCAAGGCCCTCGCGAAAGGCTCGGGCTGCCAGGCCGTCCCGCCCGTGGGCGCGTTCCTGCCACGAAGGCCGCGTGTGGCGCGCGGCTCCCCCGAGGAAGGAACCCGCAGATGACCCTTGATCCCGAAACCGATGCCCATGAGCCGCAGCACAGCACGTCCTCGACCGCCCATGTCCTGACCGAACTCCAGCTCTACGGCTGGCGCCCCTACGAGGATGAACCCGATCCGCGCCCCTTGCCCGAGGGCGACCAGATCGCCGGTGCCGTCGCCGATATCCTCGACGCCCTTGTCGCGACGCTTGGTGACACGCGGCTCGAGCCCGATCTCGACGAACTGCTCTGGGGCGCCGTCAACCTCTTTCACCGCGCGCTGGTCCGCGCCGAGCGGCAGCTCGACGACAACGAACAGGCGCAGCGGCGGCTGCAGCGGGAGCAGGACGGCTCCGAGGTGAAATCCCTCGAACTCGAACGCCTCGTGGCCGAGGGGCAGAGCATGGTCGAACGGCGCACAGCGCTGGAACTCTTCCGTGACCTCGCCGCCGAAGGCTTCGAACATCACCTCGGCAAGCCCTGGCACCCCCGGACCGGCTCGCGCGTCAGCCATCGCAACCTGACCGCCGCGATGATCGATAGCAGGGATTTCATCGCCGCCCGTCGCCGGGCCGAGACGCAACTGCTTCTGCCCGAAGGTCCCAAGGTGGCCGTGACCGGCGGGGCGGATTTCAACGATCACCGGTTGATCTGGGCGCGGCTGGACCGCGTCCATGCCAAGCACCCGGATATGGTGCTGCTGCACGGCGGGTCACCCAAGGGCGCGGAACTCATCGCCTCCCGATGGGCCGATCACCGCAAGGTGCCGCAGGTTGCCTTCCGGCCCGACTGGACCAAGCACGGCCGCTCGGCCCCATTCAAGCGCAACGACGCGATGTTGGACGTCCTGCCAATTGGGGTCCTGGTCTTCCCGGGCACAGGGATCCAGGAGAACCTCGCCGACAAGGCGCGCAAGCTGGGCATTCCGGTCCTGAAGCATGAGGGCGGCGCGTGAGCGCTGCTTTCTTCTCGACATGCACATCATGCGGCTACCGCGTCAGACCGGACGTTCATGCCCATCGCAGCAAACTGCCGGTTCGAGCCCAAACCTACTGAATGCTGCAGGATGCACGGATGTCTGCAATCACGGAGAAACCAAAGACATTAGACCGTTTCGTGGGGTTTGAACTGGGTTTGTTTTTTGAGCTCTAGCACTGGACTATTCACAAGGACTTTTAGCCTCAATACTTCACATCGATGGTTCCAACCAGATCATAAAGAGCTGTTAAGCTTGCGTCTGAAAGCGGGGTGTCGTTCGCACGCATCATGTCGATTTCCGTTTTCTGGTTGCGGATATCGAGCTTCTTAAGTGATCGCATCCGAGAGATGTCAGGCGTGACATGAGTCAGCCTATTTCCGCTCAGGTCGATCGCATTTACATCCGCGAGCCTATGAATTCCATCTTCCACCCGGCTGATTTGATTGTCCTCAAGGTCAAGCCTCTGCAGCGATACGCAATGGTATAGTTCGGTCGGAATGGCGGTAATCTTGTTGTTTGTGATGCAGATGCCTTGGAGCAAGGGAAGTTTTGCAATTTCGGCCGGGATCTCCGTGATCCCATGGCCTTCGGTCACCAACAAGAAACGCAAATTGTTGAGATCACGAACATTCCGGGGCACTCCAGCCTGCTTGTAGAAAGTTGCATCAAAGCGCTGAAGTTGAGGCAGGTTGTGGTCATTTGCCCACTCAATGATGCGGCTGAAGTTGCGAGACGTATCTACGGCACGTTCGTTGAGGGCGCTGCTGCTACGATGCAGCTTGTTATTGATTGCTGTATAGTCGCCGCTCTTGGCAGCATCGACAAGCGCCGATGAACTCACCCCCGCCATAGAGGTGATCGTATATGACAGGTTGATGGCTTCTTGGACTTCGAATGCGACATCAAGGGGAAGCCCCATATTCCAACCGCCAGCTACATTTTCAAACCACTCCAGACATTTGGCATTCTCCATTAGTGCGCTGAACTGTTTGATCAGGGGATGTATTTCACTGTTGGATTTCGTTTTTGAAAAGGGCCACATACTTTTTTCTCACAGTAATTTTTTGAACGGGCCGAGTGGCCTGTCTCTTTTGGTTACACTTGCACAGCTGAACCCAAGGGATCGATCCGTTTGCGCTAGCTCTCTTGGCTCAAAAAATCCGCTGCCGATTGAACGACCTCTGGCTGCGGATTTGTCATCGACCAAAGTTGGTCACCGTAATCACGGCGCAAAAGGTATTCATGGATGTCGTAAAGCATCAAGCGCCGCAGCTGGCGCATGTCAGGTTCGTCGTAGGAACATAGAAACATGTTGAGCAAGGCTTCCGAGTGGGAGTATGCTGCGAAATCAACAGGGCCATTCACCTTTTGAGCGATGAATCTCGCAGGGTAGAGCGCAAGAAACTCTTTGGCTTCCGGGTAGACATCGGGGTCTTCAAATCGCGCGACATTGTCCAATTCGTTGAAGAAATGGTATTCTGAAAGTGGGTGGCGATATGGCTCATACTCGCTTCCAGCGCCCCTGAAAGTTACCCCCCAAATGCGTTGTGCGACATACCGCAAGTCGGAGAATGATTCATTGTGGGCACGGAAATCTTCAACCAGTTTTTCCCTTGTCCCGTTCCGATAGTTTTCCACGTAGGGGGATACTTCTTTGATATCGGCCTCTATCTCGCTGATCATCTCTTGATTTTGTTCTTGATCTAAGCGCAGCGCCTGCCAGAGATCGTCAAGCGCTTCTTTGTGGCGAATCTTTTTTACCAAAACTCTTGCGCGATTGAGATAAGGGGCGGGATTTGGGCAGGCCTCAATCGAAGCTGAGTAGAGCAGAAACGCATCGTGAAAATGTTCTTGGGCCGCTGCGGCAACGCCAAGGTCAAAAAGACGTTGGCCCTCGGCGTAGCCTTCCGGTGTCTGAGGAGAGGTCTTTCGAAATTTTTTAAACAACCGAGTTCTCCTGAGGAATCTACGAGTGATTTCCGTCTGTTGAAGTTACAGGGATCCAGTCAAGTGAGCTACGATCAAAATCAAGAACCGTCATCCTGCCTCCACCTGCAGGTGTAACTTCTACCCGGATACGCCCTTCTGTTTCTTTGTGAGATATCGCCTTCGCAAGCGCGTCATCAAGGCTTATGCAGCGAATGAAATCCTCGTTTTCGAAGGTAAGCAAAACGAGGTCGTGCATAGTTGTTTAGTCCTTATTGCTTATTCGTTACCGGCACTTCCGAAGCAAAACACCGATAAGAGAGCCTTACCGCTATCTTGTCATTGAACGCGGTTCCGGAGCACCCTACGCTGCTGCTCTTGTATCTGACAAGACCGTCGAACCGGCTAGCCTTAACTGCACGCCCTTCTATCTGCGCTTTCGCAAACCCTAAGAATATAACGGTTCGTTGAACGGCTTTCATTGAAGCCTACATGGGCGCAGCCGCAGCGAAAGTTCACTTTGTCCCGCACTGCCGTCCTTGGCTGGATCATGCGCGAAGGTCCGCTTCTGTATGATGCTCGGCTTGGGCAGCACATGGAATTGGGGCATAATCCAAACAGCAGAACCGGCGAAGCAGCATAGTCGCAGGCGGTGCGCACATTCGGGCAGCCTGTCGTGAACCCCACAGTCACCGACCCCTGGAGGCGTCCATGTCGCTTGTTCTTCTGGCTATTTCTCTGTCCATCGCTCTTGGCCTGCTGGCCTTTCGCTTCGCGATCTTCGCACTGCCGGTCATGGCCGGGACCGCCGCGTTCCTGCAGGTTCATGGTGGCGGTGCCGGTTTCGGCCTGTCCTTCCTTGCCGGCCTGGCGGGGGCTGCTGCATCCGTCGCGCTTGTGATCGCCATTCTCGGCTTCGCCCGAAACCCCTTCCTCCGCCTCGGGGCGCTTGGTCTCTTTGCGGTGCCCGCCGCCGTGGCGGGCTATGCGCTGGCTCATGGCGTCGCGAAACATGCGCTCGAGCCGGGTGTGATGCTGACGCTGATCTGCGGCGGCTGCGGCGCAGTCGTGGCGGTTGCGGCGATGATTAACCTCAATGCCTTGGGGCAGGGGCTTCTCGACCCGTAGACCTTGGTTGCCGTCGAACCTCTTCGTGTCGTCGCAGGGGCGGTTCCGACCCGTGCTGCGGCGGTCCTTGGGTGCGCGCAGGCCGGGGCCCAGAAACATCCCTCTCTCGTGACAGGGCCTCTGACCTGTCGACCCCTTGCATCAGGTGATGCTGCGAACGGTGCCGGATGCGCTTGGGTCTGCCCGCGGTCTCTGGCCTTCGGATACGCACAATGGTGGCAGGTATCAGGGTAGGTGAGAGGTTCATCGCCTTTGGGTGCGTGATCTGGGGTCTCTGGTTGCCATTCGCGAGGAAGATTGTTCGGTACTGCGTCCCCGTTGGCGCTCCCCCGAGAAGACCTGTCCCTCCTCCTGATTGATCCCCTAAGCCCGTCCGTCCGAGGCCAGCAACCCCGCGCGGCGGGACCCGTGTTGGCGTGTGCCACGCCTGCCCGCGCCACCGTCCCGCCTTGGGGGTCGAGCGGACGCCGGGGGCGTCCGTGCAGGCCACGTCCCGCGGTCTTTGACGGGCCTCATCGGAGGGACGGTCCCTCCGGATGAAGCAACGGAGACATACCATGCAGAACATCGTCATCCTCGCCGGCAACATCGGCCAGTCCCCCGAGACCCGCACCACCCAGGGCGGCACCTCGATCACCTCCTTCACCCTTGCCACCTCCCGCCCGCGCTATTCCGAAGGCCGGGTCGTCCGCGACGAGAACGGCTACCGCGTCCAGGACACCGAATGGCACCGCATCACCTGCTTCAACGGCCTCGGCAAAACGGTCCAGCAGTATTGCGAGAAGGGGATGAAGCTCCTGGTCCGGGGTCGCATCCACTACACCAAGTGGACCGATGCCGCCGGGGTCGACCGCTACGGCTGCGAGATCATCGCCGAGACGGTCGACTTCCTGACCAAGGCCAAGCAGACCGAGGACGAGGAGCCCTCCTTAATCGACGATGAGGAAGACCAGTCCTGACCCCGCAGTGAAACCCGGCGGCGCGAGCCGCCGGGTTTCTCCGATGGTCCTGTCCGCCCCCGATCACAATTCGTATCATTCGGCGACATCCCGCCGCGCGCCGCGGCCGGATTGGCAGTGAGTCGCGCTTCGGTCGGCTCCCACGCGATCCGGTGCCCGATACGCCCGCTGACCGCGATGATCACTGGCAAGCCCCGGGGAATGCGACTAAAATAGTCGCAGTTCTGGCATGTGTGAATGGCCGGGTGGGAGGTGATCATCATGATCACCGCCCGACAATCACGGGCCGCGCGCGCATTGCTGGGATGGACGCAGCAGGAGCTAGCCGATAAGGCCCTGGTATCACTGACCGCACTGAAAAGGCTCGAGTCCGAGAAGGATCTTCGTGTCTACGAGTCGACCGAAGATCAGGTGCGCCGGGTGTTCGAGGATGCAGGCATCACCTTTCTGCGTTCGGACAAGGGTGAAGGCGTCTTGATCGACTTGAACAAGGCGGAAAAGGCCAAGTGATCGTAGCCGGTTGACGTGGGTTTCGGTGGCGCGCCTGTACGAAAAGGCAACTTCGGGAGGGGGGTCGTTTCTGCGATCCTGTAGGGACATGGCACAGGGCGAGACGACATTTCTGGATGCGCCACCGGACAGCGACACGCTGACCGAGTATGACCGATCACACATGGTCCTATACCTCCGCCTGTTCGATGCTGCCGAGGAAGGTGCTGATTGGCGGGAAGTAGTCGAAGTCCTGTTCGGCCTTGATCCGAAAGCGGAACCCCAGCGCTGCAGGGGCGTCTATGATAGTCATCTTGCCCGAGCGCGCTGGATGACCGAACACGGCTATCGTGAACTGCTCAAGAGCGGTGGTGACGGCCCGACCGGCTGAGTCACGCCGAAACCCGCCGATACCGGCTGGCCCAGACTCCTGAAAATCAATCAGTACGTGTATAGTTTCCGGCGTTTCAGAGAAGTTGGCGAACGGGATTTGTCATGCCGTCGGATCAGTCCGGCTGGCGTTCCACGGCCGATTACGACTACGTCGAGCGCCTTGGCGCATCTGATCTGGCATGGGAATGGCTGCGCCGCAACAAGCACTACGCAAAAGACTACGCGACCCTCTCCAAGGCCGCACCGGACGACGCGTCTCTGAGGCAAGCGCTCCTCGACAAATGGGGGTTACGATTTCGCGGCCAATCCAAAGCTCCCGGCTCCAAAAGCCTGCGCGCTCTGGCATCCTCGCATCGATCCCTCGGTGGTCGTGCTGCAGAAGGTTCCGGAGGTCCTGGACAACGCGGCCTCACCGACGATCCTGCCCACAGGGACAACCAGACACGCCCAAGAAGGACTCCACCATCTTCTTGATGCCGGTGAACTGCATCGCCTGCAGCTTCTGCAAGAAGATCCTGATGCCAAGGCGCTCGTGGCGATCGTGCCGCTCGATCAAGACTCCTTTGCACGTCTCGACGCTATCTACAGGTTGCTCGCGCAGTTTCACGGCAGAGCGTTTCCTGCCGACAAGCGCCTTACCCGCCAGAAACGACTGCGCGCCAAGCGCATGTTGCAGGCATTTGACGGGCGCGTGGCCGGCGCGTCGCAGCGCGAGATCGCCGAGGTGGTCTTTCGGCTATCTCGGGTCAGCCGGGACGAGTGGCAAAGCGCGCCGGAGCGCTTCGCGGTCATGGCGTTGCTGCGCGACGCGCGGAAATTGGTTGACGGCGGGTATCGAGTGCTGCTGCGTTCGAGGAGCGTGCGTCGATGACAACCCGACAAGGGCTCCGTGGCCTCCCTCTGCGCCACGACGAAAGGTCTTTCGATAGTTTTTGTGGAACTAGCACTGATGCCACTTCTCTCTTTTGCGCCGTCAGGAAGCCCTTGCGGGCGCAATTGAGCGATACATGCGCATCGCCATGAAGGTTGGTATTTGCTGGCTAAGACGCTGTAGAGCGTCACTATGACACTGCCGGAGCCTTCTTCCGCTTCCGCAGGGACAAAGCACGTGTCCCTTTATTTTCTGCCGCGACAGCAACTGCAAGTAGTTTGAGATAGTCTTTTCGTCTGGGGGAACTCCGAGAAGATCCCCATATGCTTCTAGCACACCGAGCTTTCCATGTGATCTTTCACCGAAGGGCCACACGCCGTGGGTCTCGTAGTACGTCTGGCTGACAAAATAGTCGTGCATCGGCCCATTGAGAAAAGTCGCGAACCGGTGATTTGGAGCTTTCATAAGCCATTCAATCCAAACACCGAGGCAGCAGTCCCCATCTTTCGGGAAGATATGGCGATCCACTATCTTTGGGATGCGCCCTCCAATCTCAAATACCACCGGCTCCTGCGCTGGAAATAGCTCGGTCACTTCGGCTCTGATTGCGTAGGAATCAAAGACCCCGTTAGACGAGTCTATCGGGCCATCGCTGCCATAGACTAGGAACCGCCCCTCGAGGATGATTGAGCTATCCGTCCTCGACACGGACAGCTCCGGCTGATGCTTGGCGACTGCTTGCTGGACCTCAGAATAGAAATCGTCCGAAATTGTCACTTCGACCAAGGTTTGCCGCCACTCCCGCTTTCTTTCCGGGCGCTCACTGCCGCCTCCATCCGCGAATGCTTGTCGCTGTCCGAGAGGGCAGCCGCTGCCTGTGAGGCCAAAAACGGCGCGGCCAGTCCCGCTGCCCCGAGCGCGCTCTTCTTCTCCAAGGGGGCAGAAGCACTGTTTGCCGCTTCCTTGGTCTCTTCTTCGAAGAAGCTGTGGCGGAAGACACTCTTCCAGACTTTATTGGCATCAGTGTCCGTCGCGTCGTCGGCGTCGAGCTTGTCGAGCTCCTTGACCGACTCTTCCGCCTGATCGATCAGACGCCCGATCCGGTCGGTGTCCTTGTCATCGGAGACCTGGATTCCATTGGCGTAAACCGGG
The DNA here is from genome assembly GCF_001305615.1 of Actibacterium sp. EMB200-NS6. Taxonomy (GTDB): domain Bacteria; phylum Pseudomonadota; class Alphaproteobacteria; order Rhodobacterales; family Rhodobacteraceae; genus Actibacterium_A; species Actibacterium_A naphthalenivorans. The sequence continues at coordinate 1,450,396 of NZ_CP010869.1, forward strand.
GAATACCTGGACCGGTTGGACAGCGCCCGCAGCGTCTCCCGGAAGGCCTCGTCGTCGCGGCCATCCACGGAGGTGTAGGCTTCGATGAAGAGGGCAGTGGCTACAAGGCCGCCGGGGAATTTCCGGTTCAGCCGACTTGAATGAGTCTTCGAAAAGAACTTGCCCAACCGGATGATCCGACGAAGCTGATAGCTTCCCGACGTCTCCGGGCTCTTCGCCGACACCGTCGTCTCGATCCACTTGTTCATCGCGGCAGGATCAGAACTGACCCATTCGTCGCCCGACGACAGTTCATACTTCCAACCCACTTCGGACCATTTACGGCGGAAGACAGGGAAGTCGCACTGATACCCGTCCGCGTATACGACGCGGACGCACTTCTTCTTAGTTTCTGGTTCGTTCTTCAGATTGGTCGCTTTGCGGGCGATGGCGTCCCTGACCCAGTTACGGGTCGTCCTCGGTCCGGCGGCATCGTCCTCTTCGAACACCACACCAAGATCAATGTCGTAGCGGCTCTCCTCGTCGTTCTCCGGAGGCTGCGTCATCGTCTTCTGCGCGTAACCACCCTGATTGATAGTCTCGGCAAGGGACGGTTTGTTGGTCTCTTCCAGCCCTTTCTCGATCCGCTCAAGGTTGGTTTCGCGCCGACGCCGCATATCTGCCCGCTGGCCGTTCGTCAGCCTAACTTGGTCTTGATGGAACTTGGAAATTCGCTTCGAGAAATCATACATCTTGCGCCCTCACTCTGCCGTGGGGTTAGATGTGGGGTATCCGGCCCAGCCGTTCAAGGGCCAAGACAAAGTTTCGAATCGGAGAACGAATCGTGTATCCGCTGCTACCTTGGAAATGGATTGGGGGAGGCCTCACCCTGGTCACGATGTTCGCCGTCTACGCCGACGAAGTGCAGCGATTGACCGGGGTGCCGATACCGGATCGATATGTCGTTCGCTACCTGCCTCTCGGGGTGCTGCTCATCCTCGGCGGCTTCTTCGGTCCGACCGGCTATTGGGCACCCTGGCGCATTCTTTGGCGCTTGATCCCGAAGCTGAACAACTGGTTCCCAGATCTGAATGGCGTTTGGGTGGGTAGCACGAGTTCCAACTGGCCGACCATCAAGAGGTTGGTCGAGGCGGCGCAATCCGAGGACAGGACGACGGAGCAGGAACTCCACGACCTTCCGGAGCAACAGGACGCAATGGCGGTCAGGTTCACTAACTCGCTCTTCAAATTTCAGGTTCGAGCTGGCTTGAGTTCCACCAACGGAGAGTCCTTTTCGATCACGGCAAAGCCGTGGAGGAACCAGCATACGGGTCGGATACATCTCTCATATGTTTACCGGCAGCAGACACCAAACCACGCGATCACCGATGAGGAGGCACACCTCGGGGCCGCAGACCTGGAGTTGGTCGCCGAGGACTATCGCCGTGCAGAGGGGACCTACTGGACGAAGCGCGCATGGCGGACAGGACGCAACACGGCTGGCATCTTAGAGCTCGCTATGCTCACTACGAAAGGCGACGAACACAAGTCTCTCCAGCAATACGCGCAGGAACACAGCGAAAATTTGACCAAGTAACTGGCATAGCATGCGCCGCCAGATGACAGCATTTCGGCCAATGCCGCTATCAATGTAAGCCGTATGCATGATTTGTCTGTCACGAAGGGCGGTTTTGGGCTGTTCATACTGAGCCCTGGAGCGCGCTGTTTGCAGAAGGCTGTTTGATGTGCATCGTTGCCCCCTCGGAGGAGGTGGCGAACGGCAGCTATCCTGGATTTCTACGAATGCGATGCCGCAGCGTCACAAGCAGCTATCCGCCCGACTTGCAGGGTTCTCGCGTCAGCGAACTGGCACCATAGGCATCTGAACAAGCGCAGCACGAGGACTGCCGCCGTTCAAGTCTCATGTATCGTTGCCCTCCAGAACATCTGCCATCATGTCTAGAATAGATCGTGGTGTGCGTTTTCCGCACCTCCATCTTCGCACTCCATCCCACCCGTCGCACTTCGCCATCGTGGCCCTAATCAGCCGCCAATGACCGGCGGCCTCACGGACCCCACGGAGGCCTTCCATGCGACCCGATCACGCTCCCCTGCCGCCGCGCTATCTGCGCACCAAGGAGGCCGCGCAATTTCTCAGCCTGTCGGCCCGCACTCTCGAGAAGCACCGCACCTATGGCACTGGTCCGGCGTATCACAAGCTCGGTGGGCGCGTCGTTTATTCGATCGAGGACCTCGAAGCCTGGGTCCAGCGCGGTGCCGTGACCTCGACGTCCGATCCGCGCGGAGGCCGTGTGCTGCCCGCAAAGCGCCACGTGCTGAGCGCGACCCCGCCTGCGGGTCGAGCCTTCCGCTGATAAGGTCGAGGCAGCTCCAATGTCCCGCAACGCATCAGAACGCGGCCAACTCGATCTGTTCCATGCCCTCCCGGGCGAATTCGCCGTGCGGGACGCGCAGGATCTCATGTCCTTTCCCTTCTTTTCCTTGTCCAAGAGCCATCGCACCCGGCCCATCGAGTTCGCGGCGGGCGGTGTTGAAATCCGCGTCGAGGCCGTGGCCGATCATGGGATGGCCACGATCTGGGACGCCGATATCCTGATCTGGGCGGCCAGTCAGATCGTCGAGGCGCGCGACGCCGGGCTTCGCACATCGCGGCTCATGGCGGCGACGCCTTACCAAATTCTCACCTTCATCGGTCGGGGCACTTCGGCCCGCGATTATCATCGGTTGAAGGCCGCGCTGGACCGGCTGCAATCAACGACGGTCTGCACCTCGATCCGCCAGCCCGCCGAAGGACGTCGTCACCGGTTCTCCTGGATCAACGAGTGGCAGGAACGGACCGATGCCAGCGGCCGCCCCGACGGGATCGAGCTGATCGTGCCGGACTGGTTCTACCGGGCGGTCCTCGATGACGCGCTGATCCTGACCATCGACCGCGCCTACTTCGACCTGACCGGTGGCCTCGATCGTTGGCTATACCGGCTGGTGCGCAAGCATGGCGGCCGCCAAAGGGCAGGGTGGCGGTTCGAACTCCGGCACCTTCACGTCAAATCCGGCAGCCTGTCACCCTTCAAACGGTTCGCGTTCGAACTGCGGCAGATCATCCGCCGCCAGCCCCTGCCGGGCTATCGCCTGGCGCTCGAGATCGAGGCGCGGGGGCGACGACTGCTCGCCTTCGAGCCCTGTGGACACGCTGTGGACGGGCTCGTGCCATCGGGAACCCCCGGTATCGTGCCATCGGGAACCGGACCCTCGTGCTATTGGGAACCCGGTTCAGGTTCATCCATCTCAAAAGAAGACAGAATTCGGGGCCGTAACTTAGACTCTAACTCAGAATCTAACTCTTGTTGCGCTGCCCTCGCTGGGGACAAGCCCGCACGCGGACGTACTCAATCCCTCGACACGGGCCCTCGGAATGACAGGCCCGAGCGACCTCTCGGCACGTCGAGGAGGACGACGACATGAGCCCGATCCGCTCCGAACCGCGCCACGTTGATGCACAGAGTATCGGTAGCGCAGGCGACCTGACCTTCGTCGAGCTGACCTGGAAAGAGGGCCAGATCGAACAGTGGGTCCGCTTCGGTCATCCAGTCTGCGAAGAGCGCATTGATCATCACCGGCGCCGCTTCGGCTTCGCGCCAGGCGCCGTCTTCGGGGTCAATCGTTGGGCGGCCAACGCCTATGGCACGGTCCTCTCGCGCTTCGACATCCTGAGGGCCGCACGGCCCGGAACCCCCATGCAAACGCTGCCCTATATGTGGCCGGGAGGGACCTTGCTGCTCTCCACCCATGGCTGGCCCAAGGTTGAGCGCGTGTTGCAGGCTGTCGACGCCATCAAGGCGCTCGGCATCGATCCGGCGGATGTGTCACCGGACTACTGGCGGCACCTGCACAATCGCCTGGCCGCCGCGCAACCGGGCCATGCCTATACGCGTTTCCAGCACCGGGCCTGGCTCAAGCGGCGGAGCCTCGGGCCATGAAAGCGCGGCACATCCCCGTCTGGGCGACGACCCTGTCGGTCACCCTGATCGTCCTGCCCGCCTTTGCTACCTGGTCGCCGCGCGTGCTGTGGAATGCCAGCGCGAGTATTCCCATCGGGCTCTATCGCGCTCTGCCCGCCGATGCCGTGACCATCGGCGATCTGGTGGCCGTTCAGCCGCCTCCGGCGCTTTCGGACTATCTCGAAGCGCGGGATTACCTGCCGCGCGGCGTGCCGCTGCTCAAGCATGTCGTTGCGCTTGAAGGAGCGTTAGTCTGCCGCTCGGGTGACCGGATCATCGTCGACTACGTCCTTCTTGGCCATGCCTTCGCGCAGGACCGGAACCGCCGCGACCTGCCTATCTGGCAAGGCTGTCATCGGCTAGGCGCTGGCGAAGTCTTCCTCATGAACCCGGATGCGCCGGATAGCCTCGACGGGCGGTATTTCGGCCCCTTGCCCCGTACCGCGATCACCGCCCGGCTAACGCCGCTTTGGACCGTCGACGGTGCCATCGCAGGGTCGGCGCATCCGGATCCCACACCGCACAACAACAGAAAGGAGGCACGCCATGCCCCAGATCGGTGAATTCACCCGCACGAAATCCGGTTTTGCCGGCTACGTCCGAACACTCACACTCGACCTCGAGATCACTCTGAGCAAGGCCGAGCCGACCGAAGTCGAGAACGCACCCGACTACCGCCTGTTTCACGGTGACGGCGACCTCGCCCGTGAAATCGGCGCGGCCTGGGCGCGCACCGGGGAGAAGGCCGGGGAGTATTTCTCGGTGCTGATCGACGATCCGATGCTGGCGCAACCGATCCGCGCGAACCTTTTCCGCAACGGCGAGAGCTCGGTCTGGTCGCTGCAATGGACCCGTGCGCCGAAGCGCAACGGGGCGGCGTGAGCGATGTCGCCGATCAGCCAAAAGCGCAGCAATCGGAGAACGGTTGAGCGACCCCGCATCGTTCATGTCTTCGCTGCGTTTCTTCTTTCCGGCCTTGCCGCGACGGGGCCGGTCAGCGGTCAGGCTCTCGCGGAAGCACCGACCGTTCTACGCGATCCGATGCGCGATCCCTATACGGCCGCCATTGCCGAAGCCTCTGCGCGCTTCGCGATCCCGGAGCACTGGATCCGTGCCGTAATGCAGGTCGAAAGCGCAGGCGATCCGGGCGTCGTCAGCCGGGCCGGGGCCATGGGGCTGATGCAGGTCATGCCCGGAACATGGGCCGTCTTACGGCAGGACCACGGTCTCGGCGCGGACCCGTTCGGTCCGCGCGACAACATCCTCGCGGGCACAGCCTATCTGCGCGCCATGCTTGATCGCTATGGCACCGTCGGCGGCATGCTTGCCGCCTACAATGCGGGGCCAGGGCGGTACGATGCATACCTCTCGGAGGGCCGTCCGCTGCCCGCCGAAACCCGCGCCTATGTCGCGATGCTGGCCCCGCGCATGGACGGAACGGCGCCGCTGCCGAACCGCGCAACCGTCGCCGATTGGCGAGAGGCGGCGCTGTTCACCGACAGATCGGCGGATCATCCACAACAAAATGGCGGCAGCCCGGATGCAGATCGACCGCCCCGCGAAACGGGTCCGGTCGGCCCCAATTCCGGCATTTTCGTTGTCCGGCCCGGCGTGGAGACACTGCCATGAGCGTGATCGCGGTTTTGCGGGCTCTGGCGGGCCGTGTCGTAGAGTCGGCGGCAGGGCGTGCTCGGACAGCGGGCGGGAAGGGAGATGCGCAAGATAAAAGGGCATGCCACGAATGCCGCAAGTCCCTGACAGGACTGGCGTTTTCGCGTGCATGGCGGTCGGTCGTGTGCAGGTTTCCGAGATTTTTCCTGCGATTTCAATGCTCCGGCATGCACAGGGGCGTTCCGAACAACGGGAGGGTCTTCGAATGACCGAACCCGAGCGCGAATTCCGGATCAGGCCGGGTAAGCCGCGCAGCACGCGCGCCCCGCGTCCGAAAGCCTTCGTCGACCAGGTGCTGAGGGCGGCCCACAAGGCTGGCCACGTTTCAACGCGGCCAAGCGGCAAACAGCGAAGCCATTCGAGCTTCGGGCGCGGGCAAGGCCGATTTGGTAGATCGCGGCTTTTCTCATCATCGCGCCGGGTCATGGTTGCTGCGCGCATTGCCCGCCACAAGGGCCGGGCCTTTCGCGCGGCACCGCTCTCGACCCATCTCGCCTACCTGCGTCGCGACGGGGTCAGCCGGTACGGGGAGAGGGGGCTGCTCTTCGATGCCGAAACCGACGGTCTAAACGGATCCGACTTCGCGGCTCGATGTGAGGACGACCGGCACCATTTCCGTTTCATCATCTCGCCCGAGGATGCGGCAGAGATGGAGGACGTGCGCGGCTTCACCCGCGACCTTGCGCGCCGGATGGAGGTCGATCTCGGAACGCGGCTCGACTGGGTCGCTGTCGACCACTGGAACACCGACAATCCGCATGTGCATCTGATCGTTCGCGGCGTGGATGATCGTGGCGGCGATCTCGTCATCGCGCGCGACTACATCAGCAGCGGGCTGCGGTCCCGTGCTGAGGATCTGGTCGCGCTGGAACTCGGGCCCAAGCCGGAGCACGAAATCCGGCAGGCCCTCGAACGGGAGGTCACGGCTGAACGCTGGACGCGCCTCGACCGAGAGCTGCGCCAGCATGCCGACGATCTCGGCTTCATTGATTTGCGGCCCTCAGCACCCGGACCCGAGGATTCGCAAATCCGCCGGTTGATGATCGGTCGACTTCAGCACCTTCGGAAACTCGGTCTCGCGTCGGAAGGCCGAACCGGTGAATGGATGCTGGGGCTCGAGGCGGAGCGCACGCTCCGCGATCTGGGTGAACGCGGCGACATCATCAAGACGATGCACCGGGCCTTTGCCGAGCGCGGGCAGGACCGCGGCTTCTCGGACTTCGCCATCGACGGGGGCGGGGCAAGGGACCCGATCATCGGGCGGCTGGTCACAACCGGATTGCATGACGAGCAGTCCGGCACCGCCTATGCCGTGATCGACGGCACGGACGGACGCGCGCATCATGTCCGCTTTCGCGGTCTCGACGCCTTCGATCACGCGCCTGCGCCGGGCGGCATCGTCGAGGTACGCCGCTTCGGCGGTCCGGACGATCCGCGCCCGACGCTTGTCCTGGCCAACCGCTCCGATCTCGACCTGCAAGGCCAGGTCACCGCGCCCGGCGCGACCTGGCTCGATCACCGGCTCGTCGAACGATCCCGGATGCCGCTCGCGATGGGCGGGTTCGGCGCGGAGGTGCGGGACGCGCTCGATGCCCGCGCCGTGCATCTGGCAGACGAGGGGCTGGCTCAAAGGCAGGGACAGCGGATCATCCTTCAACGAAATCTTCTCGCCACCCTGCGGCGCCGTGAACTCGATGCCGTGGGCCAGACGCTTGAGGCCGAAACAGGCCTCCAGCATCGCCCTTCGAAGACTGGCGAGCATGTGTCCGGCACCTACACCCGCCAGCTGCGCCTGTCCTCGGGCCGATACGCGATGATCGAAGGCATCGGCCCTGACGGCGGGCGCAGTTTCCAGCTCGTCCCTTGGTCCGGCGAAATCGAGCCCCGCCTCGGCCAGCACATCACAGGGATCGCGCGCAACGGAGGCGGGATCGATTGGAGCCTCGGGCGCAAGCGCGGGCTCGGCATCTGACGAAAGGACCCTGACCATGACCGCTACGAAAATCCTCTGGGGCCAGATCCTCGCCGTCTTCCTGATCGTGCTCACGACAACCTGGGGCGCGACGCAATGGGTGGCCTGGCGGCTGGGGTTTCAGGCGCAGCTGGGCAGCCCGTGGTTCGAGGCCTTCGGCATGCCGATCTACCCGCCGCCCGCCTTCTTCTGGTGGTGGTATTTCTACGACGCCTATGCGCGAACGGTGTTCTGGGAGGGCGGCGCGATCGCGGCCTCGGGTGGGTTCATCTCCATCGCCGTGGCCATCACCATGTCCGTCATCCGCGCCCGCGAGGCCGCCGATGTCGACACTTATGGCTCAGCCCGCTGGGCGAACAGGTCCGAGGTTGAGGCTGCCGGGCTGCTCGGCTCCGATGGTGTCGTGCTGGGCAAGTTGGATCACGATTACCTGCGACATGATGGGCCAGAGCATGTGCTCTGCTTCGCGCCGACCCGGTCAGGCAAGGGGGTGGGGCTCGTGGTTCCGTCGCTCCTGACCTGGCCAGGCTCCGCCATCGTCCACGACATCAAGGGCGAGAACTGGGACCTGACGGCCGGGTTCCGCGCACGCCATGGACGGGTGCTGCGCTTCGATCCGACCAGCATGACCTCTGCGGCCTACAACCCGCTGCTCAAAGTCCGCCGGGGTGAGTGGGAGGTCCGAGACGTACAGAACGTGGCCGACGTGCTGGTCGACCCCGAAGGCTCGCTGGAAAAGCGCAACCATTGGGAAAAGACCTCGCACTCACTGCTGGTTGGCGCGATCCTGCATGTGCTCTATGCCGAACGCGACAAGACCCTCGCGGGCGTCGCGGCCTTCCTGTCCGACCCGCGCCGCCCGATCGAGCAGACCCTCGAGGCCATGATGGCAGCGCACCACCTGGGCGAGGCGGGGCCGCATCCCGTGATCGCCTCCACGGCGCGGGAGCTTCTGAACAAGTCCGACAACGAACGCTCGGGCGTTCTGTCGACGGCCATGTCCTTCCTCGGCCTCTACCGTGACCCCGTCGTCGCCCATGTGACCCGGCGCTGCGACTGGCGCATTGACGATCTCATTGGCGCGGACCAACCGACGACCCTCTACCTCGTCGTGCCGCCATCGGACATATCCCGTACCAAGCCGCTGATCCGATTGGTCCTGAACCAGATCGGTCGCCGCCTGACCGAGGACCTGAAGGACACGCGTCGCCGCCATCGCGTGCTGATGATGCTGGATGAATTCCCGGCGCTCGGGCGGCTCGACTTTTTTGAAAGCGCACTGGCCTTCATGGCCGGCTACGGGATCAAGAGCTTTCTGATCGCCCAATCCTTGAACCAGATCGAGAAAGCTTACGGACAGAACAACGCCATTCTCGACAACTGCCATGTCCGGGTGAGCTTCGCGACCAATGACGAACGGACCGCCAAGCGCGTGTCGGATGCGCTCGGCACGGCAACCGAGATGAAGGCGATGCGCAATTATGCCGGGCACCGGCTGGCGCCCTGGCTGGGTCACCTCATGGTCTCGCGCTCCGAGACCGCGCGCCAGTTGCTGACCCCGGGCGAGATCATGCAGCTGCCGCCCGACGACGAGATCGTCATGGTCGCGGGGTCGCCGCCGATCCGGGCGAAGAAGGCGCGGTATTTCAAGGACCAGAGGTTTGTTGATCGCGTGGTGCCTACACCAGAACCACAGCAAGGCGATCCGGCGATACAGGATGATCCATGGTCATCACTCCCGATAATCGGAGCCGATACACCGACGGGCGCGTCGGCGCCGTCAGCCAATGCCGATGAAGCGAACGCAGGCCTGCGTCGGGAACCGGACTTGGCTGAGCATGTGGCCGTAGCCTCGGAAAAGACGGCTGAACCGGCGCGAGAATTCGAGATGATGCTCGATGACGAACCGGAAGAGGCCGCGCGGCAAAGGCAAGCCCTGCGCAAGCAGATGGGGCAGGTGGCCCGACAGGCCTCAATGGACCGAAACGATGGCATCGATCTTTGAGGACTGACCCATGCGCGACCGCCTCAACCTGTCCCTGCCAGCCGAACTCATCGGCCGGATCAACGACATCGCCGACCGTAAACGGGTGACCCGTTCCGCCATCGTGGAGGCCGCGGTCGAATCCTTCCTGTCTCCCGATCATGCCGACATGCAGGAGGCCGCCCTGACGCGCCGCCTCGACCGCCTCTCACGGCATGTCGCCCGTCTCGAACGTGATCAGCGGATCACGACCGAGACCCTCGCGCTCTTCGTCCGCTTCTGGCTCACCATCACGCCGCCGGTCGCGCCGGAGCAGCAGGCTGCTGCACAGGCCAAAGGGCGCGAACGGTTTGATGGCTTCGTCGAGACGCTGGGCAAGCGGGTGCAGAAGGGAAGGTGGTTTGCAGATGAGCTCACTGGGGATCATGATCTGAATGGTGGAACCCAACCAACGGACTGATGCACAAACCCGGTGCCCATACGCTCAGAAAAATCGCAGTAACGAAAATACTGCAAGCATACTTTGACTTCGCGAGATCTCGTTGCTATCTCTGTACGTATGATACAGAGCTTTCAAGAATCAAGGCTTGGCAGGGTTTGCGACCTGAGTACGGGCTATACAGCCAGAGGGCGCATGGATGTTGCTGAAGCTGGCGGCACTCTCGCCATTCAGATGCGCGACGTTCATGCCGATGTCGATCTCACGGCCGATAAGCTCCTGAGGTATGTGCTCGATGACTTGCCAGAGCGCTACATGGTACGCGGCGGCGAAGTCATCTTCAGATCACGTGGTGCACCCAACGCAGCTGCCGTCGTGAGTCACAAGCTTACTGAGCCAGTGGCGATCACCTTGCCGCTCGTCATCCTGCGTCCCAAAGTCGAATTTGTGCTGCCGGATTACCTCGCTTGGGTGATCAACCAGCCTCAAGCGCAGCGGTACTTCGATTCAGAGGCGCAGGGCACAAACATGCGCATGATTCCGAAAGCCGTGCTCGAGCAACTGGAGGTTCCATTGCCGGACCTCCAAACCCAATCCCTTATCGTTTCGGTCCACAAGCTGGCGAAGCGCGAGGGATCACTGCTTCGCGATCTGGCCGACCGCCGCGAACAATTGTCCTCCATCATTCTTGCTGAGCGCGCGCGCGATGCTCGTCAAAAGGAACTCGTCCAATGACTGATCAGGTTACCCAGCAGCAAATCAACCAGACCGCCTGGGCGGCTTGCGACACCTTCCGGGGCGCCGTCGATGCCGGTCAGTACAAGGACTACATCCTCGTGATGTTGTTCCTGAAGTACATTTCGGACCTCTGGAATGATCATATCGAGACCTACCGCAAGCAATACGGGGACGATGATGCGCGCATCCGTCGGCGGTTGGAACGTGAACGCTTCATCCTGCCCGAGGGTGCCAGCTTCTACGATCTCTATGCGCAGCGAAACGAGCCCAACATCGGCGAGCTGATCAATATCGCGCTTGAAAAGATCGAAGACGCGAACCGCGCGAAGCTCGAGGGCGTCTTCCGCAATATCGACTTCAATTCCGAGGCCAATCTCGGCCGCCCGAAGGATCGCAACCGCCGCCTCAAGAACATGCTTGAGGACTTTGCCAAGCCCGCCCTCGACCTGCGCCCGTCGCGGGTGACCGAGGACATCATCGGCGAGTGCTACATCTACCTGATTTCCCGCTTCGCCTCGGACGCCGGTAAGAAGGCGGGCGAATTCTATACCCCGACCGCTGTTTCCGGTCTGCTGGCCAAGCTGGCCGCGCCTCAGCCCGGCGATACCATTTGCGATCCGGCATGTGGGTCGGGCTCTCTGCTTATTCAGGCATCACAGGAAGTCGGGTCCGAAAACTTCGCCCTCTACGGGCAGGAGGTGAACGGCGCGACTTGGGCACTGGCCCGCATGAACATGTTCTTGCACGCCAAGGACGCGGCCCGCATCGAATGGTGCGACACGCTGAACAGCCCGACGCTGGTTGAGGGCGATCACCTCATGCGTTTCGATGTGGTGCTCGCGAATCCGCCTTTCTCGCTCGACAAGTGGGGTGCGGAGGATGCGGACAGCGATCAGTACAAGCGCTTCTGGCGCGGTGTGCCGCCCAAGTCCAAGGGCGACTACGCCTTCATCACCCACATGATCGAGATCGCCAAGCGGCAGTCCGGACGCGTCGCGGTGATCGTCCCGCATGGCGTGCTGTTCCGGGGCGGGGCCGAGGGGCGCATCCGCCAGCAGCTGATCGAGGAGAACCTGCTCGACGCCGTCGTCGGCCTGCCCGCCAACCTGTTCACCACCACGGGGATCCCGGTTGCCATCCTGATCTTCGACCGCTCGCGCGAGGAAGACGGCGCGAACGCGGACCGGCGCGATGTGCTGTTCATCGACGCCAGCAAGGAGTTCACGCCGGGCAAGACCCAGAACGTGATGGACGAGGCACACGTGGCCAAGGTGCTGGAGACCTACGCCACCCGCGCCGAGGTCGAGCGGTATTCGCATCGGGCGAGCCCAGAGGAGATCGCCGAGAACGGCTACAACCTCAACATCCCCCGCTATGTCGACACCTTCGAGCCCGAGGAGGAGATCGACGTCGTCGCCGTGCAGAAGGACATCCTGCGGATCGAGGCCGAACTGGCGGATGTGCGGGCGAAGATGGCCGGGTACCTGAAGGAGCTCGGCGTTGATGCTTGAGGGATGGCAACACCTTTCCCTGATAGAGCTGACCAAAGAAAAGGGCCTACAAATCGGTCCGTTCGGCAGCCAGCTCAAAGCAGAGGAATACACTGAAGACCCTGATGGGGTTCCTGTGGTTATGCCTCGCGATATCTTGGCAGGAAGAATTGTTTCGACGCAGATAAATCGTGTTCCGAAGACCAAGGCTGAAAAGCTGAAGAAGCACAAACTTGAAACGGGCGACATCTTGTTCCCACGCCGAGGTGACTTGAGCCGCATTGCACTGGTTGACGATGAGCAAGGTGGATGGTTGTGCGGTACAGGTTGCTTGAGAGCCCGCCTGACATCCGGAACTGACCCGAAATTTCTAATCACGTATTTGAATCAAAAGGCTGTAATTGACTGGCTAGAGGCCAATGCCGTTGGCCAAACGATGCTCAATTTGAATACTGAGATCATTTCTGACCTTCCGGTTCTGGCACCACCACTTCCCGAACAGCGCAAGATCGCCGAGATCCTGCAGACCTGGGACGAGGCGCTCGAAAAGCTCACCGCCCTCCGCGCTGCAAAGGACAAGCGCCTGGGTGCCCTTCGCTACGCGATGCTTTTCGGCGAACTGCGCCTCGACGACCAGCGCCGCAATTGGGTGCCGACACGCCTTGCATCTATCACCCATGAGTTGACCGCCCGAAATGGGGCAAAGGGGCTTGGACGCGACTACGTGATGGGCGTCACCAAGGCCCAAGGTGTCGTGCCCATGCGTGAGCAGACCATCGCCGGTGACATCAGCCGCTACAAACGCCTTCCCCCGCGCGCTTTCGCCTACAACCCGATGCGCATCAACGTCGGCTCCATCGCGATGAACGTGCGCGACGAGGAAGTCCTTGTCAGCCCTGACTACGTCGTCTTCGCCTGTAATGCCGACGGCCTCGATCCCGATTACCTCGATCATCTGCGCAAGACGTCCTGGTGGACCCATTACATCAACAGCGGCGGCTCCGGCAGTGTGCGACAGCGGACCTACTACGACGACCTCGCCGCGCTGAAGCTGCCCCTGCCGGAACTGGACGAGCAGAAGGCTATCGCCACCGTCCTGAACACAGCGCGAGACGACCTCGCCGCAACTGAGCGCGAAATCGACGCGGTCACCCGCCAGAAGCGCGGCCTGATGCAGAAGCTGCTGACAGGCGAATGGCGCGTTCCGCTCGACCACACCGAAATCTCAGCAACCACCGAGGAGGCCGAACATGCCGGATAAGAAGAACTATTGGACCCAGCAGCGCCCGGACGGGAAGTGGGAATCCAAACGCGAAGGCGCGACGCGCGCCAGTAAGGTCACCGATACCCAGTCCGATGCCTGGGCCCATTCGCGCGAGAAGGCGACTGAGACCAAAGGAGAAGCCTTCCTGAAGGGCCGTGACGGGAAAATCCGTGAGAGGAACACCTATGGCAAGGACCCGTATCCGCCGAAGGGCTGACGCCAGCCGCTAGGAATTTGAAGAAGCAATTTGCCGAAGGAGGGCATAGACGATGGACGAGCCGAAACGGACGGCACTGATTTACGATTTCGACGGAACGCTCGCCCGCGGCAATTTGCAGGAGACGAGCTTCATTCCGAACATCGGCATGACCAAGGAAGATTTCTGGGCAGAGGTGAAGGCGCGCACGCGGGATCACGATGCCGATGAAATCCTCGTCTATATGCATCTGATGCTCGACAAGGCGCGCGAGCAAGGCGTTCAAGTTACGGTTGAAGACCTGAGACGAAATGGTGAGGAAGCCCCGCTGTTCCCCGGGCTCGCGGACAAATCGTGGTTTGACCGTATCAACGCGCATGCTAGCGAGCGCGGGCTGGTTCTCGAGCATTTCATTGTCTCGTCCGGCATCCACGAGATGATTGAGGGCTGCGCGATCCGCGATGCTTTCCGTCAGGTATTCGCTTCAAAGTTCATCTACGTCGACGGCGTGGCGGCGTGGCCGGGGGTCGGCATCAATTACACCACCAAGACCCAGTACCTGTTCCGGATCAACAAGGGCATCGACAACCACTGGGACAATGTCTCCATCAACAGCTACATGCCCGAAGACGAACGCCCGATACCATTCGAGCGGATGATCTTCCTAGGAGACGGCGACACCGACATTCCGACAATGAAAATGCTTACCCACAAGGGTGGGCATTCGGTCGCCGTATACGATCCGGACAGGACGGATCGCGATCTCAAGAAGATTCACAAGCTGATCTCGGACGGTCGCGTCGAATTCGTAGCTCCAGCTGACTACGAGGAAAATTCGCAAATCGACATCATCGTGAAGGGCATTCTCGGTCGGATTGCGCGAGAGCACGGATACAGGCCGAAATCATGACCTTCGACGCCGCCGAGAAACATCAGTCCCAGGTTCCGGCGCTGCAGCTTCTGGTGGCGCTCGGATTCACTCCGCTCTCGCAGGAAGAGGCGCTTCGTCTGCGCGGCGGTCGGCTGCGGAACGTGGTTCTGGACGATATCCTTGCCGAGCAGCTTATGCGCATCAACCGCTTCACGCATCGGGGCCGTGAGTACGGATTTGACCTCGAGGACGCGCACGAGGCGATGCGGCGGCTCAAACCCACGCCGGACCGTCTCAAGGGGCTTCGTGGGACGAACCAGGACATCTACGACACGCTCGTCCTCGGGACGACGATCACGAAGTCCATCGACGGCGATTCAAAGAGCTACTCATTTCGGTACATCGACTGGGACCAGCCTGAGAACAACGTCTTCCACGTGACTGCCGAGTTTTCGGTGGAGAGGACCGCGTCCAGCCAGACCAAGCGTTGCGACATCGTTGCCTTCGTGAATGGTGTTCCAATCCTGGTGATCGAAAACAAGCGGCCGACCGAAAGCCTGAAGAAGGCGGACAGCCAACTGATTGGCTACCAGAACGAAGACAATATCCCGCAGCTCTTCCACTTCGCCCAGCTGCTAGTCTCTATGAACCGCAACAGCGCGCGCTATGCGACGGTCGGGACCAAATCGAAATTCTGGGCCGAGTGGCGCGACGAGGAAGACGCCGACGAGGCCATCGCGCCTTTCGTCAACCGCGTCCTTGCGGCGGCGGAAAAAGACTCGATTTTTTCTGGCGACTTCGTCGACGCGCGCGTCTACTTCGACTCAATGGAGGCAGAGGGCGACCGCGCGGTCACGGTTCAAGACCGGACGGTGTACGCGCTGTGCCGACCCGCGCGGCTGCTTGATCTCATCCGCCGCTTCACGGTATTCGATGGCGGCGTTCGCAAGGTCGCGCGCCACCAGCAGTTCTTCGGAATCCGCCGCGCGGTCGAGACGGTCAAGCAGCACGACGTCAGCGGCGCCCGCAAAGGCGGCGTGATATGGCATACACAGGGCTCAGGCAAGTCGCTGACGATGGTGATGCTGGGGCGTTCACTCGCGCTCGAGCGCAGCATCGAGAACCCGCGCATTATCATCGTCACGGACCGAGATGATCTCGACAAGCAGATCAAGGACACCTTCAAGTCCTGCGATCTTGAGCCGGCCCGCGCAACGAGTGGGTCGCACCTTCTCGAGCTCGTCCAAAACAAGACTCCGCTGATCACCACGATCATCAACAAGTTCGACACGGCGCTGAAGAACAGCAAGCTGGCGGACGATGATCCCAACATCTTCGTGCTGGTGGACGAGAGCCACAGGACGCAGACGGGGCGCTACGGCGGCCACAGCCAGTTCGCCGCCAAAATGCGCCGCCTCCTGCCCAAAGCCTGCTACCTCGGTTTCACCGGCACGCCCCTGCTGAAGAAGGAGAAGAACACGCTGTCGACCTTCGGACGGCTGATCCACCGCTACGCCATCGACGAGGCAGTTGCCGACGGTGCCGTCGTGCCGCTGCTATACGAAGGACGGCTTGTCGAGCAGCAGGTTTCGGGCGCCGTAATCGACCGCTGGTTCGAGAAGATCAGCGAGGGCCTCACCGAAAACCAGAAGCGCGATCTGAAGCGGAAGTTCTCTCGGATGGACGCTTTGGCCAAGACCGACCAGGCCATTCGAGCCAAGGCTTTCGACATCTCCGAGCACTATCGCCAGCACTGGCAGGGCACTGGCTTCAAGGCACAACTCGTTGCCCCCTCGAAGGCGGCCGCCGTCCGCTTCAAGGAAGTACTCGACGAGATCGGCCACGTCTCGAGTGCGATCGTCATCTCGCCGCCGGATGAGAACGAGGGCAACGAGGAGGTCGACCAAGAGTCCAAGGACCTCGTGCGCCGCTTCTGGTCGCAGATGATGGCACGGCACAAGACCGAAGAGGACTACAACCGCCAGATCATCGATGCATTCAAAGGTTCCGGCGATCCGGAGATCCTGATCGTCGTTTCCAAGCTGCTCACCGGCTTCGACGCGCCCCGTAACACGGTCCTTTACGTCTGCAAGTCCCTGAAGGAACATAACCTCCTGCAGGCGATTGCGCGCGTAAACCGCCTCTACGAGTACGGTGGCACGGAGAAGCAGTTCGGCTTCATCATCGAGTACGAAGGGCTGCTAGGCGAGCTCGACAGCGCCCTGACGACCTATAGCGCATTCGAGGGGTACGAGGCGGCGGACCTCGCCGAGACGGTGCATGACGTTCGCGAGGAGATCCGCAAGCTGCCCCAGCTGCACGATCAGCTCTGGGACCTGTTCAAGCCGGTCAGGAACAAGAAGGACATGGAGCAGTTCGAGCAGCACCTTGCCGACGAGTCGCTTCGCCATGAGTTCTACGCGCGCCTCAAGGCTTTCAGCCGATGCCTGCACATATCGCTCTCGTCGGACAAGCTGTTCGATGTCTTCGACGAGGCCAAGATCGATGCTCTGAAACGCGACTGGAAACAGTTCTCCGAACTCAAGCGCTCGGTCCAGCTCCGCTACCAGGAGACGGTCGATGTCCGCGAGTTCGAGCCGAAGATCCAGAAGCTGCTTGATGACCATGTCGTGGCGATGCCTGCCGAGACCATCATCGAGGTGGTGAACATCAACGATCCTGATGCGCTGAAGGCGGTCGTCGAGGAGACGGGCGTCTCAGAAGCCTCGAGGGCGGACCGCATCGCCAGCGCCACCCGGCGGGCAATCACCGAGAAGATGGATGAGGACCCGACGTTCTACAAACAGTTCTCCGAGCTGCTCGAAGAGACCATTCGCGCCTATCGCGAGAAGCGGCTCTCCGAGCGCGAGTACCTGAACAGCGTCGTGGACCTCGCGAGCAAGGTGGCACGCAAGGATCGGGGCCGAGATGTTCCCGAAAGCATCCGGGGCGATGAGGATGCACAGGCGTTCTTCGGCGTCCTGGAAGGTCAGCTCAAGATCAAGGACGATGAGCCGGTGTCCGGCGACGAAGCAGCATCCATCGCCCTGGAGATCATCGACATCATCAAGTCCCAACTGATCGTCGACATCTGGTCGAACGAAGTGGCCCAGAACAAACTGCGCAATGCTATCGATGACTACTTCTTCGACGTTCTGCGTGACGAGAGGGGCGTCGACCTGCCCGTGCAGGTGCTCGACGATCTCGAACTCAAGATCATGGATCTTGCTCGGGCCCGGTTCGCGGTATGACGCGGGAACTGCACTGCCTGCAGTACGGCGAGCAGGAGATCCGGTACGAGATCGTCCGCCGTCCGAGGAAGACGCTAGAGATCGCTGTCGAGCCGGATGCTTCGGTGGTGATCGCGGCCCCGGAGGACGCGACGCTCGACGCCATAGAAGCCAAGCTGCGGAAGCGCGCGGCATGGGTGACGCGGCAGCAGCGGTACTTCGCCCAGTTCCTTCCAAGAACACCGGAGCGCAGGTTTGTCGCCGGTGAGACCCATCTCTACCTCGGGCGCCAGTATCGGCTGAAAGTCGTCCCGCATGGTAAGCATCCGCCGAGGGCCGTCTGACCGACCCACCCGGCTGCCTGTAAGAGCATGAAGCTATGACAGATCATAGCTTCATATCCCAAGTAGAGGTTCTTTCGGTCTCGGATACAGGTCGGCGGCGGCGGTGGACCGACGCCGAGAAGGTGCGGATCGTGGAGGAGAGCTACGCGGCGCCGCGGATGGCCGCGGCAACGGCACGACACTACGAGATCTCTCGTTCGCTTCTCACACGGTGGCGTCGCCTGGCCCGTGAGGGCCTTCTGATCGGCAATGGGGACCGGACGCATTTCGCAGCGGTTGCCGTGACGCCGGAAGTCGCCACCGATGCGCAGTGTCGGGCGGATGAGATGAGCCATGATCGGGTGGAGATCATCCTGCCAAACGGACGTCGCCTCGTGACCGCCGCATCGACCGAGACGTCGACCCTTGCGCGGCTCATCCAGGTGGTGGAACGGGCATGATCGCATTTCCGGCAGGCGCAAAGGTGTGGATCGCGGGCGGCGTGACGGACATGCGGAAGGGCATGAACACGCTGGCCTTGCAGGTGCAGCAAGGCCTCGGGCGTGATCCCTATGCCGGGGAGATATTCTGCTTCCGAGGACGCCGTGGCGATCTCGTGAAGCTGCTTTGGCATGATGGGGTCGGCGTGTCGCTCTATATGAAGCGCCTGGAGGCGGGCAAGTTCATCTGGCCGGTCAGCGGCTCGGGCGAGACGGTCCAGATTTCTGCGGCCCAGATCGGCTATCTTCTGGAAGGGATCGACTGGCGTAATCCGCGTTGGACGCAGCGCCCTGCAAAGGTAGGGTAAATATCCTTCAGAGCCCTATTTTATATAGCTTTATTGAGCCGGCATGGTAAATCTTGACCATGTCAGATGCCGCCTCCGAACTCGAGATACTGCGCGCCGAGCTGGCGGCCACAAAGGCCGAACTGGCCCGCTCTAATGCCGTGGTGTCGGCATCAGAAGCGATGATCGCGGGCCTGAAGCTCGAGATCGCGATGCTCAAGCGCGAGAAGTATGGCCGCAGCGCCGAGCGCACTGCTCGGCTCCTCGATCAGCTCGAGTTGCAGCTCGAGGAGTTGGAAACGGCCGCGGCCGAGGATGCCATTCGCGCCGAGCAGGCGGCAGAAAAGGCGACGAAGGTCCGTGCTTTCGATCGGCGCAAGCCCGTCCGCAAGGCGTTCCCCGAGCATCTGCCGCGCGAACGGGTGGTGATCAAGGCGCCGACGGCCTGCGCCTGCTGCGGGTCGGACCGGATCAAGAAGATGGGCGAGGATATCACCGAGACGCTGGAGGTGGTGCCGCGGCAGTGGAAGGTGATCCAGACCGTCCGCGAGAAGTTCACCTGTCGGGATTGCGAGAAGATCTCGCAGCCGCCCGCCCCATTCCACCCCGTTGCGCGGGGATGGGCGGGGCCAAGCCTCCTCGCGATGATCGTGTTCGAGAAGTTCGGGCAGCACCAACCGCTGAACCGCCAGGCCGAACGCTATGCCCGCGAGGGCGTGGAACTCAGCCTCTCCACGCTCGCCGACCAGGTCGGCGCGGTGACCGAGTTGCTGGAGCCGCTGCATACACTGATCGAAGCCCATGTCATGGCCGCAGAGCGGTTACATGGCGATGATACGACGGTCCCGCTGCTGGCCCGGGGCGGCACGAAGACGGCCCGGCTCTGGACCTATGTCCGTGATGATCGGCCCTTTGGCGGCACCGCCCCGCCGGCGGTGGCTTTCCGCTTCTCCCGCGACCGCAGCGGCGAACATCCGACTGGGCATCTCGCGGGCTGGCAGGGCATCCTGCAAGCTGACGCCTATGCCGGATACAACCAGCTCTACGACCCGAAGCGATTACCGGGGACTGTTGTGTCGGCCCTGTGTTGGTCACACGCCCGCCGCAAGTTCTTTGAGCTGGCTGACGTGGAAGGGAATATCCGCAAGGGCAAGGACGCCAAGGAGATCTCCCCGATCGCATTCGAGGCCGTTCGGCGCATCGACGCGCTCTTCGATATCGAGCGCGAGATCAACGGGTTCAATCCGGCGGATCGACTGGAGGCCCGGCAGCGCCTGTCGGCCCCGTTGGTCGAGGATCTGGAGCGTTGGCTGCGCGGCGAACGCGTACTCCTGTCCAAGCACGCCAAGGTAGCCAAGGCGATCGACTATCTGCTGGCGCCGAACCATTGGCCGGGCTTCACCCGGTTCCTCGACGACGGCCGCGTCTGCCTGACCAACAACGCGGCAGAAAGATCGCTACGCGGCGTGGCTCTCGGCAGGAAGTCGTGGCTCTTCGCGGGGTCCGAGCGCGGCGGGCATCGCGCCGCCTTCATGTATTCCCTGATCGGCACCGCGAAGCTGAACGACATTGACCCGCAAGCCTGGCTCGCCGACGTCATCGCCCGCATCTCCGACATGCCGGTCTCGCGCCTGCATGAGTTGCTGCCGTGGGAATGGTCCCAACCTGTCGGGCCGTCGAGGGAAGCCGCATGATGGCACGGGTCACGCAGGTCTACAGCATCGACGAGGTTGCGAGGCGGATCGGGGAAAGCCTGGACCTGATCGAAATCGTCAGTTGGAACGACGACAACATCGACTACGGCGAGATGATCCGCGTCTACAACGGCACCGACGAAAGCCTCGTCACCTTCACCGAGCGCGGCATCGAGTCCCTTCAGGAGCTTCTGGCGGATTTGCGCACGTGGGAGGGCGGCATCCATCAGTTCCTCATCGGCGAACAGTGTGACCCAGACGTCATCGAAACGATCATGGAACACGAGAAAAACACCTGATCCAAGACGGCCTTCGGCGCATGCTTACCCCGCATGTCCAGGAAAGCGTAAAGTTGATCCGCGGCTTTATCGTTGTGCAGACACACCGGCCGACCAGGCCGGAGGTGACGCGCGAACTGGTCGAGGCATGGTATCGAGACCGGGCCCACATCAAGTTTCCGGAGCGGATCGAGCTCTGTCTTGGCCACTTCCCGGACCCCGAGGCATTCCGGCCAAAGGGTCTTATCGTGCGTCAGACTCGGCAGAGGTGGGGATCCATGTCTCCGGCAGGACGCCTGCTGCTGAACCGTCGCCTCGTACAGGCGCCGGTCGACGCAATCGATTACGTGATCACTCACGAGCTTTGCCACGTAGCCGAGCCACATCATGGCGCAAAGTTCTTCGAACTGCTCGACAAGGTGATGCCAGATTGGGAACGCCGGAAGCAGAGGCTCGAACGGGCGATGGCCTAGCGGGATTAACGGCTATAAATTCGAAAACGTCCTGTTGATCTTTCTCTGTTCAAGAAACGAAGCCAAGAATCTCCATACGGCCTCTCCCCTTTGGCCTTACAGCGTCACAAGACGCGCAATACCTCCCCGTTATCCAGCCGCTTCACATAGTCGACTGCCGTGCCGTTCCAGTGATACGCAAAATGCGCCCCGTGGGTCGGGATCGGGATCACATCGGGCCAGAAGACGGCGATGCATTGCCCCTCGGGAAAGCGCACGCTGGGCCAGGTGATGCCGTTCGACCCGGCCGCACGGCGCTCGGCACCGAAGACCTGGGACGCGTGGTAGTCGTCCGGATCCAGCAGATCGGCGCGGCCCGTGGCGTCATCGAGATCGGTGTCGACCGAGCCGATCAGCTCACGGAATTGCGAGGTCCAGCCGGGCGCTTCGTCCGTGGCGCGCATGAAGCGGGCGTGGTGGTGGATGGTCTCGGCGATCGCCACCTCGGTGCGGTCGCCCGCGTAGTAGAGGCCGAAACTGCCATCCGAGAACCGTCCGGGCCGGAGCGGCGAGCAATGCACGAAAGGCGCCATGACCCAGCTGGCGCCGGGGCCGGTCACGCGCCGGGCCAACGGGACCTTGGACAGATCGCCGATGCTCTCGCGGATGCGCGGGTTGAACTTGGCCTCGGCCGAAGCCAGCGCCTCCCAGTCAGCGGGATCGGCGATATCCTCGAAGAGGTCGATGGGCGGGTGGATCGAGCGGATGATGCGAACCGTGCGCGACCAGCTCACGCGCCGGACAGGCACATTCACCAGGCACCCCGTTCGGCGTCGAGATAGGCGCGCAGGTCGATCAGGTCGGTGATCTCGCCGCGGAGCATGACGTCCAGCGCGCTTCGGCCCGCGAAGGCGGCGTTCGGCTTGCGGATCCAGGCATAGCCCCGGGCAGGGTCGGCGAAGAGATAGCGGAGCGCCTTGTGGATGCCCATCAGGATTGCCATCCGCGCGCGGAGGTCGCGGTCGATCCGGCCGATATCGCCGGTCTTCCACCGCGCCCAGGTCCGCTGCGCCATGTCGCCGAGCAATGTGCGGGCTTCCGCATCCGTCAGCTCCCAGCCGCGGAACAGGTTGACGGTGGTGCGCGCCAGCGCCGCGGCCTCCTCGTCGGTGATGACGGGAAGGTCGGAGCGCGCGAGGACGGGCTGGACCGTGGCGAACTGCATGGTATTCTCCTTTGGCATCAGTATAGATATTATGTGCCAAAAGGCAAGATGGGCCGCGCGGTGGAGGTTCGATCGCCTCCAGCCCTTTTCCCTGTCTTTGCGCGCCAGAGCCCTACGCCCCTTGAAGAGCTGTTGAGCCAAGCGGGTTTCCGGTTTTCTTGATGGACCCGATCCAGGTCCGCCCGTCGGCGGCCATTCACGGAACGGGGACAGCATGGCAGAGGCAGCTCGGAAACCGGATGCGATGGCGCGCGGCGCGCGGATGCTGCGCACGGCGCTTGGGCCCGCCATCGCCGGGTTTCTGGAAGACCCGACGATTGTCGAGGTCCTGCTCAATCCCGACGGGCGGCTCTGGGTCGACCGGCTCTCCGAGGGGCTCTCCGATACCGGGGCCACGCTATCCCCCGCCGATGGCGAACGGATCGTGCGCCTCGTCGCCCATCATGTCGGGGCCGAGGTGCATGCCGCGCGCCCGCGCGTCTCGGCCGAACTGCCCGAAACCGGCGAGCGCTTCGAAGGGCTCCTGCCGCCCGTGGTCACCGCACCCTGTTTCGCGATCCGCAAGCCTGCCGTCGCGGTTTTCACGCTCGCCGATTACGTCGCGTCCGGCATCATGACCGAGTCTCAGGCGGCGCTGTTGCGCGAAGGTGTCGCTGCGCGGGCCAATATCCTCGTGGCGGGTGGCACCTCCACCGGCAAGACGACGCTGACCAATGCGCTCCTGGCGGAAGTGGCCGGATCGTCGGACCGCGTCGTGATCATAGAGGATACGCGCGAGCTGCAATGCACAGCACCCAACCTCGTCGCCCTGCGCACCAAGGACGGCGTCGCCTCGCTTTCCGATCTCGTCCGTTCCTCGCTCCGCCTGCGCCCCGACCGGATTCCGATCGGCGAGGTGCGCGGGGCCGAGGCGCTGGACCTCTTGAAGGCCTGGGGCACGGGCCATCCGGGCGGGATCGGCACCATCCATGCGGGCTCCGCCTTGGGGGCCCTGCGCCGGATGGAGCAGCTCATCCAGGAGGCGGTGGTGACCGTGCCGCGCGCCCTGATCGCCGAAACCATCGATCTCATCGCCGTCCTCTCCGGGCGCGGGGCCAGCCGACACCTCGCCGAACTCGCCCGCGTCGACGGGCTGGGATCGGACGGTGACTACCGCATCACCCCGGCGGCGCTGCCGACCGGGACGGACACCGACACAGGAGAATCTTCATGACCCGAAACCTTGACCGGCTGCGCGCGCAGGCCGCCCATGCCGTCACCTACGCAACTGTCACCCTGATGCTGGCCGGAACCGCCCGGGCGGCCGGGTCCTCCATGCCCTGGGAAGCACCGCTGCAATCGATCCTCGAGTCGATCGAGGGTCCGGTCGCCAAGATCATCGCGGTGATCATCATCATCGTCACCGGCCTGACGCTGGCCTTCGGCGACACCTCCGGGGGGTTCCGCCGCCTGATCCAGATCGTCTTCGGCATCTCCATCGCCTTCGCGGCGAGTTCCTTCTTCCTGAGCTTCTTCAGCTTCGGCGGCGGGGCATTGATCTGATGGTGACGACCGATTCACCGCAGGAGAACGCGGCTTTCCAGTGGACAGCCGCGAGGGAGGAACGCCATGAGCGGTAGCGAATGGCCAACCTTCGAGCAGTTGGCGGACGTGCCGGGCTTCACTGTCCCGGTCCACCGGGCGCTGACCGAGCCGATCCTGCTGGCGGGCGCGCCGCGGGCCTTCGCGATCCTGAACGGCACGCTGGCCGGGGCTATCGGGCTCGGGCTGCAGCTCTGGGTCGCCGGGATCGTCATCGGGCTCCTGGGTCATGCGGTGGCGGTCTGGGCCGCGCGGCGCGATCCACTCTTTGTCGAGGTCGGCCGTCGGCATCTGCGCCTTCCCGGTCATCTGGAGGTCTGAGGCAGCACCATGATGAACCTCGCGGAGTATCGCCGGAAAGGGACGCGGCTGGCGGATTACCTGCCCTGGGCGGCGCTGGTCGCGCCCGGCGTGGTGCTGAACAAGGATGGCAGCCTGCAGCGCTCGGCCCGGTTCCGCGGCCCCGATCTCGACAGCGCGGTCGCGGCGGAACTCGTGGCGGTGGCGGGGCGCATCAACAACGCCGTTCGCCGTCTTGGCTCGGGCTGGGCGATCTTCGTCGAGGCGCAGCGGGTGGCGGCGGCCGAGTATCCCGACAGCGGCTTTCCCGACCCGGCCTCGGCGCTCCTCGATGCCGAACGCCGCGCGGGGTTTGCCGAGCAGGGGGCGCATTTCCAGTCGAAGTATCTCCTGACCTTCCTCTACCTGCCACCCGCCGAAGAGGCCGCGCGGGCCGAGACCTGGCTCTACGAAGGGCGCGAGACGGCGGGGATCGATGCGGGCGAGGTGCTGCGCGGCTTCATCGACCGCACCGACCGTGTGCTGGCGCTCTTCGACGGCATCATGCCCGAATGCCGCTGGCTCGGTGACAGCGAGACGCTGACCTATCTGCATTCCACCATCTCGACGCGGGCCCACCGCGTCCGCGTGCCGGAAACCCCGGCCTATCTCGACGCGCTCCTGGCCGACCAGCCGCTGACCGGCGGGCTCGAGCCCCGGCTCGGGAGCGCCCATCTGCGCGTTCTCACCCTCTCGGGCTTTCCGACCGCCACCACGCCCGGGGTCCTCGATGATCTCAACCGGCTGGCCTTTCCCTATCGCTGGGCGACCCGCGCGATCCTGATGGACAAGATGGAGGCCGCGCGGATGGTCGCGCGCATCCGCCGCCAATGGTTCGCCAAGCGCAAATCCATCGCCGCGATCCTGAAGGAGGTGATGACCAACGAGCAATCGGCGCTGGTCGACACCGATGCCGCCAACAAGGCCGCCGATGCCGATATGGCGCTGCAGGAACTCGGCGCCGATGTCGCGGGCGAGGCCTATGTCACGGCGACGCTCATCGTCTGGGACGAAGACCCGCGCCGCGCCGACGAGAAACTGCGCCTGGTCGAGAAGGTCCTGCAGGGCAGGGACTTCACCGCCATGGTCGAGACGGTCAATGCCGTCGATGCCTGGCTCGGCTCGCTGCCGGGGCAGGCTTACGCCAATGTGCGCCAGCCGCCGATCTCCACCCTGAACCTGGCCCATATGATCCCGCTCTCCGCCGTCTGGGCGGGGGAGGAGCGGGACACGCATTTCGACGGCCCGCCGCTGCTCTACGGCAAGACCGAGGGCGCGACACCGTTTCGTCTCTCGCTCCACGTGGGCGATGTGGGCCATACGCTGGTCGTCGGTCCCACCGGGGCGGGCAAATCCGTGCTGCTCGCCCTCATGGCGCTGCAGTTCCGCCGCTATCGGCGGAGCCAAGTCTTCGCCTTCGATTTCGGGGGCTCGATCCGTGTGGCCACGCTGGCCATGGGCGGCGATTGGCATGATCTCGGCGGCGAGCTGACCGAGGGTGCGGAAGCCCCGGTCTCCCTGCAGCCACTCGCCCGGATCGACGATCCCGCCGAGCGGAGCTGGGCCGCAGGCTGGATCGGCGGGATCCTCGCCCGCGAAGGCATCGCCATCACACCCGAGGTGAAGGAGCATCTCTGGTCCGCGCTGACCTCGCTGGCCTCGGCCCCGGTCGGCGAACGCACGATCACCGGTCTCGCCGTCCTGCTGCAATCCACCGACCTGAAACAGGCGCTGCGGCCCTATTGCCTCGGCGGCGCCCATGGGCGACTCTTGGACGCCGAGATCGAAGAGCTTGGCGCGGCCTCGGTCCAGGCCTTCGAGATCGAAGGGCTCGTCGGCACCGCCGCGGCCCCCGCGGTCCTCTCCTATCTCTTCCACCGCATCGGCGACCGGCTCGACGGCCGGCCGACGCTCCTGATCATCGACGAGGGCTGGCTTGCGCTCGATGACGAGGGCTTCGCGGGCCAGCTCCGCGAATGGCTGAAGACCCTGCGCAAGAAGAACGCCTCGGTGATCTTCGCGACCCAGTCGCTCTCGGACATCGACGCCTCCGCCATCGCGCCCGCAATCATCGAAAGCTGCCCGACACGGCTGCTTCTCCCCAACGAACGGGCCATCGAGCCGCAGATCACCGCGATCTACCGCCGTTTTGGCCTCAATGACCGCCAGATCGAAATCCTCGCCCGGGCCACGCCCAAGCGCGACTACTATTGCCAGTCGCGGCGCGGCAACCGGCTTTTCGAGCTGGGCCTCTCGGAAGTCGGACTTGCGCTCTGTGCAGCTTCGTCCAAATCCGACCAGGCGCTGATCTCGGAAATCCTCGCAGAGCATGGGCGCGACGCATTTCTTGCCGCCTGGCTCGAGGCCCGTGGGGTCGGCTGGGCCGCCGAGCTGATTCCCGACCTCACCAATCTCGCACCGGAACCAGAGGTGCCGGACGCCCCGATCCCCCAAGCCCCCGAACCAGCAGAGGAGACCATCCCATGACCCATACCGCTCATCGGTTGACCAAGCTCGCCAGCGCCTCCGCGCTCGCCCTGACGCTCGCAGCCCCCATCGGGCTTTCGCCGATCTTCGCGACGCCGGCCCATGCCTTCTTCTTCGGTGGCGGCGGGCGCATCGTCTACGACCCGCGCAATCACGCCGAGAACATCCTCTCCGCCGCCCGGGCGCTCGAGCAGATCAACAACCAGATCACCCAGCTGCAGAACGAGGCGCAGATGCTGATGAACCAGGCCCGCAATCTTGCGAGCCTGCCGTACTCCTCGCTGCAGGCGCTTCAGCAGAATGTCGACCGGACCCGGCAGCTCCTGTTTCAGGCGCAGAACATCGCCTTCGATGTCTCGCAGATCGACCAGGTCTTCCAACAGGACTACGCGAACATCCCCATGGCCGCGCCCGAGGCGCAGCTTCTGGCCGATGCCCGCTCCCGCTGGAAAAACACCGTCGGCGGGCTGCAGGACGCCCTGCGCGTGCAGGCGGGCGTCGTCGGCAATCTCGACGGCCAGCGCGCCGAACTCTCCGCCCTTGTCGGCGAAAGCCAATCCGCCGTCGGTGCCCTGCAGGCGACCCAGGCGGGCAACCAGCTCCTGGCGCTGCAATCCCAGCAGATCGCCGACCTGATCGCGGTTGTGGCCGCCAATGGCCGCGCCACCGCGCTCGTCGAGGCCGAGCGGTCTGCCGCCGCCGAACAGGGCCGTGTCCAGCGCGAGCGCTTCCTCACCCCGGGCGCGGGTTACCAGCCCGGCAATGCCCGGATGTTCAACAACTGAAGGGGGCGGAACCATGGAGGGATCGGTTCTAGCCCGCATCGCGGCCATCGTCTTTGTCGCTATCGCGATCACCGCGGCACTGGTGGAGATGGGTCGGGATAAGGCGGGGCAGGCAGTGCGCCCGACAGTGCTGGTCGCGCCTGAGCCTGATCCCTTGCGGGCTGAACAACGGCGCTGCCAGGAACTGGGCGAGGCCGCGGCTTCCGATCCGGACTGCCTCGCCGTCTGGGCCGAAACCCGCGACCGCTTCCTCGGGCGTGACCGGACCGGGGCAGAGTGAGCCATGGGCGGCACCGGCGTCATCGATACCTTCCTCGGGGTCTTCACCTCCTATATCGACAGCGGTTTCGGGCTTCTGGGCGGCGAGGTCGCCTTCATCGCCAGCACGTTGATCGTGATCGACGTGACGCTGGCGGCCCTCTTCTGGGCCTGGGGCGCAGAGGATGACATCATCGCCCGCCTTGTGAAAAAGACCCTCTTCGTTGGGGTCTTCGCCTGGCTCATCTCCAACTGGAACAGCCTCGCCGCCATCGTCTTCGACAGCTTCGCGGGATTGGGGCTGCTCGCCTCCGGCACCGGGTTTTCGCCCGCCGATCTCCTGCGTCCCGGCCGGGTAGCGCAGACCGGGCTCGATGCCGGGCGGCCGCTTCTGGAATCCACCGCCGATCTCATGGGCTTCGTCGCCTTCTTCGAGAACTTCATCCAGATCGCCTGCCTGCTCTTCGCCTGGGCGCTGGTGCTGCTCGCCTTCTTTCTGCTCGCGGTGCAGCTTTTCGTCACGCTGATCGAGTTCAAGCTGACGACGCTTGCGGGCTTCGTGCTGATCCCCTTCGGCCTCTTCGGCAAGACCGCTTTCATGGCCGAGCGGGTGCTGGGCAATGTCGTCTCCTCCGGCATCAAGGTGCTGGTGCTGGCGGTGATCATTGGCATCGGCTCGACGCTTTTCGGCCAGTTCACCGCCGGGTTCGGGGGCGTGACGCCCACGATCGATGAGGCCATGGCGATCGTTCTGGCGGCGCTTTCGCTCCTCGGTCTCGGCATCTTTGGCCCCGGCATCGCCACCGGCCTCGTCTCGGGCGGGCCGCAACTGGGCGCGGGGGCCGCCGTCGGCACCGGGCTCGCCGTGGGCGGCGCCGCCGTCGCGGCGGGTGGCGGGGCCCTGCTCGGCGCCCGCGGGGCCGGGGCGCTGGCCTCGGGCGGGGCCGCCGCCACGCGCGGGGCCGCTGCAGCCACTGGCGCGGCCTCCACCGCCTACAGTCTCGGAGCGATGGGCCAGACTGGGGCCGCAAGCGTTGCTTCCGGTCTCGGCGGTGTGGCCCGAGCCGCTGGGTCTGCCGCCGCATCGCCCCTGCGCCGCGCCGCCGCCTCGGCCTCCGATGCGGTCAAGGCGAGCCACGCCGACGGTTCCCGCGCGGGCTTCGCCGCCACCGGCGGCACCTCCTCGCTCGGCAGCGGGACAGGCGCGTCGACCGCCATGTCCGCCCCCGCGGATAATCCACCGTCCTGGGCGCGCTCCATGCGCCGCAGCCAGGCAATGAGCCATGGCGTTTCCGCCGCCACCCATGCGCTGCGCGCCGGGGACAGTCCCGGCTCCGGTGCCTCCGTTTCCCTTTCCGAAAGTGACCGCCCATGAGCCTCTTCAAACGCGCCGCCGCGCATTACGGCAAGACTCCGGACCCCGAGACCCCCTACCAGAAGGCGGCCCAGGTCTGGGACGAGCGCATCGGCTCCGCCCGGGTGCAGGCGAAGAACTGGCGCCTCATGGCCTTCGGCTGCCTGATCCTCGCCGGCGGTTTCGCGACCGCGCTGGTCTGGCAATCGGCGCGCGGGACCGTTGTGCCTTACGTTGTCGAGATCGACCGGCACGGCGAGGCGCGCGCCGTTGAGGCGGCAAGCGCCGGCTATCGCCCGAGTGATCCGCAGATCGCCTGGCATCTTGCCCGGTTCATCGAGGAGGTCCGGGGCCTGCCGGCCGATCCCATTGTCGTCCGGCAGAACTGGCTCCGCGCCTATGAGTTCACCACCGACCGCGGCGCGCTGGCGCTGAACGATCATGCCCGCGCCAACGATCCCTTCACGCGGGTCGGCGAGGACCAGGTCTCGGTTGAGGTCTCGAGTGTCATCCGCGCTTCGCCCGACAGTTTCCGGGTGGCCTGGTCCGAGCGGCACTACGAGAACGGCCAGCTTGCCCGCACTGAGCGCTGGACCGCGATCCTGACCCTCGTGATCGACCCGCCGCGCACCGCGGACCGCCTCCGCGCCAACCCCCTCGGAATCTACGTGAACGCGATCAACTGGTCGCGGGAGATGAGCCAATGACCCGATCAATCCTGCCCACTGTTCTTTTGACCTCCACGCTTCTGGCAGGCTGCGCCAGCGACCGCCCGCCTGACTTTGCCTATGACGACGCGGTCCCGCCCTTGCCATCGCCGCCCGTGACGGCACCCGATGACCGACCCCGGCCGCTCCATGTCCCGCCCGCCTGGACCCCCAGCCGGGGCGGCGAGGCCGCCGCCACACCGGTCGCCCAGGTCGGCAATGCCAATGCCGCCGCCCGCGTCGAACCGCGGCAGGCGGGGTATTTCAACGCGATCCAGATCTACCCCTGGTCCGAGGGCGCACTCTATCAGGTCTACGCCGCTCCGGGTCAGATCACGACCATCGCGCTCGAACCCGGCGAACGCCTCGCCGGCACCGGCCCCATCGCCGCGGGCGACACCGCGCGCTGGATCATCGGCGACACCGAAAGCGGCGCGGGCCGCGACACCCGTGTCCTCGTTCTCGTGAAACCCACGCGGCCCGATATCAGCACGAACCTCGTGATCTCCACCGACCGGCGGACCTATCTGATCGAACTCAATGCCAGCGAAGAGACCTGGATGCCCGCCATCTCCTGGGCTTATCCGCGTGCGCCCGAGACGCCGCGCTTTGCCGCCACCACGCCCCGCATTCCGCCAGCCCATGCGCGCAACCATCGCTACGGACTGCAGGGCGACAGCCCGCCCTGGCGACCGGTCTCGGTCTTCGACGACGGCCGACGGGTCTATGTCGTCTTCCCGCGCGGCATCGCCCAGGGCGAGATGCCACCGCTCTTCGTGCTGGGCTCCGATGGCGAGTTGGAGATCGTCAACTCGCGGATCCACGGCAATGTGCTCATCGTCGACCGGCTCTTCGGTGCGGCCGAGCTGCGCCTCGGGCGCGGTCCCCGGCAGGAGGTGGTCCGCATCCTGCGAATCGAACCCCAGACCGAGGCGACGGAGGTGCGGCACGATGCGGAGCAAGGGACATGAGCGAGACGTCGACCGAAACCGCTGCCGCCATGCGCCTGCGTGCCGATCCACCGCGCGTCACGCGGATTTCGCGCAAGGTGATCATCGGGCTCGGCGTCGTCGCGGGCCTCGGCATCGGTGCGGCGCTGATCTACGGCCTGCAACGTCCGGACCGGACTGCGACCCCGGTAGAACTGATCACCACGGACCGCCGCCAGCCCGCCGATGGCCTCCGCGATCTGCCTGGCAGTTACGACGCCATTCCCCGGCTCGGACCACCCCTGCCGGGCGACCTTGGCGGCGGCATCCTCGACGCGCAGCGACGCGGCCAGCCTGTCGCAGCGCCGAACCTCGCGCCCCCCACCATGGATCCGGCGGAACAGCAGCGTCTTGCGGATTTGGAGGCCGCCCGGGTCAGTGATCTCTTCTTCCAGACGCGGCCCGGAGCGCCAGCATCCACGGGGTTCCAGATGCCGCCTGCGGCACCGGGGCGCGGGTTGGCCGCGACGCCGGAAACCGATCCACGTCAGGCCTTCCTGACCGCGCCGACCGACCGCCGAATGGTCGCACCTGACCGCGTGCAGCGCCCTGCCTCGCCCTGGCTGCTGCAGGCCGGCTCCGTCATCCCGGCCGCCCTGATCACCGGCATCCGCTCCGACCTGCCCGGCCAGATCACCGCGCAGGTCACACAGAACGTCTATGACAGCCCAACCGGCAGCCTGCTCCTCATACCGCAGGGCACGCGCCTGATCGGCGCCTACGACGACAGCGTGACCGTCGGCCAGCGTCGCGTACTCCTCGTCTGGAATCGGCTGATCTTCCCCGATGGGCGATCTCTCGTCCTGGAACGCCAACCCGGTGCCGATGCCGCGGGTTTTGCCGGTCTCGAGGACCGCGTCGACAATCACTGGGGCAGCATCTTGCGCGCGGCGGGGCTTTCGACCCTGCTCGCAGTCGGCGCGGAACTCTCCCTCGATGAGGAAGACCGCCTCGCCCGCGCGCTCCGCGACGGAGCCCTCGACACGATTAACGAGGCTGGCCAGCGCATCGTCCAGCGCCAGCTGGAGGTCCCGCCGACCCTCACCATCCGCCCGGGCTTCCCCGTCCGCGTGATCGTCACGCGCGATCTCGTCTTCGCGCCATCCGGAGGTTGACATGACCAAGCTGAAACTCGGTCCGATCCCGGACGACAAGCCTGTGAAGCTGACCGTGGAATTGCCCGCAGAACTCCATCGGGACCTGATCGCCTATGGGGAAATCCTCGGCCAAGAGGCGGGGCAGGGGCCGATCGAACCGAAGAAGCTGGTGGTCCCCATGCTCGAGCGCTTCATCGCAACGGATCGCGGATTTGCGAAGGCGCGGCGCGCATCGCGCGGGACGACCAAGGCGCCATTGGGCCGTGGGGAGGCCTGACTGGCATCATCTTTCTTATCGAATACGGTAATAAGCCGTCTGTTTTGGCAAGACTGACGCCATTTTACTGATAAAGATAAGATGGCTTGAAATCCCGGACATCCACCGGTATATTTATCGAAAAGGGTAAACCATATCGCGATGACCATGGAGATCGAACCGAACCTGCTCGCCGATGTCGGGCGACGCCTCCGGGCGCTGCGTGCGGATCAGGACCTTACGCTCGAGCAGCTTGCCCGCCTCACCGGGATCAGCGCGCCCGCGTTGTCGCTGATCGAGACGGGCAAGCGCGATGCCCGGCTGACGACGCTGGCGAAGATCGCGGCGGCGCTTCGGGTGCCGATCAGGACCTTGCTGGAGGATCCCGCAGATGCCGCCAGCACCGGTGGCGACGTCCCCGCGGAAGGCTACGATCTCAGGGACTACCTGTGACGCGATCCGTTCCGGTCTGGTTTGATGCGCTGCACGTGGCCGATGTCGAGGTGGCCTCAGATGGCGCGCTCTTGCTGCGCTACGCGGACCGCTGGCGGCAGACGACGGGCGCTTTTCCCCTGTCGGTCACGATGCCTCTGCGCGCGGCCCCGTACACTTCCGAAATCATCTCGCCCTGGCTCGCGAACCTCTTGCCGGAAGAGGAACAACTCCGCAGCCTCACCCGCTCCCTTGGCCTCGATCAGGCGGATGCGCTGGCCATGCTCGAACGGATCGGCGGCGATACGGCCGGCGCGCTGTCCTTCGGGCTGGCCTCCGACCGCAGCCGTTGGGCCTATCGCCCGCTCACCGATCTCTATGGCATCGACACCCCCCCCGCGGCGCTCGATCGCCATTTCGAGGATCTCGGCAGCCGACCGTTCCTCGTCGGGGAGGAGGGCGTGCGGCAATCGCTGGCCGGCGGCCAGAAGAAATCCGCGCTGGCGGTGCTCGATTCCGATGGCAGGCCGGTGCTGCGCCTGCCCGAACCGGGCGATGTCATGGCCGTCCCCCTGCACGGCGCGCCCTCTACCCTGATCTTGAAGCCGGACAACCCCAACCTGCCCGGTATCACCGAGAATGAGGTCTGGTGCCTTCGGATGGCTGCGGCCCTGGGGCTGGAGGCGGCGCAGGCGACCATCCTGCAAGCCGAGGGTCGCAGCGCGATCGCTGTCCTGCGCTATGACCGAAGGCTCGGTCGCCAGGGCCAGCTGGTGCGCCTCCACCAGGAGGATTTCGCGCAGGCCAACGGCCTGCCCCCGGGCCGGAAATACGAGCGCGGCACGCTGCCCGGGCTTGATCTGAGAACCCTTCTTGAGACCGGGCGGCATGTCCGCGCGCGCGATGCGCTGGCCTTGCTCGATCAGGTCATCTTCAACATTCTCGTCGCGAACACCGACGCGCATGCGAAGAACTATTCGCTGATCCTGCCGCTTGCCGAGCCGCCCCGTCTCGCGCCCCTCTACGATGTTTCCTCGGTGCTGGCCTGGCCCCATGTGGTCCAGGCCTTCGCCCAGAACATCGCCGGCAAGAAGCGTACGGCCGATAGCATCGCAGGCCGGCATTGGGAGACGATCGCCAGCGAGATCGGCTATCGTCCGACCGATGTCCGGAACCGTGTGCAGGAGCTCGTCGATCGTCTGGTGGCCAACCGCGTCCAGGTCACCGAAGAGGTCGCAGCCTTGCCGGGTGCAACAGCAGGATATGTCGCGCAGACTGCGGAGCTCGTCGAGGTCAATGCGCTCCGGATCGCCGGGCGCCTCTAGCGTGCGGGCTCACGATTGACGATGAGGTTTTCTGACGGACCGGTGTCTTCCGAGCGGCGCTATTGTTTTGCTCGGGACGGACGGGTCACACCAGACGTCGCTGCCACGCGAGTATCTTGCCTCAGAAGAGCTCAGGCTGCGACCGCGGCAGGCAAGGTCCGCGCTAACAGGTGTTTCAGGGCTTCGATATGCGCATGTGCAGGGCCGGTGACATCCAGGGTCGCAACCTGGAGGGTCTCTTCGGCACCGTCGCTGGCGATTGCGTAGCGGGTACAAATCGGCTCGGGCGGCAAATCACCGTGGTGTGGATAGAGCAGCATGACCTCCGGGCAGCGGTAGAGCTGGCTATAGGCCATCAATTGATACACATCGGCCTGGCTGACACCCTGCTTCGGGTCGTCGATGCGCGGCGCCATCCGTTTCCATTTCGTGTCGATGACGAGGACGGTTCGATCCCCCTGCCGGATGATGAGGTCCGGCTTGGTCCTAAACCGCCCCGCACCCGCTTCGAAAAGGCAGTCACGGTGCCCGCCTTGCGCTGCGACACGGTATCCGCTTCCGGCCAGAGCACGGGTGACCAGTCTGGCAACGTATTGCTCGAACAAGGCATTCATCTCGAACAAGAGAGCATGACCATCCACAGCCCCGGCACTGGTCTGCTGATGTCGATCCCCAAGCAGGAGCCGCGCGAAGGAAAGAAGCTCGCGCCACCGCTGATTGCTCCGATCCAGTATGATTTGGTCCCATCGCAGCGCAGGGATAGGAACCTCGGTCACGTCCGCATAGGCGAAGCCCAACTCGCGCAGGATACGCTGATTGTCGGGGGCCTGAGCCACACGCTGCAAACGGGTCACGGCGGCGCGCATCACCTGGTTGAGCGTGACCTGCCCCATTTCTTAGGGCCAGTCGCAAGTCGAGTCTGTTCTCCTTTTGGTTGCCATCATTCGGCGGCGTGAGCAATGGGCGCAGGCGCGGAGCCATCACGGAGCTCAAGCGGCTGCGCCCATTGCGTCTTGTCGAAGGGCCGCGCGGCGGCGAACTCCTCCGGGGTCTGATATTTCAAGCTGCTGTGCGGGCGCTCCGTGTTGTAGTCGATCCTCCAGTCTTCGATGATTTCGCGGGCCTCGCCGATGCTGGTGAACCAGTGCTG
Source organism: Actibacterium sp. EMB200-NS6 (assembly GCF_001305615.1). Taxonomy (GTDB): domain Bacteria; phylum Pseudomonadota; class Alphaproteobacteria; order Rhodobacterales; family Rhodobacteraceae; genus Actibacterium_A; species Actibacterium_A naphthalenivorans. The sequence goes on from NZ_CP010869.1 coordinate 1,485,768, forward strand.
GTTCAGGCACTCCTCGCGGTATCGGCCGTTGAAACTTTCGATGTAGGCGTTCTGGGTCGGCTTCCCGGGGTCGATGAAATACAGCTGCACGCCGTGATCATCGGCCCATCCGTCGAGCGCGCGCCCCCGGAGTTCCGGGCCGTTGTCGACGACCAGGATATCGGGGTATCCCCGCTCACGGGCCACGCGCTCCAACATGTCCACGACCCGATCGCCCGGCAGCGAGAAGTCCACCTCGATCGCCGGGCACTCCCGGGTGCAGTCGTCCTTGAGATTGGCACTGCGGAACTTGCGGCCATTGGCCAGCGCGTCGCTGGTGAAATCGAGCGACCATCGCTGGTTGGCAGCGATGGGGCACCAGCTGCCGTCGCGCGCCTCGCGAGGGATCTTCTTGCGCTTCGTGCGGCGCAGCCACAGCCGTTCTTCGCGATAGATCCGCTCGACGACTTTGACGTTCACCCTGAAGCCCTCGCGGACCAGTTTGGCATGCAACATGCGGTAGCCATATCTCCTGTGTTTGCCTGACAGCGTGATCAGGCGCTCTCTCAGCCGCGCGTGGCGATCTGGTCGCGCCCGATAGGCCAGGCTCGACCGTGAAATCCCAACCAGCCTGCACGCCCGCCGTTCCGTGAACCGATGTTCATCCATCAGCTTCCTCACCACGGCACGGCGGTGCGCAGGCGTCAGGAGTTTTTTGCCAGCAGCCCCTTCAGGCCGGCGTTGTCCAGCATCGCGTCGGCCAGGAGACGCTTCAGCTCGGCGTTCTCGGCCTCCAGATCCTTCAGCCGACGCAGTTCGGAAACCTGCATCCCGCCATACCGGCTCTTCCACTTGTAGAGCGTGGCGTCCGACATGCCGTGCTTGCGGCACAGCTCGGAGACCTTCGCCCCGGCGGCATACTCCTGCAAGATCCCCACGATCTGCTCTTCGGTAAAGCGTGATTTGCGCATCGTCTGTTCTCCTCGTTGCTACGAACTTTACGAGAACAAACTCTCCGAATGAATGGCCCGATTTATCGGGGGCAGGTCAAGCGCAATGTCAGAGGATAAGTCATCATAGCGACATGCCAGCTTTTGCGGCGCCACCGCATGGCGTGAAAACTGCCGGGTGACATCGAGCCTGCCGCGCAGGGCAGGGAGGTCGTCTGCGTGATCCACATACCGGCGCGGCAGTCCCATGCGCACCGCTTCCATGAGGCGCGCACAAAACAGCCGGATCAACAATTCCAGGATGGTGTCCTTCTGCCATCCGAGCTGGGCCAACGATCCGGCATCGATCCGCAGATCGTGAACAACCGCCAGCATGTGGATCAGGCGGCGGCGAAGGGCTTCGTCCGTGGTCTCGTGTTCTCCCAGGCCCTCGATCTTCGGGAGGATCTCCAGCTGACAGCCCGGGGCGGCAATCACGCCGACCACGCCGCGCGCCCGCAACCCCTTGCGGCCGTGTTCGAGCACGCCTTCGCCGCCACGCCCCGCGAAGCTCGAGCGCGCCGCGATGGCGGCAATGCGATCAGCCTCGGCGGGCGGGATGGTCGTGTCGTCATCCCCGTAGCCGATGCGCTGCCATTCGCGGAGCGTGCGGCGGATCATGAACCGAGCAGCCGCGCGTAATTGAAGCTGTCTTCGCGCACGTCCCACCGGAAGCGCGGCATCGCTTCGCCATTGTCGAGCCCCGGTGGTGCCTTCAGGACGGACCTGTTCAGAAAGCCGCCCTCTATCGGCCCGTCATGCGTATCCAGATCGCCCAGCACCGCGGCGATCTTGCCCCAGTCTTCGAAGAAATACTCGGCCAGCAGCGGGATCACCTTGTGCCGCATGACCTCGTCCACATTCGCTCGGGTGTCGCAGCCGGTGAAATAGGCATGGCCGATCTGGTGGTCACGGTCATAGAGGTACTCGATCCGTTCATTGATGATCGTCAGAAGGGTCGGCAGATCGATACCTGTGCGGGCCGCAGCCTCCTTCAGAACGGCCGGATTGGGCAGGATTTCGCGGAATGTGAACCGCCGCCGCAGCGCCGTATCGAGCAGGGCGATGGAGCGGTCTGCCGTATTCATCGTCCCGACAATATGCAGGTTCGACGGAACACCAAACTCGTCCCCGGAATAGGGAAGGCGCACCTTCAGTTGGTTCGCCTGACCGAGACGCTTGTCCGATTCCAAGAGCGTAATCAGCTCGCCGAAAACCTTGGAGATATTGGCGCGGTTGATCTCGTCGATGATCAGGACGAAAGGTTCGGGATCAGATGGCCCCTCGTTCTGCTGGCTGTTCATGTAGCGTTCAAGGGCCGGCACGTTGAGCTCGGCATCATAGAGCGCGTAAATCGACTTTTGTGAGAATTTCCGGGAGTAGATTTCGCCGACAGGAACCCCTTCACGGTCTATCCAGAGCCAGCGGACAGCACGGCGATGGGCATAGTCTCCTTCCGGGCGGGGGGCAAATTCATAGCCGCCGCTAAACACCCCTATGGCTCGAAACAGTCCGTTGCCCTTCGAGACGATGACGATGTCACCGTCTCGGACCCAGTTCCGGAAAATGAACGGCATCTGCACCATACCCGACCGCGCATCCACATTGGTTTTGTGGTGGCCCTGCGCCTTGCAGGCTTCGATGATGGCTTCGCGGTTCGCGAACTTGTCGTCTGACCAGTCGATGTCCTCGAAGCCAAGGAGGGCGTAGCCGCCCTTGATCGCCTCTTCGAAGAGATGCGCGTCCTCAGGGTTGTTCGCCTCGCCGATCGACATCTTGAAGACCTGGCGGCCTTCAACACGTATCGTTTCCTCGTCGGATGCATGCCCACGGCTGGTCTCCGCGCGTTTCGCGATACGTCTGAAAATGCCGGGCACAGTCTCCAGCCGGAAACCGGCCGAGGATGTGTCCTCGCTATCATCCGCGCCAGTCATCGGCTGTCGGCCCTCGACGAACTCTTCATAGGCCATGGATTGGTGGAAGGTGACGAATTCGATCCGTCCCGCGGCCAGCAGGCCCTGGTAGACGGCCATGAGATCGTCGCGGTCCTCTGGCACTTTCTCCCCACATAGCCTTACGGCTTCGGCCGCCGTACGATAGGTCTTTCCGGTGCCTGGCGGGCCGAACAGGATCAAGTTTTCTGCGGCTGTGTTTGCTGAATGCGGCATGTGTTCGCCTTTTATGAAGTCCTTTGGTCCGAGCTCGAAGGTGAACATTGTCGTGGTACTTCTTGCAGGTCCCTCAATTTTCGGAGCAGCCACCTGGGCCAGAGACTGAAATTTTTCGCCTTCCAAGGCCTGACAGACATTCGCCCAGTTTTTCTCGAGCCCGCATAGATCGTGAAGATCACCTGCGCGAATGGTGACGCTTGACTGCCCAGCTTCCCGCGCCGGTTCGATGAAGTAGTTGAGGGCCACGAAACGGGCTCTGTCGGCACCGCGCATCAGGTGCAAATATTCATCCGGCAGCGGTAGCGGCACGTCATTCTTGTCAACGATGACATATCCCGCTTCGTGCAGTTTTGCCGCCGCATCAGAAGGTTGGCTCCAGCCACCATTCAACGTGCTGGAGGTCTTCTGGCTCAAAAATCCGACGATTGGTTTTGTCGGGTACTTTCTGTCCTCTCGAGGCTTTGTCGACCTGACCCAGTATTTCGTTGGTTCCTTGAAAGCAGAAAACACGGTCTCAAACTCGGCCGTTTCACGCAAATCGAAAGCATCCATGGCTGCCTCGATCACTTCGCGTGTCAAAGTGCCCTTGTCTTGCGTTTCCGAAGGCCGCAAGATTTCGTAGCCGAGTTCCTCGAGCTTCGAGAAGGCCTGTGCCTCGCCAAATCCGTTGAAGAATTCCTTCGCCGTAAGGACAGAATTTTCAGGCAAATGCGCAACTGCGGCGGCAACGATGGCCTTTGCAGGGTATGTTTGAAGGTCTCCATATCCAGAAACCCGCACTTTCGGAGTGGCAAAGCCGCGGCGTTGCAGAAAGACCTTTTCGCCGAGTTTCCGGCACTCTTCCATCGCGCCTTCAATCTCCTTGCGCGACAGGCGATCAACCAAAGTCTGATGGGCCGATTTATCTGGCATGTTTCGACGGTTTGCCAGAAAGCTGTGGTAGAGTTCGAGTGCTTGCCGAATGCTGGCCAGCCCAGTTCTCAAGACACCGTTTATTGGTACTGGTGAAGGGTTTGGTCGTCCTTCACGTTCATCTTCAGTGCTATAGGCGAACTTCTCGAGAACCTTTTCTTTCGTCTGAGTTGAAAAAAGTTCATCGAGATCACCAAGGTACTGCTCTACCCGTTTCGCACTGCTGATCCGAGATGAAACCGTCTGGAGTGACTGCCCTTTCTCTTCCAGCCACGCCTTGAACTCTGCTTCGTACCTCAAATCACTGTCCTTCGTTGTTCATCTGACTGCAGTCTTCAACGGGGCTACGCTTCAAGACACTGCCCGCGATCGTGATCATTTGGTTTCGCGTCTTGAGCTTCGGATATCGGAATTATAGACGGTATTTCAGACAGATGTAACCTGAGTTGGCGGCACCGTATGGGGCTGATTAGCGAACGTCCCATTGGGCCGAATTTACGAGAATGAAGAGTTGCCCGACGACACCACCACCACTGTGTCCCGCTTCAGACAAGTCACGAGAGAAGAGCTTTACGAAAAGGTCTGGTCGATACCGATCAGCCACCTGGCGGCCGAGTATGGTGTCTCCGGTTCCTATCTCGCGCGGGTCTGTACGGCGCTGGCTGTGCCCCGGCCTCCCGCAGGCTATTGGCAGAAGAAGGCGGTCGGAAAGGCCGCTCCACGCCCTCCACTTCCCCCTGCAAAGCCAGGCGATCAGCTTGTCTGGTCGGCGGATACGCCGCTCGCGCGTCCCGTGACGCCTGCCGCCAGATCTTCTGTGTCGTCACCTAGTCTTGACGGGCAACGCAAGGATGCCCGGCATCCGATCCTTCGCGGCGTCGAGCCGCATTATCGGAAGACGCGCAAGATTGACGAGTACGAGTTTCTTCGACCCTACAAGCTCCTCCTGCCGGACATCGTGACGTCCGAGACGCAGCTGCCGAGTGCATTGGACCTCGCCAATGCACTCTACGATGCGTTCGAGCGGAAAGGGTATCGCGTGACCTTCGCACCGCCTGATCAACCATTGTTTCGGGCGCAGATCGAAGAGCGGGAGGTTCCGGAGAAGGATCGCAAATACGGGCGCTATTCCTGCGGACGGATTTGGGCACCGCACCGCCCGACCGTCGCCTATATCGGCGAGGTTCCCATCGGTCTTGCGCTCGTCGAAATGTCCGAACGGGTCACGCTCAGATACTTTAAGGGCAAGTATGTGCGGGACGACAGTGCGGTCGTGAAGGCCGCCAGATCACACCAGCTGGTCCATTCCTGGACGACCGAGAACGATGTTCCGTCCGGGCGCTTCCGACTTGTCGCCTACGTGCCGCGCCGGGACGTAGAGTGGTCGGCGATATGGCAAGAGACACCAAAGCGAAACTTGTCGTCCATGTTCCCAAGGATCGTGAAGGAGCTGGAAGCCGTCGTGCCGGACCTCAAGTCCAAGACTGCAGAAGCCGAGGCGGCGGCCATCCGCAAGCAACGCGAATGGGAGGAACAGCAGGAACGCTGGAAGCGCGAACAGGATCGACGCAACGCGGACAAGGCCCTTGCCCAAAGCCGCGAACAACTCTCCGAAGTGATCCAGAAATGGTCCGCCGCGATGTCGATCGAAAGCTTTTTCCGAGAGGCGGAAGAGCGACTTGCCGACGTCGAGACCGACAGGCGCCAGGCCTTGTCCTCTCGGCTTGATCTTGCGCGGTCCATGATGGGAACGCTCGATCCGCTGGAATTCCTGGAGCGGTGGGTCGCGCCGGATGAGCGCTATCGACGGCAGTATCCTGACGAATAATTGTATTTTATTACAGAAATTTGAGGGACGATGCTCATATGTCTTCTCCGGGGTGTCGAACCCGTTTTGTTCGAAGTTTGGCTGTAGAACCCGGCCGCGTGGGGTTTCTTTTGCGCTGCCTCGGGTCCCGCGTGGTGACTTCCGCATTCCAGCTCCAATCAGCGAACTTGTCGCCGGTTTGGCGCAGGTGGGTGTAGCGCTTGAGCGACGTCCATGATCGGTGGCCGGAAACAGCTGCCGCGTGTGGAACGTTGTAGCCGATCTCGAACAAACGCGAGACGCCTTCGTGCCTCAGGTCGTGGAAGCGCAGATCCTCGATCCCCAGAAATTGCGTTGCCCGAGTGAACGCAGCGCTGATCGCATCGGTGGAATACGGGAAGATCTGGCTCGCGTGTTTGGGCATCGCCTCGATGATTGCCAGCGCCGGATCGGGCAGGTCGCACCAGACGTCGTTACCCATTTTCTCACCGGGGTTCTTCATGTCGCGCACGAGGACGCGTTTGCCCTCCTTGTCGAGGTCTGCCCATTTGATACGGGTGATCTCCTCCTGCCGACGCGTCGAGAAGATCGCGAAAGCGATGATGCGATGCATGGGGACAGAGGAGGGACGACGAATCGAGCGGTCAAGGAAATGCGCCATCAACTGGTCGAGTTCGTCCAGCGTCGGCCGCCGATCGCGGTGGCGGCTTTTCTGCGTGAGCCCCAGCTTCTTAGCGACAATCATCGCATTGCGCATCGCGCGCTCGTCCAGCGGGTAGTTCCAGGCCGGGCCGGCCACTGTGAAGACTGCGCTAAGATGGGAAAGGTAGTTCGACACGGTTTGCGGCGAGACACCGGTATTCAGCTTCTCCTTGGCGAAGGCCACGATGTCGGCGCTGTCGATCTGGGCACAGAGCTTGTTCGCGATGTCGAACTCCTTGATGCTTTTCAGCACCTGCGCCTTGGTTCGACCGATTGCCTTCGCGCTGTCTTCCACATATTTGTCGATGGCGTCGCCGAGGGTCACTTCGCGGCGGCGCGTCTCCCCGATGGGCAGGTTTTCGAGGGCGCCGGGCTTGGCGAGGTCCTTCTCGCGCTTCTCGATCCAGGCCGCGGCGGTCGAGCGCAGCTCGAAGGTCCGGTTCTCGCGCCAGACGGTTTTTCCAGCCCGCCGAACGGCGATCTGGGCAAGCCAGGCGGCAGAGCCGTCTTTGCGCTTTCGCTTGATGATGGTACCCATGGGGTTACAACATTTGGCCCAAGTTACAACATTTGTTGTAAATCCTACCCGAAACGGGCGCGATTTACAACAAATGAGACAAGAACGGGCTTGAGGATTGAGCGATAAATGGCTGATAAAAATAAAAAATCAAATAATTTCAATATACCCCTTTTGGCGGTCGCGCCGATGATGGATTGGACAGATCGCCATTGCCGCCATCTGCACCGGCTCATGTCGGCGCACACGTTGCTTTATACCGAAATGGTCACCGCGCCCGCGCTGGTACGGGGGGATGCGCGGCATCTGCTGGGGTTCGGTCCGGCCGAGCATCCGGTGGCGGTGCAGCTTGGTGGTTCGGACCCGGCCGAGCTGGCGCAGGCCACCGCTATGTGCTGCGATGAAGGCTATGACGAGGTGAACCTGAATGTCGGCTGCCCCTCCGACCGGGTGCAATCGGGGTGTTTCGGCGCGATTCTGATGAAGCAGCCGGCGCTGGTGGCCGATTGTGTGGCGGCGATGATCGCGGCGACGCGGGTCGAGGTGACGGTGAAATGCCGCATCGGGGTGGACGACCAGGTGCCCGAAGAGGTTCTGCCGGCGTTTCTCGAAACGGTCAGCGCGGCCGGGGTCAGGCGCTTTACCATCCATGCGCGCAAGGCCTGGCTGGAGGGGCTGAGCCCGAAGGAAAACCGCGATATCCCGCCGCTCGACTACGACCTGGTGCTGCGGATGAAGCGGGAGTTTCCGCAGCTTCACATCAGCATCAACGGCGGTATCGACACGCTGGAACAGGCGCGCGGCTTTCTCGAGGCGGGGCTGGACGGGGTGATGATCGGGCGGGCGGCCTATCACACGCCCGGCGACATCCTGCTGGGCGCGGATGAGGAGATTTTCGGGCAGCCCGGCCGCAAGACGGCCGAGCAGGTGGTGGACGAGATGCGCCCCTATATCGCGCGGCATCTGGAAGCCGGCGGTCGGCTGCACAACGTGACGCGCCACATGCTGGGGCTGTTCGCGGGCCGCCCCGGCGCGCGTGGCTGGCGGCGGGTTCTCTCAGAGGGCGCGCCCCGGCCTGGCGCCGGGCTCGAGGTGCTGGACGCCGCGCTCGCACAGGTCGCGCCCGCGGCAATGGCGGGATGAGCCGGGGCGCGGCGGCCATTGCCACCGGCGCGATTTTGCATTGAGCATTCGGGCCGGGCCGGGTTATCTGGCGCTCCGGACATATGGGAGGACACCATGCCCGATCTCGCAACACTGGCGCCGCTGGTCGCGCTTCTTCTGGGCATCGGCGCGCTCGCGGGGCTGATCGCGGGCATGCTGGGCGTCGGCGGCGGAATCGTGCTGGTGCCGGCGTTTTTCTACACGTTCTCGGCGCTTGGCTACGGCGGGCCGCAGCTGATGCAGATCTGTCTGGCCACGTCGCTCTCCACGATCATCGTCACCTCGACGCGATCGGTGATGAGCCATAACCGAAAGGGCGCGGTCGATTGGCCGGTGCTGCGCGCCTGGGCGCCGGGGATCGTGACCGGTGCGGTTCTGGGGGTGGTCGTGGCGTCGAACCTGCGGTCGATCGTGCTGCAGGGGATTTTCGGGGTGCTGGGGGTGTGCATCGGCCTTTATCTGGCGTTCGGAAAATCAAGCTGGAAGATCGCCGAACAGATGCCGGGCGGGCCCGTGCGTGCGGTGTTGTCGACGATGATCGGCTTTCTGTCGGTGCTGATGGGCATCGGCGGCGGCTCCTTCGCGGTGCCGACCATGACGCTTTACGGTCAGCCCATCCACCGGGCGGTGGCCACCGCTGCCGGCTTTGGCGTGCTGATCGCGGTGCCGTCTGTCCTGGCCTTTTTCTTCGTGCAGATCCCGGCCGGGATGCGCCCGCCCTATACGTTGGGCGCGGTCAACCTGCCGGCCTTCCTGATCGTCATCTCGATGACGCTGATCACCGCGCCGATCGGCGCGCGGCTGGCCCACGCGATGGACCCCAAGCCGCTGAAGCGGATCTTCGCGGGGTTCATCATCGTGGTCGCGCTGAACATGCTGCGCAAGGTCGCGGGGGTCTAGAGGCGGCGCAAGGCCGCGCGCGCGGCCATCGCGCCGCCGCTCATCGCGCCGGTGAAGCCGCCGAAGCCCGACCAGGCCGAGGCGATCCACAGCCCCGGCACCGAAGAGCGCACGGTTGACGGCGGCCCCGAGAGCAGCTTGGAGGGCGGTTCGGGCGCAAAGCCGTGGACCGCGCCGCCGGGCGTTCCCAACACGTCGCGCATGCTGCGCGCGGTCATCATCTCGGCGCTGGTGACGGCGGCGGCAAAGCCCGGCCACTCGGCGTCCAGCCGCTGCGTGAGAGCCCCTATCCATTCGGATTTCCGGGCGGCATAGGCGGTTTCGGACAGATCCTCCCAGTTTTCCAGCCGGTCCACCCCGGTCACGCTGAAGGGCGCGGGGCCGTCTTCGGCCAGGCCACTGTCGATCTGGCCGTAATCCACCGCGATCAGCGGCGGCAGCCGGTCGCCGGGCGCGGCGCCCAGCAGGGGGGCGGCGGCGCGGAAATCATCGGGTGTCTGCATCCAGCCGGGCAGCAGAACCGTGGAATAGGATGTGACCCCCAGGTCAGAGGCGGGCCGAGACAGCGCATATTGCACGCTGAACAGCGAGATCGAAGGATCGCGGCCGGCATAGGGGGCCAGGAAATCGTCGCGCAGCGGTTCGTCCAGCATCTGCGCCACCGCCTGTGGCGCGGCATTGGCAAAGATCACCGGGGCCGAAACCTCTGCCACGTCATCGGCGCCGGTCTGGAACCGCACGCCGGTGGCGCGGCCCGCCTCATCGGTCAACACATGGGTCACGCGCCGCCCGGTCAGCGCCTCGCCGCCCGCATCGCGGATGACCTCCACCAGCGCCTCGGTCAGCTTGCCCGAGCCGCCCTTGATGTAATAGCCGCCGCCCGACAGAAATCCGCCCTGCGCGATGGCATAGGCCAGCCACCACAGCCTGTCGGGATCGTCGCCGTAATAGGGCAGGTTCGCCGTCAGCACGAGCTTCAGCAGCTCATCCTTGCCGAAATACCGTTCCAGCACCTCGCTCAGCGACGCCCGCATGTCGCGTACCAGCGCCCAGAGATCCAGCGGCAGGTCGGCGGCATGGCCCAGCCACCAGTGGCCGCCATGTTTCTCGGCGAAGACGGCAAGCGCCTCCTGGCTGCGGCCGATCTGTTTGAGGAAGCGGTGGATCGCCTCGCGCCGGTCGGGGAAACGCGCGGCCAGCGCCGCCTCGACCGCGTCCAGGCCATGGGGCAGCGTCAGGGGTGCGCCCAGAACGGGCGAGCGGATCTCCTGAAAGGTTTCGATCGGCACGAAGGTGATATGCGCGTCCAGATCCAGCGCACGGAACACGGCGGCCTTTGGGTCGGCGCCGGAGCCGGGCAGGGTGGTTTCATGCAGCGAAACCTCGAACCGGTGGCCGCCACGCTCGAACGTGCTGGCGGCCCCGCCAAAGCCCGGATTCTTTTCCAGCACCAGCACCTCGTGCCCCGCCCTCGCCAGCAGGGCCCCCGCCGTCAGGCCGCCCAGGCCCGATCCGATAACGATGGCGTCGTAGTGCGATTTCATGACACGGCTCCTTTTGGGGCCAGTCTGCCATGCTTGTGTGTCAGGAAAATTGATCTGGCGCAGGGATCAGCGCGCCAGCCGTGCCTTTCGCCCGCCCCGGCGCTTTTGCAGGCGCGGAGCGCGGGAGGGCAGCTCCGCCAGGATCGCGGCGCGGCGGTCGGGCTCCATGCCCGACCAACGGGCGATCTCGTCTAGCGTGCGCAGGCAGCCGGTGCACAGGCGTTCCTCGGGGTGGATCACGCAGATCCGCACGCAGGGCGATTGCTGCTCGTCGCGGTTCCAGATCTCGTCATCGCTCATGTCGTGGCCCTCAGATGGCGCATCCTGTCCAGTGCGCCTTGCAGAATATAGCCCGCGGCAACGTGGTCGATCACCTCCGCACGGCGTCTGCGCGAGGTATCGGCCTCCAACAGTGCCCTTTCTGCCGCAACCGTGGACAGGCGTTCATCCCAGAACCCTATCGGAATCTCCGTGAGGCGCGAAAGGTTGCGGGCAAAGGCACGGGTTGACTGGCAGCGCGGCCCCTCGGTGCCATCCATGTTGCGCGGCAGCCCAAGGATCATCCCGCCAATCTCGCGCTCGGTGGCGATCTCGAGCAGGCGCGCGGCATCGACACCGAATTTCTTGCGCCGGATCGTCTCATGCGGGGTAGAGACCGACAGCAGCCTGTCAGACACCGCCACCCCGATGGTCTTTTCCCCCAGATCCAGCCCCATCAGCGCCCGGTGCGCGGGCAGGGCGGCCATCAGCGCCTCGATCGTGTCATGCACGCTCACTCGGCCACCCCGGCGCGTTCGGCGGCGGCGCGGATGGTGCCCAGATCGTCCGGGCGGGCGGCAAAGACCTGCTGCGCCTCGCCCCAGATGGCGGCGGCGCGGTCGGTTTCGCCCAGATTGCCGAGGGCCGCGATAAGCTGGGCCCATTCGGCGGCGGTGCCACCTTCATTCGCCAGCCTGTCGTTCAGGTTCTCGACCATGCCGCGGATCATCTCCATCCGCTCCTGCGGCGTCATGTCGGCGGCATTCGCCATGTCTTCGGCCGAGGGGCCGCGCAGGGCGGGGCCGGTGGCCAGCGGCGGCAGGGTGTAATCCTCGCCGGCGCGGAAGGCCAGTTCCTCGATCCCGGCGCGGATCGGCGTCACCCAGGGGTCATCCGGCGCGCTGTCGTTCAGCAGCCCGCGCCAGATGCGGAAGGTGATGTCGGGCCGCCCGGTCTGTACATAGAGCAGGCCCAGATAGTAACGCGCGGTGCCGTTGGCCTGATCGCGGTTCAGCGTCTGCTCGATCGCCGCCTCCGCCTCGGGCGAGACATAGCCGCCCGCGGCCAGCACCATCAGATCGGTCAGCGCGGCGAAATCCTCGGCCGTGGCCGCGTCGCCCTTCAGCGCGATCATGCGCGACTGCGCGATATAGGCGTTGCGGAAATTGCCGAGCGCGGCCTCGTTCCCGGCCAGAAGCTTCAGCCCCTGAATGTCATCGGGCCGCTGCGCCACCACCGCGCGCAGCTTCTCGACCAGTTCCAGATGGCGCGGATCGGGTTGTTCGGGGCCGGGGGCCTGGGGCATCTGCTCTTCCGCCTCGGCCTGGCGGGGGCGGGTCTGGCGCAGCTCGTCTGCCGCCGCCACCCGCGCCTTCAGCGGCACATCGGGATAGCCGGGTGCGCCGACCTGATCATACAGCAGCAGCGATCCGCCGACGACCGCCGCCGCCAGCACACCGCCCACGGCCCAGGTCGCCGCCTTCGGTGCCCTCGCGCCGGCGCCTTCGGCCTGCGCGGCGCGGTCGGCCTCTAGAATGCGGCGCGACACCTCCAGCCGCACGCGCGCGGCCTCTTCGCCGCTGATCACGCCCCGGGCAAGATCCTTCTCGACCTCCTTGAGCTGGTCGCGGTAGACCTTCAGGTCATAGGCGGCCGCCGGCGCGTCGCCGCTGCGCCCGCGGATCATCGTGATCAGCAGAACAAAGGCGATGATGGCCGCCGTGGCGGCCGTGGTAACATAGAACCACATAGGCCCTCCCCATCCGTCTTGATCGGGATGTATGCGCTTCGGCCCCGATCCGAAAGGGTAAAGCGGCGCGCGGGGCGGGGCTGCGACGACCTGCAGCGGCACAATGTCGTGTTTTTTCCACATTGTGCCGCTGGCGGTCGCGGGCCATGCTCGTTCCCGTTCCAAGACAGATTTCACGCAGACCGCCGCACGATAGGGATTCGCCTTTGCCGAAAAAACGATATTCCGCCTTCGCCCTGCTGCGAGAGGCCGCGCGGTATCACAGCGGCTGGGCGCGGGCCTGGGCGTCGCCGCAGCCGAAGCCCCGCTATGACGTGGTCATCGTCGGCGCGGGCGGCCACGGGCTGGCGACGGCCTATTACCTGGGCAAGAACCACGGCATCACCAATGTCGCGGTGATCGAAAAGGGCTGGCTCGGCGGCGGCAACACCGGGCGCAACACGACGATCATCCGCTCCAACTACCTGCAGGATCCCTCTGCCGCGATCTACGAAAAGGCGCGCGCCCTCTATGAGACGCTCAGCCAGGAGCTGAACATGAACGTCATGTTCAGCCCGCGCGGCGTGATCATGCTGGCCCAGACAGAACATGAGCTGCGCGGCTACCGGCGCACCGCCCATGCCAACGCCCTGCAGGGGGTCAGCACCGAATTCATCGGGCCCGAGCGTGTGAAGGAACTGGTGCCGATCATTTCCCTCGACGGCCCGCGCTACCCGGTACTCGGCGGGCTGTGGCAGGCGCGCGGCGGCACCGCGCGGCATGATGCGGTGGCCTGGGGCTATGCCCGCGCCTGTTCCGCGATGGGCATGGACATCATCCAGAACTGCGAGGTGACGGGCATCCGCGCGCGCGGGGGGCAGGTGGCGGGCGTGGATACCACCCGCGGCGCCATCGATTGCGGCCGGCTCGGCCTCGTCGTCGCCGGGCATTCCGGCGTGCTGGCCGGCATGGCCGGGTTCCGCCTGCCGATCGAAAGCGTGGCGCTGCAGGCGCTGGTGTCCGAGCCGATCAAGCCCTGCATGGATGTGGTGGTGATGGCCAACACCGTGCATGGCTACATGAGCCAGTCCGACAAGGGCGAAATGGTGATCGGCGGCGGCGCCGACGGCTACAACAGCTATACCCAGCGCGGATCATTCCATCATGTCGAGGAAACCGTGCGCGCGCTGATCGAAACCTTCCCGATCATCAGCCGCCTGAAGATGCTGCGCCAATGGGGCGGGATCGTCGACATGACGGGCGACCGCTCGCCGATCATCTCGAAAACTCCCCTTGGGGGGTGTTTCATCAACTGCGGCTGGGGCACGGGCGGATTCAAGGCGATCCCCGGCTCGGGCTGGGCGATGGCAGAGATGATGGCGAAGGGCGAGCCGGGCCCCCTGGCCGCCGCCTTCGGGCTGGAGCGGTTCCGCGAAGGCCGGTTCATCGACGAAAGCGTGGCGGCGGGGGTGGCGCATTGATGGCCCGGAACCCAATCCCGCCCCGCCGCGTTGACCATCCGATACGCAATCGAATGGAGCTTCGACAATGGCTGAAAACACCAACAGCACCCCCGCACTTGCCTTCATCCTCGGCGCGGTGGTCGTCCTTCTGGGCGGCGTGGTCTGGTATGTCTATTCCGGCGGCGAGATCCCCGGCGAGAATGAGCCCGAAATCCAGATCGACTTGCCCGACGGCGGCTGAGCCGCCCGTTTCCGGACAGCTTTCCGGCGGGGGCCGCCCGGCGCTCGCCGTTTTCATGCCGAAAGGTGCCGGATGCTCTTGCTGACCTGCCCCTGCTGCGGCGCCGAAGCCGATGAAACCGAACTGCAGCCCGGCGGCGCGGCCCATCTGACACGCGTCGGCCCCGGCGCCCCGGATGAGGCTTTCGAATCCTACCTCTTCCACCGCGAAAACCCGCGCGGCGTGCATATCGAGCGCTGGCGCCACGCCCATGGCTGCGGCAAGTGGTTCCACGCCGCCCGCTGCACCCGCACGCTGGAGGTGTTCGGCACTTACCCCGCGCAGATCACCGCCCCGCCGCAGCCCATCCGTGACGCGATCGCGGCGAAACACCCGGGCTGGGCGTGGAAGGAGGGCAAATGACCCCTCCGCTTTCATCTTTCCCAAAATATCCCCGCCGGAGGCTCCCACAGCGCCACGGGCATGGAGGTCGGGCATGAGCACACGCCTGCAAACCGGCGGCCGCCTGCTCGATCGGGGCCGCCGCGAAAGCTTCACCTTCAACGGCCGCCGCCTGACCGGCTACGCTGGGGATACGCTGGCCTCGGCGCTGCTGGCCAATGACCGGATGCTGGTCGGTCGTTCCTTCAAATACCATCGCCCGCGCGGGCTGGTCGCCTCGGGCGCGGAAGAGCCGAACGCGCTGGTCGGGCTGGGGCGGGGCGGGCGGTTCGAGCCGAACCAGCGCGCCACCACCACCGAGCTTTTCGGCGGGCTGCAGGCCGAAAGCCAGAACCACTGGCCCAGCCTCGAGTTCGATATCGGCGCCGTGAACGGGCGGCTCGCGCGGGTCCTGCCGGCGGGGTTCTACTACAAGACCTTCATCCACCCGCGCCCGCTGTGGAAACATGTCTACGAGCCGTTCATCCGCAAATCCGCCGGGCTGGGCAAACCGCCGCAGGATCGCGATGCCGACCGGTATGAGCATTTTCACGTCTTCGCCGACGTGCTGATCATCGGCGGCGGCATTGCCGGGCTGCAGGCGGCGCTGGCGGCGGGGCGGGCCGGGGCCCGCGTGCTGGTGATCGAACAGACCGCCCATTGGGGTGGCCGCGCGCCCGTTGACGGGGTGCGGATCGGCGGAGCGCCCGCCGAGGAGTGGATCGCCCGGGCCGTGGCCCGGCTCGAGGCGATGGAAAACGTCACCCTGCACCGCCGCACCATGGGCGCGGGGGTCTATGACCATGGCTATGCGCTGGGCTATGAGCGTGTCACCGATCACGCGCCGGAAACCGATGCGCCGCGCCACCGGCTGTGGAAAATCCGCGCCCGGCAGATCATCTCCGCCACCGGTGCGATCGAGCGTCCGCTGTCCTTTGCCGGCAACGACGTGCCGGGGGTGATGCTGGCCTCTGCGATCCGCGATTACGTGGTCAACTGGGCCGTGTCCCCCGGCGACCGCACCGTGGTGGTGACGAACAACGATGATGCCTATCGCACCGCGATCTGCCTGAAGCAGGCGGGGCTGGAAGTGCCGGTGATCGTCGATGCGCGGCCCCGGGCGGAGGGCGCCCTGCCCGAGGCCGCGCGGGCGCTGGGCATCCGCGTCGAAACCGGCCGGGGCATTGCCATGGTCATGGGCGGCAAGCGGGTCACCGGCGTCGCGCTCTGCGCCCAGGCGGGCGAGGGCGCGGTGCTCGAGCAACTGCCCTGCGATGCGGTGGCGATGTCCGGTGGCTGGTCGCCGGTGGTGCATCTGTGGTCGCATTGCGGTGGCAAGCTGCTGTGGGACGATGCGCAGGCGATGTTCCGCCCCGACGTGGCGCGCGCGCCCACTTCGCATGATGGCGCGCCCTTCGTGAGTGCCGCCGGTGCCGCCAATGGCGCGCTGCGGGCCGCAGAGACTCTGGCCGATGGCGATGCCGCGGGCCGGGCGGCGGTGCGGGCGCTGGGGCTGCGCGCGCCGGGCGGGGCCGCGGATCGGGCGGAGGCGCCGGACGAGGCGCCGCTGTTGCCGGTCTGGATGATGCCGCAGGGCGCGGGCGAGGCGCTGCGCATGAAGATGTGGCTGGACTATCAGAATGATGTGAAGGTTTCCGATCTGCAGCTTGCCGCGCGGGAAGGCTATGAAAGCGTCGAACATGCCAAGCGCTACACGACGCTGGGCATGGCCACGGATCAGGGAAAACTGAGCAATATAAATGGGTTAGGTGTTCTTTCTGATGCGATGGGTGAGGATGTGCCGCGGCTGGGCACCACCACATTCCGCCCGCCCTATACGCCCATATCCATGGGCGCCATCGCGGGTGAGGCGCGGGGCGGGCTGTTTCAGCCGTTGCGCCGCGGCCCGATCCAGCGCTGGCATGAAGACAATGGCGCCACGTTCGAACCCGTGGGCCAGTGGCGGCGGCCCTATTGCTATCCCCGTGGCGATGAAACCCGCGCCGAGGCGGTAACGCGAGAGGTGAGGAACACACGGCAAGCCATTGGTTTGCTTGATGCATCGACGCTTGGGAAAATTCTGGTCAAGGGGCCGGACGCGGGCCGGTTTCTGGATCTGCTCTATACCAACATGATGTCTTCGCTGACGCCGGGGCGCTGCCGTTACGGGCTGATGTGCAGTGAAAACGGCTTTCTGATGGATGACGGCGTGGTGGCCCGGATCGACGATCAGACCTTCCTGTGCCACACCACCACCGGCGGCGCCGATCGCATCCATGCGCATATGGAGGAATGGCTGCAGACCGAATGGTGGGACATGCAGGTTCATACCGCCAATCTGACGGAGCAATTCGCGCAGATCGCGGTGGTTGGCCCCAACGCCCGCGCGCTGCTGGAAACGCTGGGCGGCATGGATGTCAGCCGCGAGGCGCTGCCCTTCATGGGCTGGGCCGACGGGCGGATCGGTGGCATCCCGGCACGTGTCTTCCGCATCTCCTTCTCGGGCGAGCTTTCCTATGAGGTGGCGGTGCCGGCCGGCCATGGCCTCGCGTTCTGGGAGGCATGCGTGGCGGCCGGGCAGGCGTTCGGCCTGATGCCCTATGGCACCGAGGCGCTGCATGTGATGCGGGCGGAAAAGGGGTTCATCATGATCGGCGACGAAACCGATGGCACCGTCATTCCGCAAGACCTTGGGCTTGGCTGGGCGGTGTCGAAGAAGAAGGCCGATTTCATCGGCAAGCGCGCGCAGGAGCGCGCCCATATGACCGACCCGGAACGCTGGAAGCTGGTGGGGCTGGAAACCATCGATGGTTCGGTCCTGCCCGATGGCGCCTATGCGGTGGCCGAAGGGCGGAATGCCAACGGGCAGCGCAATGTGCAGGGGCATGTCACCTCGGCCTATTTCTCGCCCACGCTGGGGCGGGGCATTGCCCTGGGGCTGGTGCGGAACGGCCCCGACCGGATGGGAGAGGTGATCAGCTTTGCCACCATCGATGGCGGGCTGATCGGCGCGCGGATCGTGGATCCGGTGTTTTATGACAAGGACGGGGAGAAGCAGGATGTCTGATCCGGTCAGCGCCCTGAACGGCGCCGCCTATGACGGGGTTGTCCGCGTCGAGGAACTGGGGCTGCGCGGAATGATCACGCTGCGCGGCGATCACGCCTCTGTCGCGGTCAAGAATGCGGCGACAGGGGTGGCGGGGGTGGATTTTCCGGATGCGCTGGCCTGCGACACGGTGGGCGAGCGCGGGCTGGCCTGGATGTCGCCCGACGAGCTGCTGGTGCTGGTGCCCTATGCCGAGGCCGACAGGGCCGTTGCCGCCATGCAGGCCGAACTGGCGGGCACGCACAGCCTGGTCGTGAATGTCTCTGACGCGCGCGCGATGTTCCGCATCAGCGGGCCCGCCGCGCGCGAGGTGCTGGCCAAGCTGTGCCCGGTGGATCTGTCGCCCGGCGCCTTCGGCCCCGGCGATTTTCGCCGGACCCGCGCCGCGCAGGTGCCGGTGGCCTTCTGGATGCAGGCCGATGACGCCTTCGCGCTGATCTGCTTCCGCTCGGTCGCGGGCTATGTCTTCGACCTGCTGAAAACCGCCGCCCGGCCGGGCGGAGAGATCGGGTATTTCCCCGCCGGGGCTTGACCTTCGGCCGCGCAGGGCTCCATCTACGGGAGGAGATTTTTGCACCAACCAAGAGGGGCTGACCAATGGCTTTTGAACTTCCCGACCTTCCCTATGCTCACGACGCGCTGGCTGAGGGCGGCATGTCGAAAGAGACGCTGGAGTATCACCACGACCTGCACCACAAGGCCTATGTCGACAATGGCAACAAGCTGGTCGCCGGGTCCGAGTGGGAGGGCAAGACCCTCGAAGAGATCATCAAGGGCACCTATCAGGCCGGCGCCGTGGCGCAGAACGGCATTTTCAACAATGCCTCGCAGCACTGGAACCACATGCAGTTCTGGGAAATGATGGGCCCGGGCAAGGGCGCGATGCCCGGTGAGCTGGAATCCCGCATTGTGGATGCCTTTGGTTCCGTCGATACGTTCAAGCAGGAGTTTTCGGCGGCGGGCGCGGGGCAGTTCGGCTCTGGCTGGTGCTGGCTGGTGGTCGATACCGACGGCACGCTGAAAGTGACCAAGACCGAAAACGGCGTGAACCCGCTGTGTTTCGACCAGACCGCGCTTCTGGGTTGCGATGTGTGGGAGCATTCCTACTACATCGATTTCCGCAACAAGCGCCCGGCCTACCTGACCAACTTCCTGGACAATCTGGTGAACTGGGAAAACGTGGCGGAGCGTCTGGCCTCCGCCTGATCCGCGATGCCGGGTCTGATCCGATCGTGGCCGCCCCTTGAGGGGCGGCCATTTCTGTTGCCGATTGGCGCATCCGGCCGGCGGGCCGCTGTTGAAGGAACGCAGGATGGGAGAGGCGGGCAAGGGGTTTCTGGCGATGGCGGCGGCCAGCGCGGTCTGGGGGGTGTCGTCGGTTTACTACAAGCTGCTGGCCGATGTGCCGCCGCTCGAGGTGCTCAGCCACCGGACCATCTGGTCACTGGTGTTCTTCGGCGTGGTGCTCTCGTTTCAGGGGCGGCTGGGGCAGGTGATCCGGCTGCTGCGCGACTGGCGCCTGCTGGGGCTTGTGGCGCTGGCGTCGGTGATGATTTCGGTCAACTGGTTTTTCTTCATCTATTCGGTGCAGGTGGGGCGGGCGGTACAGGCCAGCCTTGGCTATTACATCTTCCCGCTGGTCGCGGTGATGCTCGGGTTCGTGTTGTTGCGCGAGCGTCTGTCGGCGGTGCACTGGCTGGCGGTCGGGCTGGCCGGGATCGCCGTGGGCGGGCTGACGCTGGGGCTGGGGGTGGCGCCGTGGATCTCGCTCATTCTGGCGTTGAGTTTCGGCTTTTACGGTCTGCTCAAGAAGAACATGCCGGCCGGGCCGGTGGTATCGGTCACGGTTGAGGTTCTGCTGTTGTCGCCGCTTGCGCTGCTTTGGCTGGTCGGCGTGCATCAGTGGGGCTGGACCGGGCTGGTCGGGCGCAATCTGGGCGCCTTCGGTCATGATCTGCGCCACAGCCTGCTGCTGATGGGGGCGGGGCCGCTGACCGCCGGGCCGCTGATCCTGTTCTCTTATGCGTCAAAGCGGATCAGCATGGCGACGGTGGGGCTGGTGCAATATGTCAACCCGACGCTGCAGTTTCTGGTGGCGACGCTGATTTTCCGCGAACCGCTGACGCGCTGGCACGTTGCGGCCTTTGTGCTGATCTGGAGCGCGCTGGCGCTATATTCGTGGGAAAGCCTGCGTCAGGACAGGGCGGAGCGCAGGGCGAGGGTCAGCGCCGGAACCGACGGCACGACGGTGACATAATCCTTCAGGCTGGCTTCGGCGAAGCCTTCGCCGATGAAATGGTCGATCAGCGTGACGAGCGGATCCCAGAAGCCTTCGGTATTGAGCAGGAATATCGGCTTTTCATGCAGCGCAAGCTGGCGCCAGGTGAGTACCTCGAAGAATTCATCCAGCGAGCCGGCGCCGCCCGGCAGCACCACGATGGCGTCGGAATTCATGTACATCACCTTTTTGCGCTCGTGCATGTTTTCGGTGATGATGAAGGTGGAAAGATCGCGTTTGCCGACCTCGCGGTCGAACAGGTGCACGGGGATCACGCCGAAGGTGGTGCCGCCCTCGGCCTGCGCGCTGCGCGCGACCCGGCCCATCAGCCCGACGTCGCCCGCGCCGTAGACCAGGCGCCAGCCTTCGGCGGCAATGGCCTTGCCGGTGGTCTCTGCCGCATCGGCATAGGCCTGGCGCCCGCCATCGCGTGAGCCGCAAAAGACACAGATTGAGCGTTGGGTTTGTGTCATGGGCGCCTCGGACCTTGGGTTCTGGACCCGTGATAGCGGGGTTGCTATGGTCTCGCAAGCGTGGCCGATGGGGATGGGCCGTGCGGGGGATAAGGTTGATGTCACTCTGGGAAAATCTCGGGGCGCCGGGACGCGGTGCCGTTGTCGGGCTCGCGGTGGTTGCCGCGGCGGGGGCCGGTTTCGTGATCTATGAATACGGGCGCCGGGCAGAGCCTGTCGCCTTGGCGCCGGAACCGGGCCCGGCCGCCGCGATCTCGCCTGTTTCGCCGCAAACGGGCGCGAAAGATGCCGAAAACGCCGGTGCCGACCCCGTGGCCGCGCCGCAGCCGCCCAGCTTTGATGTGGTCCGGGTAGAACCTTCGGGCAGCACGATTGTCGCCGGTGCCGCGGCACCGGGCGCCGAGGTGCGGGTGCTGGTCGATGGCGCCGAGGCGGCCACGATCCGCTCCGACCAGAGGGGACAGTTTGTCGCGTTCCTGGACATCGCGCCCAGCCCGTTCCCGCGCCTTCTGTCGCTGGAGATGGACACGGGCGACGGGGGGGAGATCCCTTCGGTTGCCGTGGTGATCCTGGAGCCCGCATCCGGGCCGGAGGCCGGGCAGGTGGCCGAGGCTGTTCCGGCCGCCGAGCCGGTCGTGACGGCGGATGCCGACACGCCGCCGCCGCTGGCGGAGGGCGAAGCCCCGCGGGCGGCCGCGGCCGATACCTCCGCCGCGCCCGTGGAAACCGCGGCACTGGCCCCCGATCTGCCGGGCCGGCCCGCAGCGGAGCCCGCGCCCGAACCGGTGGCGGCGGGCACCGCGCCCGCATCCGCAGACGCGCCAGACGCCAGCCCGGCCCCGGCGGGCGATGTGGCGGCCTCTGCCAGCGTCGATCCCGATCCGGCCCCCGCCGCCGGCGTGCAACCGCCAGCGCCCGCTGCCCCCGCCGTGCTTCTGGCCGACGATCAGGGCGTGCGGATCCTGCAGCCGCGCGCGACGCAATCGGCGCCCGAACTGGGCCAGACCGTGGTGATCGCGGCGATTTCCTATCGCGCTGACGGCGCGGTCATCCTGTCGGGGCGGGGCAAGCCGGAGGGTTTCGTCCGGCTCTACCTGAACAACGGCGCCATCGGTTCGGCCACCGCCGATGGCGGCGGCAGTTGGAACGCCACGCTGGAAGGGGTCGCGCCGGGGATCTACACGCTGCGCGCCGATCAGGTGGATGCGGCGGGCAAGGTGACGGCGCGGTTCGAGACGCCGTTCAAGCGCGAGGCGCCCGAAGAGCTGGCCGCCGCCAGCGCCCTGCGCGCCCATGCCACCGGTGCGGGGATTTCGGCGGTGACGGTGCAGCCGGGCTTTACCCTCTGGGGCATCGCGCGTGAGAATTACGGTGACGGGCTGCTTTACGTGAAGGTCTACGAGGCCAACCGGGATCAGATCCGCGACCCCGATCTGATCTACCCCGGCCAGGTGTTCGAGGTGCCTGAGGCAGAGTAACCCTCTGGCCTTTTCGGGCTGCGTCCCATAGGGTCGCGCCGCTCTTGAAGGAAGAAGGTTCCGCCGATGTCCCCCAGACCCACCACCGCAGATTTAGGCAAGCTGGAACGCGGCAGCGCAATGCGGACGATCCGCAAGGTCGGCCCCTATCTTTGGCCCGACGGCCAGCCCTGGGTGAAGCGGCGGGTGCTGCTGGCGATGCTGGCGCTGGTGGTGGCCAAGCTGGTGTCGGTCGGCACCCCGTTCCTGTACAAGGCCGCCGTGGATAGGCTGGCCGGCGAGGGGCAATCGGCCGCCTGGATGCTCGGGGCGGGGGCGATCGGCCTGACCGTGGCCTACGGCGTGGCCAAGGTGCTGACGGTGGGGTTTCAGCAGATTCGGGATGCGGTGTTTGCCAAGGTGGCGCAGCGTGCCCTGCGCACCCTGGCGCTGGAGACGTTCACCCACATTCACGAACTTTCGATGCGCTATCACATCACGCGCAAGACCGGCGGGCTGAGCCGGATCATAGAGCGCGGCGTGAAGGGGGTGGAGTTCCTGCTGCGCTTCCTGCTGTTCAGCGTCGGGCCGCTGGTGCTGGAACTGCTGATGGTCGCGGCCATCTTCTACGTGGTGTTCGATGTCTGGTATCTGGCCATCGTGGTGGTGACCATCGCGCTGTATGTGCAGTTCACCTTCAAGGTGACCGAATGGCGCGTGAAGATCCGCAAGGAGATGAACGATCAGGACACCGACGCCAACCAGAAAGCCATCGACAGCCTTCTGAATTTCGAAACCGTCAAGTATTTCGGCGCCGAAGCGCGCGAGGCCGCCCGCTATGACCGCGCCATGGCGGGCTATGAGGCGGCGGCGATCAAGACCAACTATTCGCTGGCCTTTCTGAACTTCGGCCAGTCCTTCCTGATCACGCTGGGCCTGATCGGGGTGATGGTTCTGGCCGCGATGGGGGTGCAGGATGGCCGCCTGACGGTGGGCGATTTCGTGATGGTCAACGCCTACATGATGCAGATCACCATGCCGCTGAACTTTCTGGGCACGGTCTATCGCGAAATCCGGCAGAGCCTGGTGGACATGGGCCAGATGTTCGATCTTCTCGAACAGCCCGCCGAGGTGAAGGACAAGCCCGGCGCGCCGGCGCTGAAGGTCGAGGGCGGCTCGGTCGAGCTGCGCGATGTGTTCTTCGGCTATGATGCGTCGCGGCCGATCCTGAAAGGCGTCAGCCTGAAGGTGCCGGCGGGCGCATCGGTGGCGCTGGTCGGCCCGTCGGGATCGGGCAAATCCACCATCGGGCGGCTGTTGTTCCGGTTCTACGATGTCAACGGCGGGGCGCTTCTGATCGACGGGCAGGATGTGCGCGACGTGACCCAGGTGAGCCTGCATGCCGCCATCGGTGTGGTGCCGCAGGACACGGTGCTGTTCAACGACACGATCTATTACAACATCGCCTATGGCCGCCCCGACGCCAGCCGGGCCGAGGTCGAGGCCGCCGCGAAGGCGGCCAAGATCCACGAGTTCATCACCCGGCTGCCCGATGGCTATGAGACCCCGGTGGGCGAGCGTGGGCTGAAGCTTTCGGGCGGCGAGAAACAGCGCGTGGGCATCGCCCGGACGCTGCTGAAGAACCCGCCGATCCTGCTGCTCGACGAGGCGACATCGGCGCTGGACAGCGAGACGGAGCGCGACATTCAGGACGAGCTGAAGGCGATGGGCGTCGGTCGCACGGTGCTGAGCATCGCGCATCGTCTCTCGACCATCGTGGATTCCGACGAGATCATCGTGCTGGAACATGGCGTGATCGTCGAGCGTGGCCGGCACGAGGCACTGCTGGCGCGCGGCGGGCGCTATGCCGCGATGTGGCAGCGCCAGCAGGCCGAGGAACAGGAGGGCGAGGCGGCCTGACCGGCCACGCCCGCCGTCACTCGGCGGCGCGCAGCGGATTGCCGGGTTTTACCGGGCTATCCGCGTCATCCTGCGCGCCGGACAGGGCTTTCTTGACATCGCTCGGATCGAGCGGGCGCCGGGGGCCGGTATCGCCCTCCTGCCGGGGCGGATCGGCGGGCGCGTCGTTCCAGATGATCTCGGGCGATTTCACCTTGCGCGCGGCCCGGTTCAGCGCCAGATCGCGCGCGGCCCGGCTTTCGCCGCCCAGCGACATTGCCCGAAGGCCCGCGGCCGAGCGATAGGCGCCGGCCACGAACCAGACCCGCAGCGCCAGCAGGGCGGGGGTAACCACCAGCGTCAGCAGCGTGGCGATGCCCAGCCCGAAGACAACGGCGGTGGCAAGCTGTTTCCACCACAGCGCGGTGGGCGAATCGATCGAATAGCCGCCATTGATGAAATCGAAGCTGAGCCCGAACATCATCGAGGCAAGGCCCGCCATTGTCGTTATCGTGGTCAGCAGCACGGGGCGGATGCGCTGTTCGGCGGTGCGCACGATGGCCTCGATCCGGGGCATGAACCGGCTGAATTCCTGATAGGTATCGATCAGCACGATGTTGTTGTTCACCACGATCCCCGCCAGCGCGACAACGCCGGTGCCGGTCATGATGATCGAAAACGCCTGATCCATCACCAGCATCCCGATCAGCACGCCGGTGGTGGAGAGCACCACCGCCAGCAGCACCAGAACGGAGTTGTAGAAGCTGTTGAACTGCGCCAGCAGGATGATGAACATCAGCCCCAGCGCGCCCAGGAATGCCTGGGAAAGAAAGGCCTGACTTTCGGCCTGATCCTCCTGATCGCCGGTCCATTCCCATTCGATGCCGGCGGGCAGGGGGTTTTCCTGCTCCAGCCAGCCCGTCAGCAGGGCGATACGTTCGGTCGGGGTAAGGGGGGCGCCTTCGGCACTGGTCAGGCCGGGGGCCACGGCGGCCTTCACGTCGAAATGGCGGGTGCCGTCGACGCGGGTGATGCGGCCCAGCTTGGCCACCGGCGCGCGGGTGACGAAGTTGGACAGGGGCACCAGCCCGTCGGCGGTGCGCACCTTCAGGCTGTCGAGGGTAGAGAGCAGGCGATCGGTTTCGGGCAGGCGCACCCGGATCTCGATCTCTTCGTCGGAAGAGGGCACGCGCATCGTGTCGAGCAGCAGGCCACGGGTGACGAGCTGCACCATGCCGCCCACCGTCACCACATCGGCGCCGTAGCGCCCGGCCTGCTCCACATCCACGTCGATCTGCCAGTCGATGCCGGGAAGCGGCAGGGTATCCTCGACATCGGTCAGCCCCCGGGTCTGTTCGAACCGCGTGCGGACACGGGTCGTGGCCGCCACCAGATCGTCCCAGTTGTCACCCTTCAGGCGCAGATGCAGCGGCTTGGCCGAGGCCGGGCCGCGTGATTGCGAGAGGATCTCGGTCTTGATGCCGGGCAGGCCCGCAAGCTGCGCCTCGATGTCGTCCAGCACCAGATCGCCGTCCAGATCGGGGTGATCCTTGCGGTCGGCCCAGGGCAGAAGTTCGATCTGCACCTGCCCGATCGTGTCGAGCGGCGGCTGGGCGCCGCCGGTGTTCTGGTTCAGCCCGCCGTTGCCGGCGAAGGCAAACACGCTGTCGACGGCGGGATTGCGCAGCACCGCCGCCTCCACCCGCCGCACCATCCTGTCCTTCTGCTCCAGAGACAGGTTGCCGCGCGCGCGCACGTAGACGATGGCCTGTTCCGGTTCGAACTCGGTGAAGAATTCGACACCGTTGTTGTGCTTGCCATAGAAACCGAACACCGCAACGACGAACCCCACCACGGCAACCACCGTGACCACCGGCATGATCGGGTTGCCCGCGATCAGCTTGATGACCCGGCCAAAGAGTGTGCGGCGGTATCCGGCGCGGATGCGCCCGGCGCCCGGATCGAGCCGCGCCGCCATCAGCGCGACGGAACTCAACAGCGCCGACGCGGTGAAGAGAATGGCGCCGGGCAGCAGATCCAGCGGCGGCGGTATCGGGCTGGCCCCGCCGAACAGATAACCCGGGTTCAGCACCTGCATCGCGCCCAGGAACATCAGGTAGAGCGCCACCGGCACCAGCGCCGCCCGCGCCGCCCAGGGCAGGCGCTTCAGCCCGCCCGCAAGCCGCGCCAGCAGGCGCGACACCCGGCCCGAAACACCGCCCATGACCGGCAGGAAAACCAGCGCCACGACCAGCGAGGCCGAGAGCACGAAGATCAGCGTCACCGGGAACATGCCCATGAATTCGCCCACCACGCCGGGCCAGAACAGCATCGGCAGAAAGGCGCAGAGCGTGGTGGCGGTGGAACTGACGATCGGCCAGAACATACGCTTGGCGGCCTCGGTGAAGGCCGCCATGGGCCCCGCGCCCTCGGCGATGCGCCGGTCGGCATATTCCACCACCACGATGGCACTATCGACCAGCATGCCAACAGCCAGGATCAGGCCGAACATGACGATGTTGGAAATCGCCACATCCATGATCCCCAGCAGCACGAAGCACAGCAGGAACGAGGTCGGGATGGCAAAGCCCACCAGCAACGCCGAGCGGGTGCCCAGAAAGGCCAGCATCGCAATCATCACCAGCGCGATCGCCGTCAGCACCGATCCCTGAAGCTGTTCGACCATCGATGCCACCGTGCGCGACTGATCCAGCGCGGTGCCCACCGAGACTGCGTTGCGCAGATCCTCGGGCCAGCCCGCGCGGGCCTCCTCGACGGTTTCGCGCACCAGATCGGCGGTGCCGATGATGTTGAACCCCTTGCGCTTGACCACCTGCAGGGCCACCGTCGTCTCGCCGTTGTAGCGGGCGGTGCCGGTGCGGTCCTCGAAGGTCAGGCGGATGTCGGCCAGATCGCCCAGCGTCACCACGCGGTCGCCGTTGGTCTTGACCGGCAGGTCGTAGACATCGAGCGGCCCGTCGAACGAACTGGGGATCTTGACCGAGAACGTGCCCGTCGCGCTCTCGATCTCGCCGGCGGCGATCAGCTGGTTGTTGTTGACCACCACGTTGATCAGCTCGGCCGCGGTGACGTTATAGGCCTCCAGCCGAAGCGGGTCGATCACCACCTCCAGCATCTCGTCGCGGTGACCGGCCAGGCCGGCCTCCAGCACCGGGTCCAGCGCCTCGATGCGATCCTGCAGATCCTTGGCCACCCGCAGCAGCGTACGCTCGGGCACCCTGCCGGACAGGTGTACGACGATGATCGGAAACTCCGAGAAATTGATCTCGGTCAGCGTGTATTTCTCGGCCCCGGCGGGGAAATCCGCCTCGGCGGTGTTCATCGCGTCGCGGATGTCGGCGATGATCTTGGACTTGTCCCAGCCGAATTCGAATTCCAGCGCGATGCCGGCGTAGTTCTCTTCAGCGGTGGCGCTCATGGTTTTCAGGCCGTCGAGATCCGAAAATTCGGATTCCATCGGCTTGATGATCAGCTTTTCGGCATCCGAGGCCGAAATGCCGGGAAAGGGGACCGACACGAAGATCGCCGGGATCTCGATATCCGGCTCGCCCTCTTTCGGCAGGCCGGTATAGGCCAGCGTACCGGCAAGCACCGACAGCATGACGAGCGCCAGCACCATGCGCGCATGGGCGGCGGCCCAGTCGACGATGCCGGTCATTCGGCCGCCTCCTCGAAGCGGGCACGCACGGGCACGCCGTCGGTCACGTATTCCTGCCCGATGATGATCACATCGGCCGCTTCGGGCAGGCCGGTCAGCCAGACGCCGTCCACCGTGTCGCGCATCACCGTGACCGGGCGAAAGGTGGCGCGGCTGTCGGCGTCGATCAGGCGCACGCCGATGCGGCCGTCATCATCCAGCGTCAGCGCCGATTGCGGCATCAGATGGGCCGGGGTGCTGCCCGACGCGATGATCATCTCGACGGTCTGGCCATCGCGGATCGTCAGGTCGGGATTGGCGATCTCCACCTCTACCCGGAAGGTGCGGGTGGCGGCGTCGGCCGACCGGCTGAGAAAGGTCACGCGCCCCTCGACAGGGCGGCCGGTGGCCAGCCGGGCCCCGGCGCGGGCCCCGACCGAAACCTTCTCGACCTCGGTTTCCGGCACGAACCCGACCAGCTTGATCGGGTCGAGCTGGATCACCGTGGCGCAGAGCGATCCCGGCTGCAGCAGTGCGCCCAGTTCCGCGCTGTCGGATTCCAGCAGCCCGCTGAACGGGGCGGCGATGGTCAGGCGCGCGATTTCCTGCTGCGCGACGGCGCGCGCGGCCTGGGCGACGCTGATCGCCGCGCGGGCGGCATCCAGCCCCGAATTCGCCGATTCAACCCCGGCCTTGCGCGACGAGACCCCCGCCGCGGTCGAGGCGACGCGGGTTTCCGATGCATAGCCTTCCTGGTTCAGGCGCACGGCGGCGCGATCGTTGATCTCGGCCTCGCTCAGCAGGGCCTGGGCCTCGGACAGGCGGGCCTGAGCTTCGGGCAGGCGGGCGTTGGCCTCGGCAAGCTGCGCCTCGGCCTGGGCCAGCGCGGCCAGCCGGGTGCCGGCATCGATCGTGCAGACCGGCTGGCCCTCGGACACGAAGGCGCCCTTGCGCAGCGGGGCGGAATTGACGCGGCCCGACGTTTCGGCGCGGGCCTCGACCATGCGCGCCGCCTCGGTCCGTCCGCGCACCAGAACGATGTCTTCCACCGGCTGCGCCAGCGAATGCAGGGCCACCACGGAAACCCGAAGGTCTTCGGGCGCCGCGTCGGGCCCGGCGGCGGCCTGTTCGGGCACCGGGGCGGTTTCGGGGGCGGGGGGTTCGCGCCCGGCAAATTCAAGAACGCGCTCGCGTTCGGCGATCATCAGATAAAGCGCGACGACGACAAGGCAGGCGGTAATGATGGAAACGATCCGCATGTAATCCTCAAAATCCCCTTCGTGGCCGGAAAATGCGGCGCGGGCCGGTCGCAAAGCCGTTCCGGGGCGGCACCAGACGTCGCGGAACCGGCGGGTTCAGGGTAGGCACTTCCGCCCCATGGCGCAACCGTCGCTGATTTAACGGAAGGGCGGGGCTTTGCAACCGCAACGGCTTCGGGGTAAGAGGTGCCGGGCAGGCCCCGGTTGGGCGGAGAGAGGCGTATGAGCAACCCCGAAAGTTTCATCGAGGAAGTCACCGAAGAGGTTCGCCGCGAAAGGCTTTTCGGCCTTTTCCGCCGCTATGGCTGGATCGCGGTCGTTGCCGTTCTGCTGCTGGTGGGTGGCACCGCCTATAACGAATGGCAAAAGACCAGGGCGCGGAATTCCGCTCAGGCGCTGGGCGACGGCATCATGGCGGCGCTGGATCAGCCGGGCACCGCCGCGCGGGTTGCCGCGCTGGATGCGGTCGCGGTGACGGGCGATGCCGCCGCGCTGGTGGCCTTGCTGGCCGCGGGCGAGCAGATCGACGCGGGCGAGACCGAGGCCGGGGTGGCCCGGCTTCGGGCGCTGGCAGATGCCACCGATCTTCCGCTGCTCTACCGTCAGCTGGCGACGCTGAAACTGATCCTGGCGCAGGGCACCACGGTTGCGGCCGACGAACGCCGCGCCGCGCTGGAGCCGCTGAGCGCGCCGGGCCAGCCGTTCCGCCCTCTGGCGCTGGAACAGCTGGCGCTGATCGAGGCGGAAACCGGTGCGGCCGATGCCGCGCTTGAACTGCTGCGCGAGGTGCTGAACGATGCCCAGGCAAGCCCGGGCTTGCGCCAGCGGGCCTCTCAGTTGATTGTGGCGCTTGGCGGATCGCTGGGCGACGCCTGACCATTGAACAAGGGCGCAGTGGCGGCGGGCCGGGCATATGCCGGGCAAACGGAGGGGCACGGGGCAATGAAAACAACTTACGCGATCGGCGGTCTTATTCTTCTCGCGGGTCTTGCCGGATGCACCGGCGGTGAAACGATTTTGCAGGGCGAGCGTCTGGGCGTGCGCGAAGCCCTTCTCGGCACCCCCGAGGCGGATGGGGCGGCAGCGGCATCCGCCGAGCTTACGCGCCCGATTTCACTGCCCGCGCAGGTGACCCAGGCAGAGTGGACGCAGACCCGCGGCAACGCCGCCCATAACGCAGGCCACCCCGCGCTTGGCTCTGCGCCGACCTTGCAGTGGAGCGCCGCGATCGGTGCCGGCGAAGACCGCAAACACCGCATCACGGCGGCGCCCGTGGTCGCGGGGGGGCGCGTCTTCACGCTGGACGCGCAAAGCCATGTGATGGCGCATGGCCCCGACGGTGCAACGCTCTGGACGGCCGATCTTACACCGGCGCTGGAACGCAACGAGGATGCCACCGGCGGCGGGCTGGCCTATGGCGACGGGCGGCTGTTCGCCACCACCGGCTTCGGCACGCTGGTGGCGCTCGACCCGGCGACGGGCGCGCCGCTGTGGACACAAAAGACCGACGCCGCCATTTCCGGCGCGCCCACCTATCACGACGGGCTGGTTTATCTGGTGTCGCGCGATAACCGCGCCTGGGCCATCCGCGCCGCCGACGGGCGCGTGCAATGGCAGCTTCCGGGCACGCCGTCGCCCTCTGGTCTGGTCGGGGGGGCCGCCCCGGCCGTCACCGAGCGGCTGGCGGTCTTCCCCTCCGGCTCGGCCGAACTGGTGGCGACACTGCGCAAGAGCGGCCTGCAGGTCTGGGCCTCTTCGATTTCCGGGCAGCGGCGCGGCCGGGTCTATGCCACGGTCACCGATATCAGCGGCGATCCGGTGGTGGACGGTGACGTGATCTATGCCGGCAACCCCTCGGGCCGCACCGTGGCCTTGTCAGCCAACTCGGGCGAGCGGCTGTGGACGGCGGAAGAGGGCACCTACAGCCCCGTCTGGCCCGCCGGCGGCTCTGTCTTTCTGGTCTCCGATCAGGCCCAGCTTGTCCGGCTGGACGCGGCCACAGGCGCGCGGATCTGGGCCGTCGATCTGCCCTATTACACCGCTGACGCTCCGAAAAAGCACAAGTCCGTCTTCGCGCATTTTGGCCCGGTGCTGGCGGGCGGGCGGCTGATCGTGGCCTCGGATGACGGTCTCATCCGGTTCTTCGCGCCGCAGGATGGCGCGCTGCTGGGCCAGCTTGCGCTGCCCGGCGGGGCGGCGGCCGATCCGGTCGTGGCGGGCGGAACGCTCTATGTGGTCACGTCGAACGGGCAACTCCACGCTTTCCGCTGACGCCGGAATGGTGTAGGCGGGCGGCTTGGAATCGTTTCGGAGCTTGATATGAGCTTTACCCTGGCCATTGTGGGCCGCCCGAATGTGGGCAAATCCACGCTGTTCAACCGTTTGGTCGGCAAGCGCCTGGCGCTGGTCGACGATCAGCCTGGCGTCACCCGCGACCTGCGCGAGGGCGAGGCGCGCCTGGCCGACCTGCGGTTCACGGTGATCGACACAGCCGGCCTGGAGGAAGCCACCGACGAAAGCCTTCAGGGCCGGATGCGCAAGCTGACCGAGCGCGCCGTGGAAATGGCCGATATCTGCCTGTTCATGATCGACGCGCGCGCCGGCGTGCTGCCCGCCGACGAGGTCTTCGCCGAGATTCTGCGCAAGAAATCCGCCCATGTGATCCTTGCGGCCAACAAGGCCGAAGGCGCCGCCGCCGATGCTGGCGTGCTGGAGGCCTATGCGCTGGGTCTGGGAGAGCCGATCCGGCTTTCGGCCGAACATGGCGAAGGGATGAACGAGCTCTATGCCGTGCTGGCGCCGCTGGCCGATGAATTCGCCGAACGCGCCGCGGGCGATACCCCCGAAACCGACGTGGATGTCGAAGACGACGATATGGAGGATGGCGCCCGTGTGCCCACCGCCGCGCGGCCGCTGCAGGTGGCCGTGGTGGGCCGCCCGAATGCCGGGAAATCGACGCTGATCAACGCGATCATCGGGGAAGACCGGCTTCTGACCGGACCCGAGGCCGGGATCACCCGTGATGCGATTTCGCTGCGGGCCGAATGGGACGGCACCCCGATCCGCATCTTCGACACGGCCGGAATGCGCAAACGTGCCAAGGTACAGGACAAGCTGGAAAAACTGTCGGTTTCCGACGGGTTGCGCGCGGTGAAATTCGCCGAGGTCGTGGTGGTGCTTCTGGATGTCGACATCCCGTTCGAACAGCAGGACCTGCGCATCGCCGACCTGGCAGAGCGTGAGGGGCGCGCGGTGGTCATCGCCGTCAACAAATGGGATCTCGAGACCGAAAAGCAGGAGAAGCTGAAAGAACTGCGCGAGGAATTCGCGCGGCTTCTGCCACAGCTCAAGGGCGCGCCGCTGGTCACCGTATCGGCCAAGACAGGCCGGGGGCTCGATCGGCTGCACGGCGCGGTGCTGAAGGCGCACGAGGTCTGGAACCGCCGGGTCACCACGGCGCAACTGAACCGCTGGCTGGCCGGAATGCTCGAGGTGCACCCGCCGCCCGCCCCCGGCGGCAAGCGGATCAAGATGCGCTACATGACCCAGGTGAAGACCCGCCCGCCGGGGTTTGTGGTGATGTGCTCACACCCTGAAAAGCTGCCGGAAAGCTATCGCCGGTATCTGGTGAACGGGCTGCGGGAAACATTCGACATGCCCGGCACGCCGATTCGCCTGACGCTCCGGTCTCAGGCCGACAAGAACCCCTACAAGGGCAAGAAAAAGTCGACCCCGTCGCGGCTGCGCAAGCATCTGGATAAGAAACCCCATTCGGAATAGCGCGCCTGCGGCGCAGGATTGCCGCCTCACGTCTTTCCTGCGGAAAGAGGTTCAGGTGCCTCCGGCGGGGATATTTTGCCCAAAGCAATCACAGGGCACAGGCTTGTTCCGTTGCTTTGGGATAAATATCCCGGGGTTTGGGGCAGAGCCCCAATAAGCGGATATCTTGCGCCGCAGGCGCGCGGATGATCTCATACGACGGTCGCCGCGCCTTCGGTGGCCAGCCCCACGTTCTGGCGGAATACCTCGAACAGCTCGCGGCCCAGGCCCTGGCCGTTGGCCGACAGATCGGCGGTGACGGGCGCGCGGATTTCGAAGCCGTCTTCCAACACTTCAAGGGTGCCGGCACCCGCGTCCAGCCGCACAAGATCGCCGTCGCGGAGTTTTGCCAGCGGCCCGCCCATGGCCGCCTCGGGGCAGACATGGATGGCGGCGGGCACCTTGCCGCTTGCGCCCGACATGCGCCCGTCGGTGACCAGCGCCACTTTCAGCCCCCGGTCCTGCAGCACCGCGAGGGTGGGGGTCAGGGAATGCAGTTCGGGCATGCCATTGGCGCGCGGCCCCTGAAACCGCACGATGACGACGGTGTCTTCGGTAAATTCGCCGGCCCGGAATGCGGCTTTCACGTCTTCCTGATCGTGGAAAACGCGGGCCTTGGCCTCGATCACATGCCGTTCGGGAGCCACGGCGGAGGTTTTGATCACCCCGCGCCCGAGGTTGCCCTCCAGGCTTTTCAGCCCGCCCGAGGGTTGGAACGCGTCATGGGCAGGGCGCAGGATCTTGTCGTTCAGGCTCTTGCCCGTGCCATCGTGCCATTCGACATGGTCGCCCTGCAGTTTCGGCTCTTTGGTGTAATGCGCCAGGCCGTCGCCCGCCACTGTGACGGTGTCGGGGTGCAGCAGCCCTGCGTCCAGCAATTCGCCGATCATGAAGCCCAGGCCGCCGGCGGCGTGGAAATGGTTCACATCGGCCAGCCCGTTGGGATAGACCTTGGCCATCAGTGGCGTCACCGCCGAGAGCGCGGCGAAATCGTCGATGTCGAGGATGATCCCGGCGGCGCGGGCCATCGCGGGCAGGTGCAGCACCAGATTGGTGGAGCCGCCCGTGGCCATCAGCCCGACGATGCCGTTCACGAAGGCTTTTTCGTCGAGCACCTGGCTGGCCGGGCGGAAATCGTTGCCAAGCGCGGTGATCGCGATCGCGCGTTCGGCCCCGGCGGCCGTCAGGGCATCGCGCAGCGGCGTGTTCGGGTTCACGAAACTGGCGCCGGGCAGGTGCAGCCCCATGAATTCCATCAGCATCTGGTTGGAATTCGCGGTGCCGTAGAAGGTGCAGGTGCCCGGCCCGTGATAGCTGGCCATTTCGGCCTCCATCAGCTTGTCGCGGCCGATCTCGCCCGCTGCGAATTGCTGGCGTACCTTCGCCTTTTCGTCATTCGGCAGGCCGCTTGTCATCGGGCCGGCGGGCAGGAACACCGCCGGGATATGGCCGAAACTGGCCGCCGCCATTACCAGCCCGGGCACGATCTTGTCGCAGACCCCCAAGAACACGGCCGCGTCGAAGGTGTTGTGCGAAAGCGCCACGCCGGCGGCCAGCGCGATCACGTCGCGCGAGAACAGCGACAGTTCCATCCCCGTCTGCCCCTGGGTGACCCCGTCGCACATCGCCGGCACGCCGCCCGCAACCTGCGCCGTGCCGCCCGCCTTGCGCACCGCGTCCTTGATCAGGGCCGGAAAGGTTTCGAACGGCTGATGCGCCGACAGCATATCGTTATAGGCGGTGACGATACCGAGGTTCGGCGCGCGCGCGTCGGCCAGCGCGGCCTTGTCGTAGCCCATCGCGGCATAGGCATGGGCCTGGTTGCCGCAGGTCAGGTGGCTGCGGGCCGGGCCTGCCGCCACGGCGCGGGCCATCCGTTCCAGATAGGCGGTGCGGGTGGGGCGCGAGCGGGCGATGATCCGGTCGGTAACCTGGGCGACAGTGCTGTTCAGGGTCATCGGGCTTCCTTCTGAATGGCGTGTCTGAGTGCCTGATATACGTGGTAGCGGTAACAAGTCCAGCCTTGGGCGGTATTGGCGGCTTTGTCGCCCGGGCTGCACGGGGCGCCTCAGGTCACATTGGCATAGAAAATGAAGCCGTTGTCGCGATTTGATCAACCGATTGTTTCGGTTTTATGCGGGTGCCCCTGAATCGCAGCTAAGTTTCCTCAATTTGGCCCCAATCCGGGGCGAAAAGCTGCGCCATAGCAAAAGGGCAAGAGCATGCCCGGCAAGCCCGGCCCAGAGTTGCCGATAGGAGAACAAGATGAAACCGACCCGTATGATCATGGCACTGACCGTTGCCCTCGGCCTTTCGGCCTGCGGGTCCGTGGACACGGCGATGCGCAACGCCACGACATCCGCGCCCGGCGTGGAAACCGCGCCGCACGCACAGCCGGCAACGCGGGCCGACATGGTTCTGTCGGTTCAGAGCGAGCCCTACGCAGTGACGCAGATCAACGTGACCGTGCCCGAAACCCTGAAGGTTTCCGAGGCCAACACCTATTTCCCCAATGCCGACATCGTCTGGCGCGAAGATCCCTTCGGCAACCGCCACGAGCAGGTTCAGGCGATCGTGCTCGACGCTGCCACGCGCGGGGCCGCCAGCCATGACAAGGGCCGGCCGGTGATCGTGGACATCCAGATCACGCGTTTTCACGCGCTGACCGAAAAGACCCGCTATACCATCGGCGGCACCCATGACATTCACTTCTACCTGACCGTCCGCGATGCCGCGACCGGCGAGAAGCTCGAGCGGCCGCGCCTGATCGAGACATCGCTGAAAGCCTATGGCGGCGCCCGCGCGCTGGAGGCGATGAGCCGCGGCCAGACGCAGAAGGTGCGGATCAGCGATCATCTGGCCGCGCTGATCGCGCAGGAACTCAACGTCCGCTCGCTGCCCGCGCCGGCCGAGCCGCTGCGCACCTCGGCGCTCAGCGCCAACTGAGACCGCGCCGCCTGGCATGACGGGGGGTGGGCTTCGGGCCTGCCTCCCTTTTCGTTTGCGCGGCTGTTCTGCCTCTTTCCGGCGCCCGCGGAACCGATTAGGAGAGGCGCATGACGCAATCCTCTCTTCCCATCGTGCGGCTTCGCCCCAAGGCCAATGCCCGCGCCATCCGCCACGGGTTTCCCTGGGTCTATGCCAATGAGCTGGTGACCGACCGCCGCACCAAGGCGTTGCCGCCCGGCAGCCTTGCGGTGCTGGAGGATGACACGCGG
The DNA here is from genome assembly GCF_001305615.1 of Actibacterium sp. EMB200-NS6. GTDB lineage: Bacteria > Pseudomonadota > Alphaproteobacteria > Rhodobacterales > Rhodobacteraceae > Actibacterium_A > Actibacterium_A naphthalenivorans. The sequence goes on from NZ_CP010869.1 coordinate 1,521,731, forward strand.
CAGGCCATGGGGGTGGTCGCGGTCAATAACGGCTCCAAGCTGATTTGCCGGATGCTGGACCCTGATCCGGGTGCCAGGATTGATCAGGCATGGTTCGCCGCTCGACTGAGCCGTGCGCAGCAGATGCGCGAACGCCTGTTCGACGCGCCATATTACCGTCTGATCCATGCCGAGGCGGACGGGTTGCCCGGTGTGGTGATCGACCGGTTCGGCGATGTCGCGGTGATTCAGCCCAACGCGGCCTGGGCCGAGGTGCTGATCGGCCCGCTGGCGGCGGCGCTGGCGGAGGTGACGGGGGTTTCGGCCATCGTCAAGAACGCCACCGGCCGGGCGCGTGGCCTGGAGGGGCTGGGCGAGGAGACCGTTGTGCTGCGCGGCGCGGTGGCGGAGCCGGTGCCGGTGGCGATGAACGGCGCCACCTATATGGCCGATCTTCTGGGCGGGCAGAAAACCGGGCTGTTTTTCGACCAGCGCCCGAACCATGCCTTTGCCGCGCGCCTGGCGCGGGGGGCGCGGGTTCTGGATGTGTTTTCCCATGTCGGGGGCTTTTCGCTGGCCGCGCTTGCGGCGGGCGCCGATCAGGCGCTGGCGGTGGACGGATCCGCCCCGGCGCTGGATCTGGCGCGGCAGGGCGCGGCGCAGATGGGGATGGAGGCGCGGTTCGACACCCGCAAGGGCGACGCGTTCGACGTGATGGCGGGGCTGGCGGAAGAGGGGGCGCAGTTCGATCTGGTGGTCTGCGATCCGCCGGCCTTCGCGCCGTCACGCCAGGCGCTTGACGCCGGGCTGCGTGCCTATGAACGGGTGGCGCGGCTGGCCGCGCCGCTGGTGGCGCCCGGCGGCTATCTGGGGCTTTGTTCCTGTTCGCATGCCGCTGATCTGACGGCGTTTCGCACCGCATCGGCCCGCGGCATCGGGCGCGGCGGGCGGCGGGCGCAGCTGATCCACACCGGGTTTGCCGGGCCGGATCATCCGTTGCTGCCGCAACTGGCCGAGAGCGGCTATCTCAAGGCGCTGTTCTTTCGCCTGGCGCCATGAAGGTTTTGCTGGACGCCTGCGTTCTCTACCCCACCGTCTTGCGGGAGATCCTGCTTGGGGTGGCGCGGCGCGGGCTGTTCACCCCGTTGTGGTCGGAGCGCATTCTGGAGGAATGGGCCCGTGCCGCGCGCAAGATCGGCCCCACCGGCGAGGCGCAGGCGCGGGCGGAAATCGCGCTGCTGCGGCGGCATTGGCCGGAGGCGTCGGTGACGCCCCGTGCCGGAGACGAGGCGCGGCTGTGGCTGCCTGACCCGGCCGATGTGCATGTGCTGGCCGCCGCGATCGCGGGGTCGGCGGATATTCTGCTGACGTTCAACGCCAGCGACTTTCCCCAGCGGAGCATGGCCGAGGAGGGCGTGCAGCGGCAGGGGCCGGATGCGTTTCTTCTGACCCTGTGGCAGGCGGCGCCGGAGGCGGTTCGGGACAGTGTGGAGACGGTGCGGGCAGAGGCGGCGCGCCTGTCGGGCGAGGCGTTCGAGACCCGCGCCCTGTTGAAGCGCGCGCGCCTGCCCCGGCTGGGCAAGGCCTTGGGCCGGTAGCAGATTTCTTGCCTCCGGCGGGGATATTTTCAGAAAGATGAAGGCTCAGGCGGTGGGAATACTGCTCCACCGGGCTTCGAGCGTTTCGATCGCGCGGATGCGTTCGGCGGTTTTCGGATGGCTCATCAGCCATGCGGGTACCGGGGCGCCGCGCGCGGCGGTCAGGCTTTCGAGTTTGCGAAACAGGGTTTTCTGCGGGCCGGTGCCGATGCCGGCCTTGGTCAGCAGGGCCGAGGCATAGGCGTCGGCCTCATATTCATCCTGGCGCGACAGGCGCGCGGCCAGAAGCGAGGTAAGCGTGTTGGCGATGTAGATGCCGAGGCCGGGGATGATGCGCGACAGCATCATGCCCAGAGCGGCGCGCATCGCGTTCTGCCCGGAGAAATCGATCATGCGGCGGCGCGAATGGCCCAGGGCGACATGGCCCATCTCATGCGCGATGACGCTGGCCAGCTCTTCGGCCGTCACCTGGCCGGCGCGGTATTTGTCGTAGAAGCCGCGGGTGATGAAGATGCGCCCGTCGGGGGCGGCCAGCCCGTTGACCGGGTCGATTTCGTAGATATGGACCCGGATGCGCGGCAGATCGAGCGCCCGGGCCATCTGGGCCATCAGGGCGCGCAGCCGTGCATCGGCCAGTTCGCTGGAGCGCGCGTCAAGCTCGCGCGCGGTGCGCCAGACCGAGAAACGGTAGGTCGCGAGCGCGTAGAGCAGGGCCAGCAGGATCGGGGTCAGCTTCAGCATGATAGGGATATGGGGCCGGGCGGGGCCGGGGGCAATTGCCCGCAGCGCCGTGGCTGGGCGGGGCGCGCGATTATTTGCCCAGTTCCTTCATTCCGCGTTCGATCCCTTCCAGCGTCATCGGCACCATGCGCTGCTCGAAGATATCGCGGATCATCTGCACCGACTGGGTGTAGGGCCAGTGCTTTTCGGGCAGCGGGTTCAGCCACAGGTTGGCGGGCCATTTTTCCCGGGCGCGTTGCAGCCAGACCTGGCCGGCCTCGGCGTTCCAGTGTTCATTGGCGCCGCCGGGATGGACGACCTCGTACGGGGACATGGAGGCATCGCCCACGAAAATGCATTTGTAGTCGGGGCCATAGGTGTTCAGCACCTCCCATGTGGGGATCTGCGCATCCCAGCGGCGGCGGTTGTCACGCCAGACGCCTTCGTAGAGGCAATTGTGGAAGTAGTAATATTCCAGATGCTTGAACTCGGCGCGGGCGGCGGAGAACAGCTCTTCCACCATGCGGATATAAGGGTCCATCGAGCCACCGACATCGAGGAACAGCAGCACCTTGACCGCGTTGCGCCGCTCGGGGCGGGTCTGGACGTCGAGATAGCCGTGATCGGCGGTGGCGCGGATGGTGCCGTCGAGATCCAGCTCCTGGTGTGCGCCGTCGCGGGCCCAGCGGCGCAGGCGTTTCAGCGCCACCTTGATGTTGCGGGTGCCCAGTTCGATCGTATCGTCGAGATTGCGGAATTCGCGCTTGTCCCAGACCTTGACCGCGCGCTGGTGGCGGGATTCGTCCTGGCCGATGCGCACGCCTTCGGGGTTGTAGCCATGGGCGCCGAAGGGCGAGGTTCCGGCGGTGCCGATCCATTTGTTGCCGCCCTGGTGCCGGGCCTGCTGTTCGGCCAGCCGCTCTTTGAGGGTTTCCATCAGCTTGTCGAACCCGCCGAGCGCCTCGATCTCGGCCCGTTCCTCGGGGGTGAGGTGCTTCTCGGCCATCTTTTCCAGCCAGTCGGCAGGCAGGTTCACCGCCTCGAGCACATTGTCGAGGCTGATCTGTTCGAGCCCTTCGAAGCTTTTGGCGAAGGCGCGGTCGAACCTGTCGAGGTTGCGCTCGTCCTTCACCATCGCGGTGCGGGCGAGGTAGTAGAAGCCTTCGATGTCATAGGTGACGAGGCCTGCCTTCACCCCTTCCAGAAAGCCCAGATACTCACGCAGGGAAACCGGTATTCCGGCCTCGCGCAGGGTCTGGAAAAACGGAAGGAACATCGCGCCTACACCATACGTTCCAGAATGACGGTCAGGATCATGCCCAGAAGGCCGAAGGCGATGCCGAAGCCCACCGCGTACTGGGCGATGTCGAAGCCGCGCCCCTTGCGCCGGCGGGCCAGAAGCGCGCCCCACAGAACCCCGATGATTACCCCCGCAATCACGATCATGATTGATGTCCTCCCGGGCTGAGCGCGGCAATTTCCAGAAGACGCGCGCGCACTTCCTTGTTCGTGCCGAAGCCATAGCGCGCCCAGCCCAGACTGTCGAGCCGGACCGCCTGCGCCTCGCTGGCGCGGCCCAGAAGATCCAGCGCCTCTGCCTTGATCATCAGCATGGTTGCCAGCAGCGCGGCGTTCTGGGAGGCGACGACGGGCGGCAGGTGGGCGTTGACGATGCTCAGCGCCGCTTCGGGCTGACCGGCCGACAGCGAGAACGCGGCCAGATGCATGCCCACATGCGCCTCCTGTACGGCGGTGACGGGCGAGGCGCCGTAGATATGGCCCGCCTGCAGGAAGGCGGTCAGGGCGGTTTCGGCATCGGTTGCCAGGCTCAGCCGGCCAAGGGCGAACAGGCTGAAGGCGAGGCGGGTATCGTCGGGCCCGAAGCCGCGCGCGATGATGACCGCCTGTTTCGCCGCCGCCAGCCTGCGCGAGCCCGATGTGCCGGGGCCGAGCGCGGTTTCGATGGCGTCGATCCAGGTGCGCGGGGTGGGGGCAAGCCGGACGTCGCGCACATGTTCGCCATGCGGGTTCAGGCGCGCCAGCAGCGCGGGCAGGCGGGCCGCGACCTGTTCCTCGGTCATGCCGTTCTGCAGTTCGGGCGCGTAATAGGCGCGCAGGATCAGCATGTCGAACCCGGTCAGGACGGTGTGGAAGTTATCATCGTTGAAGATGCTGTCGGGCAGGCTGTAGAGATCATTGAGCGGGCCGAGCGCCTGCGCCAGCTCTTCATGCAGACAGTCGCGCACCTCTTGCGGGCTGACGTCCGAGGGCAGGAACACCGCGACGGTTTCGCGTTTCTTCAGCGTAGCCCAATCCACCGCGCGGGTGCGGCGCAGGCGCCGGTACTCGGCCCAGCCCGAGACGCGCGGCACGACGAAACAGGCGGCTTGCGGCACAAGCCGCTGCAGGTCGGCGCGGGGCAGGGTCTCGATCATGATGTTTCCGGGCTGCCCGGGGGCGGTGCGGCGAATGTCGATGCGTGCCTCGCGGCGGAACCGGGCCAGCAGCGCATCGAGATCGTGATCCAGGCCCGGCGGCGCGCCCGGGGCGACGGCAACGGTGACGGGCTCTTCGAACCGGGTCAGGATCGGCACTTCGCGGCCGCTTTCCATGCGGAAGGTCAGGTTCAGGAAATCACGCGCGATGGCCTGGTTCGACCGCGCCGGGGGCGTCACCTGGGGCGCGGCGAAATATTTCATCGGTGGCAGGGCGACGTGGTTGACCCGGCGCTCGGGGACTTCGGTCAGCGGGTTTCCGGCGCACGCACCCAGCACCAGGCAGGCCATAACGGCAAATCGCAACTTCATGGCCTCAACTCCGTGCATACTCGATAAAGGGTGTCAGGGTGCCGATCCTGTCATACAGGCGCCGCGCGGTGGTATTGGTGTCTTGCGTCAGCCAATAGACCGAGGGCGCGCCGGCCGCGTCGGCGGCGGCATAGACCGCCTCGATCAGCGCGCGGCCCACGCCGGTGCCGCGCGCGGCGGGTTCGGCGAAGAGATCCTGCAGATAGCAGGTGTTTTCGATTTTCCAGCAATGCCGGTGAAACAGGAAATGCACCAGCCCCACCGGGCGGCCGCCCCGAACCGCCAGCAGCCCGCTGAAATCCTGTGGATCATCGCCCAGAAGCCGGGCGAAAGTGCTCTGATACACCGGCTTGGCGAGGGTGGTGCCGTAGAACGCCAGATAGGCCCCCCACAGGCGGCGCCAGTCTTCTTCGTCGCCGGCGGTCAGTGGGCGGATGATCAGGTCGGGCACGTCGGGGCGCTCATCTTTCAGTCATTTCAACGCAGGATAGAACCGGCCCACCCTTATTGGAAAGCTGTTGTGTTTCCCGATGGCAGTAAAGCGGCAAATCCATGGCATGTCAGCGCTGCCGCCGGGCCATGAAGGCCAGCCGCTCGAAAAGCTGCACGTCCTGCTCGTTCTTCAGCAGCGCGCCGTAAAGCTTCGGCAGGGCGTTGGTGGCGTCACGCTTGAGGTCTTCGGCGCTCAGATCCTCGGCCAGAAGCAGCTTCAGCCAGTCCAGCACTTCCGAGGTGGAGGGCTTTTTCTTGAGCCCCGGCGTCTCGCGGATCTCGTAGAACTGGGTCAGCGCCGCGGTCAGAAGCTGGGGCTTCAGGCCGGGGTGATGCACATCGACGATCTTCTTCATCACCTCCATGTCCGGGAAGCGGATGTAGTGAAAGAAGCAGCGCCGCAGGAAGGCGTCGGGCAGTTCCTTTTCGTTGTTCGAGGTGATGATCACGATGGGCCGCGTTTCGGCGCGGATCGTCTCGCCGGTTTCGTAGACGTGAAACTCCATCCGGTCGAGTTCCTGCAGCAGGTCATTGGGGAACTCGATGTCGGCCTTGTCGATCTCGTCGATCAGCAGAACGGTCTTGTGCGGCGCGGCAAAGGCCTGCCACAGCTTGCCCTGGCGGATGTAGTTTTTCACGTCATGCACACGCTCGTCGCCAAGCTGGCTGTCGCGCAGCCGGCTGACCGCGTCATACTCATAAAGGCCCTGCGCGGCACGGGTGGTGGATTTGATGTGCCATTCGATCATCGGCAGGTCCAGGCTGGCGGCCACCTGGCGCGCCAGCTCCGTCTTGCCGGTGCCCGGTTCGCCCTTGACCAGCAGCGGACGTTCCAGCGCCACGGCGGCGTTCACCGCCACGGAAAGATCTTCGGTTGCCACGTATGATTCTGTCGATGCAAATTTCATCGGTTTTCCATGCCCCTAGCGCCTCGAATTCAGACAGTCATAGCAAGACTTCAAAAAGCCTTAAAGCCGGACTATAAGCTAGTGACAACCATTCCGCATTCGGATAAAGCCTGCCGCAGGAGAGCCGGGTGACTGACGTTACGACGACATTCGGGCCCGGCGAGCGAGAAGGAGCAGGTATGAAAGCCGAAGTTTTCTTGCCCGAGGATTACCGGCCCGCGGAAGACGAGCCGTTCATGAACGAACGCCAGCTTGAGTATTTTCGCCGCAAGCTGCTGACCCTGAAAGCCGAGTTGATGGACGAAAGCAAGTCCACCATCGAAGGGCTGCAGGACGGCACCAGAAACATCCCAGACATTGCCGACCGGGCCAGCGAAGAAACCGACCGGGCGCTGGAATTGCGGATCCGCGACCGTCAGCGCAAGCTGGTGGCCAAGATCGACGGGGCGCTGCGCCGGATCGAAGAGGGCGAATACGGATATTGCCAGGAAACCGGCGAACCGATCTCTCTCAAGCGGCTGGACGCCCGGCCCACGACCACGCTGAGCCTCGAGGCGCAGGAGCGGCACGAGCGGCGCGAGAAGGTGCACCGCGACGACTGAGTCCCGCGACCGGGACTGAAGGATACACACCGGAAGCAACGCACCGGGGCCCTGCGCCCCGGTGTTGCGTTAAGGAAGGCACGATGCTGATCGGGCGCAGGGTTACCGTGATCGGGGCGGGTATCGGCGGGCTGGCCGCGGCCACCGCGCTGGCCCGGCGCGGCGCGCGGGTCACGGTGCTGGAACAGGCGTCCGCCATTCGCGAAATCGGCGCAGGGCTTCAGATCAGCCCGAACGGCGGGGCGGTTCTGAACGCGCTGGGGCTGGGCGATGCGCTGGGCCGGATCGGGGTGCGGGGGCAGGCGGTCTGTCTGCGGGATTTCCGCGCGGGCCGCAAGGTTCTGGAGCTGGACCTGACCCGCGCCGGGGGCCGCTACCTGTTCGTTCACCGGGCCGATCTTCAATCCATGCTGGCCGATGCCGCGCGCGCGGCCGGGGTCGAGATCCGGCTTCTTCAGAACATCACCGATGTCACGCTGGGCGAAGCCGGCGCAAAACTGACCAATGAGCAGGGCGCGCGCTTTGCCGCTGATGTGGTGATCGGGGCCGATGGGCTGCATTCGGTGTTGCGCGGCGTGCTGAACCCGCCCGCGCCGCCCGCATTCACCGGGCAGGTGGCCTGGCGCGCCACTGTGCCGGCCGAGGGTGCCGCCGCGCCGCGGGTCACCGTTTACATGGGGCCGGGCCGGCACCTTGTCTGCTACCCGCTGCGGGGCGGCACGATGATCAACATCGTCGCCGTCGAGGAACGCCGCGCCTGGGCCGATGAAGGCTGGTCGCACACCGATGATCCGGCGCATCTGCGCGCCGCCTTTGCCGGTTTCGCGCCAGAGGTGCGGACGCTGCTGGCGCGGGTCGATGAGGTGCATCTGTGGGGCCTGTTCCGCCATCCGGTGGCGCGGCACTGGCACAGGGGGCAGGCGGCCGTGCTGGGCGATGCGGCGCATCCGACGCTGCCCTTTCTGGCGCAGGGCGCGAACATGGCGCTGGAGGATGCCTGGGTTCTGGCGGCGGCGCTGGGCGGGCATGACAGTATCGAGGCCGGGCTTGCCGCCTATCAGACCGCCCGGCGCGACCGCTGCGTGCGGATCGTTGACGCCGCGTCGCGCAATGCGCGCAACTATCACCTGCGCTTCGCGCCGCTGCGTCTGGCGGCGCATGGCGCGCTGCGGCTGGGCGGGGCGCTTGCGCCGGCGGCGATGCTGGGCCGGTTCGACTGGCTCTACCGGCATGACGTCACCCGCGCCTTTGCCTGACGGCGCCCCCCTTGTGCGGTGCCCGCGCCGGGCATAGGAATGACAGTGCCGCCGGCGCGCGCGGGCCGGTGTTCCGATGACGCGGTAGGGATGTTCCGAATGGCACTAGAAGACGCAGCAAAAGAGGTCGACAACGCCTTTACCCGTAAGGGGTTTCGGGGCCTGTCCTGTGAAAACACCTTCGGCGGGGCCACCAGTTTTCTGCGCCGGAGCTATACCAAGGATCTGGCCGGCGTCGATCTGGCCATCACCGGCGTGCCCTTCGATCAGGCGGTCACCAACCGGCCCGGCACCCGGCTTGGGCCACGGGCCATCCGCGAGGCCTCGGCCCTGCAGGCGTTTGACAGGCCCTATGGCTGGGGCTTTGATCCGCTGGAGGAGTTCTATATCGCCGATTATGGCGATCTGGCCTTCGACTATGCCAATACATCGGCCTTTCCCGACGCGCTGACCGCCCATATCGACGGCATCCTCTCGGCCGGGGCGGGCAGTCTCACGCTGGGGGGGGATCACTATATTTCCTTCCCCATTCTGAAGGCTTACGCCAAGAAGTTCGGGCCGCTCTCGCTGCTGCATTTCGATGCCCATTCCGACACTTGGGCCGATGACGACATGACCCGGATCGACCATGGCACGATGTTCTACAAGGCGGTCAAGCTTGGCCTGATCGACCCGGCGCGCTCGGTGCAGGTGGGAATCCGCACCGACAATCCCGATACGCTGGGCGTTCACATCATCGACGCGCGCGAGGTGCATGAGAAGGGGCCGCAGGCCGCCGTGGCGAAGGTGAAGGATATTCTGGGCAGCCACCCCACCTATGTCACCTTCGACATCGACGCGCTGGACCCGGCCTTTGCGCCGGGCACCGGCACCCCGGTCTGGGGAGGGCTGACCAGCGCGCAGGCGGCCATCATGCTGCGCGATCTGGCGGGCATCAACATGGTCGGCGGCGATGTGGTCGAGGTGTCGCCGCCCTTCGACACTACCGGCGCCACGGCCATCGCCGGGGCGCATGTGGCAACCGAACTCTTGTGCCTGTGGTGCTGGAACAGGAAGCAGGCCGGGCCATGATCCGAAGCTCGATCATCGAAATGCTGTGGCTGGTGCCGCTGATCGTGGTTTCGGCCCTGATCTATGTGCGCTTGGCCCCGGCCAAGGCGGAGGACTGGCATGTCGATCCGCTGTCGGCCGCGCCGCCGGGCCCTTCGGGCGTACTGGTGCGGCCGGCGGATGGCGATATCCTGCCCGTCGAACATGCGGTGGCCCCCGAGGATCTGTTGCGCCACCTCGACGCCATCATCCTCGCCACCCCGCGCACCCGCCTGTTCGCCGGCAGCCTGGCCGGGGGGCGGCTGACCTATGTCACCCGTTCGCGGGTCTTCGGCTTTCCCGATTACAGCACGGTGGCGGTTGCCGGGGCAGGCGACAACAGCGCGCCGGTCATCCTGGCGCGGGCGCGGTTCGGGCGGTCGGACATCGGCGTCAACCGCGCCCGCGTGACGCGCTGGCTTCAGGCGCTGGAGCAGGCCGGCTGAAGGGCCGCGCGCCCGCCGCCCCTTGACCGCGCCCGCGCCTTGCGCAAAAGAGCGGCATGGTTCCCTTTGACAAGCTCGCCCAGATCACCCAGCGCTTTCAGTTCCTTGAGGCAAAGCTCGCCAGCGGGGCGATGCAGGATTTCGCCCGGATCAGCCGCGAATATGCCGAGCTGAAGCCGGTGGCCGAACAGATCGACGCCTATCGCCAGCTTCTGGACGATATCGCCGAGGCCGAAGCAATGCTGGCCGACCCCGAGATGAAGGCCCTGGCCGAAGAAGAGCTGCCCGCGCTGAAGGCCCGGATCCCCGCGCTGGAACAGGCGCTGCAACTGGCGCTGCTGCCGAAAGACGCGGCGGATGCCCGCCCCGCCATCATCGAGATCCGCCCCGGCACCGGCGGAGATGAGGCGGCGCTGTTCGCTGGCGATCTTCTGCGGATGTATCAGCGCTATGCCGAGGCGAAGGGCTGGCGCTTCGATGTCATCGAGGAAACGCAAAGCGAGCTTGGCGGGATCAAGGAAGTCATTGCAAATGTGCAGGGCGAAGGCGTGTTCGCCCGGCTGAAATACGAATCCGGCGTGCACCGGGTGCAGCGGGTGCCGGCCACCGAAAGCGGCGGCCGCATCCACACCTCGGCCGCCACCGTCGCCGTGCTGCCCGAGGCCGAAGAGGTGGATATCGACATCCCCGCGGGCGATATCCGCATCGACACGATGCGCGCCTCGGGGGCGGGCGGGCAGCATGTGAACACCACCGATTCCGCGGTGCGGATCACTCATATCCCCAGCGGGATCGTTGTCACCTCATCGGAGAAATCGCAGCACCAGAACCGCGCGCTGGCGATGCAGGTGCTGCGCACGAGGCTCTATGATCTGGAGCGCCAGCGCGCCGCCGACGAGCGTGCGGCCGACCGCAAGGCGCAGGTGGGATCGGGCGACCGGTCGGAACGTATCCGCACCTATAATTTCCCGCAGGGACGGATGACGGATCACCGGATCAACCTGACGCTCTACAAGCTCGATCAGGTGATGCAGGGCGATCTGGATGAGGTGATCGACGCGCTGACCGCCGACGATCAGGCCCGCAAGCTGGCCGAGATGGAGGGATGAGCAACACCATCCCGCCCGGCGCCACGGGCACCGCGGCACTCGCGGCGGCCATCGCCCGGCTGCGTGCCGCCGGTGTCGATGATCCGGCCCGCGATGCGCGGCGCCTGCTGGCCCATGCGCTCGGCATTTCCGCGGGGCGGCTGACGCTGGTGCTGCCCGATCCGCTGACCGATGAGGCCGCCGACCGTTTCGCCGCCGCGCTCGCCCTGCGCTGCCGCCGCAAGCCGGTGTCGCAGATCACCGGCCAACGCATGTTCTACGGCCGAAGCTTCCGGGTGACCGAAGATGTGCTCGACCCGCGCCCCGAGACGGAAACGCTGATCGAACTGGCGCTGCGCGAACCGTTTTCGCGGGTCTTGGATCTCGGTACCGGGTCGGGCTGCATCCTGCTGACCCTGCTCGCCGAACGGCCCGAAGCAACCGGCCTGGGTGTCGATCTGTCAGATGCGGCCTGTGCGGTCGCGGCGGATAACGCCGCCCGGCTGGCGCTCGAGACCCGCGCCCGGATCACCCGCTCGGACTGGTTCGGCGCGGTCGACGGGCGGTTCGACCTGATCGTCGCCAACCCGCCGTATATCGCGGCGGAAGAGATGCCCGGCCTCGCGCCCGAGGTGCGCGACTGGGAGCCGCACATCGCCCTGAGCGACGGTGCCGACGGGCTCGGGGCCTATCGCATCATCGCCGCACAGGCCCCGGACCATCTTGCCCCCGGCGGCCGTCTTCTGGTCGAGATCGGGCCGACCCAGGGCGCGGCGGTCTCGGCCCTTTTTCTTGCCGCGGGGCTTGAAAACATTGCCGTACATGCCGACCTCGATGGCAGAGCGCGCATTGTTTCGGGCCGGGTTTCGCTGAAACAGGGCTGAGCCATGCGTGCCATGCAGCGCCACGGATTACCTAAAACCGCACAGGCTTGGCATTTTTTGCTTGTCTTGGCAGGATTGCCGTGGTTAGTCGAACAGGCAAGCGGCGGGATGCCCGAGGCGGTCCCCCTTGCGCATAAGCCAGACAGTAAACCGGACCTGGAAATTGATCTGCGCACGAGGCGCGGAACGGGGCCGAAGAAGCCACAATAAGGCTGGAACCAGATAAATAACATGAGATCATCTAAGTCACGTTCGCGGTCCAAATCGAACCGCTCGCGCTCGGTGGGTAACATCGTCAACCGTGTGTTCGACAGTTCGGGCCCGGAAGGTAAGGTGCGCGGCACGCCGCAGCAAATCATCGACAAGTACAATCAGCTCGCCCGCGATGCGCAGCTGTCGAACGATCGGGTCGCGGCCGAGAATTTCCAGCAGCACACCGAGCATTACACCCGCCTTCTGAGCGAGGCGCAGCGCGAACAGGATGCCCGCCGCGAGCAGCACGAGCAGCAGCAAAGCCGCGATCGCCAGCGCGATACCCGCGATCAGGGCCAGGAGCAGGAAGAGCAGCCTTCGGTACAGGAAGAGGCGCCCCAGCCCCAGCAGGACCGCTCCGACAGCGCCGAGGTGATCGACATGTCCCAGGACAGCGGCGACAGCGGCCTTGTCGAAACGCCCGAGGAAAAGCCGGCCCCGCGCAAGCGCGCGCCGCGCAAGAAACCCGCCGCGAAGGCGCGGGAAGCGGATGCGCCCGAAACCGGCGGTGAAACGCCCCAGACGCCAGCCGCCGAATAACGCCTCAGCCCGCGGCCACGGCGCGGGCGAGGGCACAGAACCCTTCCACCGAAACCTCTTCGGCGCGCATGGTCGGGGCCAGGCCCGCCGCGTGCAGCTTTGCCTCGATATCGGGCGCCACCCCCTTCAGGCTGGCGCGCAGCATCTTGCGGCGCTGGTTGAAGGCGGCGGCCACCACCCGGCTCAGCACGGCGGGGTCGGCCGGGTAAAGCGGCGCATCGCGCCGGGCCAGATGCACAACGGCGGAATGGATCTTGGGCGGCGGGGTGAACGCCTCGGGCGGCAGGGTCATCACGATCTTCGCCTCGGTGCGCCACTGCGCCAGGATCGCCAGCCGGCCATAGGCCTTGCCGCCGGGCTGGGCCACGATCCGCTCGGCCACTTCTTTCTGAAACATCAGCGTCAGGCTTTCCCAGAACGGCGGCCATGCGGGCGGCGTCAGCCAGCGCACCAGAAGCTCGGTGCCGATATTGTACGGCAGGTTCGCCACCACCCGGATCGGCGGCGTCAGATGCGCGGTGGCATCCAGCGTCAGCGCATCCGCATTCACCACCTCCAGCCGGCCGGGATAGGCGGCGGCGATCTCTGCCAGCGCCGCCATGCAGCGCGCGTCCTTCTCGACGGCCAGCACCCGGCGCGCGCCCTCGGCCAACAGCCCCCGCGTCAGCCCGCCGGGGCCCGGCCCGATCTCGAGCACATCGCATTGCGAAAGATCGCCCGCCTGCCGCGCGATCTTGGCGGTCAGGTTCAGATCCAGCAGAAAATTCTGCCCCAGCGATTTCTTCGCCGACAGCCCATGCGTGGCGATCACCGCGCGCAGCGGCGGCAACCCGTCAATCGCGGCCATGCCGGTTCCCCTTCATCTTTCCTGAAATATCCCCGCCGGAGGCAAGAAAACTCATGCGGCCCGCGCCCGCGCCATCCGGTCGGCCATCTGCAGCGCCTCGATCAGGCTGGCGGCATCGGCCACGCCGGTGCCCGCAATATCGAAGGCGGTGCCATGGTCGGGCGAGGTGCGGATGAACGGCAGGCCCAGTGTCACGTTCACCCCGCCCGCGAAATCCAACGTCTTGATCGGGATCAGCGCCTGGTCGTGATACATCGCCACCGCCGCGTCATAGCGCGCGCGGGCCGGGGCGTGAAACATCGTGTCGGCCGAATGCGGGCCGGTCAGGTTCAGCCCGTCGCGGCGCAGGCGCTCCAGCACCGGGGTGATCAGCTCGATCTCCTCCCTGCCCATCTTGCCGCCTTCGCCCGCGTGGGGGTTGAGCCCGGCCACCGCGATGCGCGGCGTGTCGATGCTGAAATCGCGGATCAGCGCGTCATGGGTGATGCGCAGCGTGTCGGCCAGCAACTCGGCGGTCAGCGCGGCGGGCACTTGCGACAGCGGGATATGGATCGTCACCGGCACCACTTTCAGCGCGTCACAGGCCAGCATCATAACCACCCGGTCGACCCCGGCCAGCGCCGCCAGATATTCGGTATGTCCCGGATAGGCGAAACCGGCGCCATCCTGCAGCGCCTTCTTGTGAATGGGGTTGGTGCAGACGGCGCCGGCCTTGCCTTCCTGCGTCAGCTCCACCGCCCGCGCGATGCCCGAAATCACGGCGGCGGCATTCCGCGCTGCGGGCATGCCCGGCGTGGCCGGCGCGGGGAAGGGGTGGCGCAGCACCGGCAGGGCGGTGGCGGCAACATGCAGCGCCTCGGCCGGATCGTGGATTTCGTGATGCGGCGCGCCATCGGGCAGATGCGCCGGATCGCCGATCCAGAAAAACGGCAGCCGGGCGCCAAGCGCCTGCCAGGCCTTCACGGTGATCTCGGGGCCGATTCCGGCTGGTTCGCCAGAGGTCAGGGCGATGGGGGCAAGGCTCATTGGCTCAGGATGATCGCATCGGCCTTCAGCTCTGCCAGAAAGCTGTCGGCATAGGAACTGAGCCGCTGATTGAACAGCCGGGCGCGCACCGCCTCTCTGTCGACACCTTCGCCAAGCTCGGGCGTCCGCCCGCACAGCATCAGGATCGATTGGCTTGCGTCGCGGGTCAGGATGGTGGTCTCTCCCTCGTCCAGCTTGGCCAGTTCGATGCCGATGTCCTGCGGCAGGTCTGCCACGGCCAGCGTCTGGCGCTGCAGCTGCTCTTCGGGCAGCCCCTTGGCGACGCCGTACAGATCATCGCAGCTGTCCAGCCGGGCGATGATCTCCTGCGCGCTGGCGCGGCTGTCGGGGGCCACGAAGAACCGGGCATAGTCGACCGAAAGGGTTTCGGCGGCCTTGGGCGTCGTTTCTTCCAGGGCGCGCAGCTGGAACAGGATGATGGCGTTGGGCACCTCGATCGGCTCCGCCATCTGGCCGGGGGCCAGGGCCAGGATCTGCGATGCGATCTGCGGCGGCAGGTTGGCCAGATCGAGCCAGTCCAGCCGGCCGCCGGTTTCACGGGTGCTCGACACCGAATATTCCCGCGCGGCGGCGGCGAACCCGGCCGGAGTGGTGATCTGCCGCAGAAGCTGTTCGGCCAGCGCCTTGCTCTGGGCGGCGAACTCGGGCGTGTCGGCGCGCAGCACGAGCTCCGACAGCAGCACCCGCGCCGCGCCGGTCCGCGAGGACAGGGCCATCGCCCTGTCGATCTCGGCCTCTGTGATCTGGGCGCGGGGGCCGAACCGTGCGCGGACAAGCGCGCGCCAGGCCAGGCCGGCCTCGACGAAATCGGTAAAGGTTTCCTCGGCGACGCCGGCGCCGCGAAGCTCCTGCACGAACTGCTCGGTGGTCAGCTCGGCGCGGCTGGCGAATTCGGCCTTGCCGGCGGCAAGCTCTTCTTCGGTGATGCGCAGCCCGGCGCGATCGGCCGCTTCAAGCTTCAGCCGGTCTTCGATCAGCATGTCCACCACCTGCTGTTCAATGCCGCCGCCGCCACCGCTGCCCAGAAGGCGCATGAAGGCGATGCGCTGCGACACTTCCCAGTTGGTGACGGCGCGGCCGTTGACCTGCACCCGCTCGGCAAAGGCGCCGCCGCTTTGCGCAAGCGCGGTTTCGGCCGGAACGCCCAGGAATGTCATCCCCAGAAGAAGGGCACCTATGGTGCGGATCGTTGATTTCATGCCTGTTGTCCGTCCTGCTTTGTCTTACCGGGTACATGTCTGGCGATAGCCACGGGAATCATTGCTGCTTCCGAACCCGGCCAGCGATACGGTCAAACCGAAATCCGTGGTCGGGCGCAAGCTCGTGGTCGAGGTGAAGCGGCGAGAAACGGAGAGGCCCACGGTCATGCATTCGTTACGATACTCCAGCCCAAGCCCGGCGCGTGCCGCGCGTTCAGAGGTGAAATCATAACGCCAGTCGGCCTCTCCCGTCCAGTTGCGTCGGAATCGATAGCTTGTGTTGAATTCCCATTCCGAACTGTTCACCGGGCGGCTTTCCGCCGGATTGGCGCGCAGCCAGACATAGCTGGAAGAGAGTTCGAGCATCTCGGTGTTCCAGCCGACCTGCAGCTCGTTGCGCTCGAACCGAAGCTCGTCATCGAACAGCGCCCGGTTGGTCAGCCGCAGGTTGCGCGCCGTCGTCAGGTTGGCCGTGGCGAGCCAGTCGGAATTCACGCCGTTCAGGCCAGAGCCGCTGGAAAAGCTGTTGTTGTTTTCGGCGCGCAGGATGCGCCCCGCGCCCAGGCTGAGCGACCAGCCCCCGGGATCGAACCTTGTCCAGCCGATGCCGATATTCGCCCGCAGCCCCTGTTCATAGGCGTCCGAGCCGGGATAGCGGTTGAGGGAAAACAGGTTCCCTTCGTCGAACTCCGTACTCAGGCTGTCCTCGTTGGGGATGTCGCTGCTGTCGTCGCGGCTCCAGACCAGCTGCGCCGCGGGCTCCAGCACGTGCACCGCGCCGCTGGCGCCGTGCTTGACCAGCGGCCAGCGCAGCGCGGCGGCGGTGAAAGGCGCGGCGCGGAAGATCGGGTCGGGGCGGGTGCTGTCATCCTCGATCGCGTAGTAATCCAGCACCAGCGCGGTCTTGGCTTCCAGCAACAGCCCGCTGGCCCCGCGCCAGTCCCGTTTCCAGCTGACCGCGCCGGAGGCACGGGCGACGTCGCGCCCGGCGATGTCGCTGCCCGACCGGCGGTTGTAGCCGAAAACCTCCAGCTCTGTCTCGGCGATGCCGCCCAGCGTGGCGGGGGAAAAGCGATGCTGCCAGGTGGCACCGGCCAGGGTGCTGGGCAGGGTGGCATTGTTTTCAGAGGCGCGCAGCGAATGAACATAGGTCAGCTCGGCCCGGATGAACTCGTCGCGCCGGGTCCGCGAGATGGTGATCGGGCTGATCAGACGGTCGGTTTCCGAAATCCCGTAGTCCAGCAGATAGGCCCTGTCGGACACCGTCTTGATCTCGAAGCTCAGGGTGAAATCGCGGGGCAGGTCAAAGCGCCCGTCGGCGAACAGGTAGCGCCGGGTGTCATCGGGCAGCAGATCGTCGCGCGACAGCGCGCCGTTCAGCTCGATCTCGCCGTTGCGGAACGCCTGCCGGTAGCGCAGTTCGAGCGTCCGGGTGCGGTTGGTCGAGAAATACGGGGTGATGGTCACGTCGGCATGCCTGCCGAGGGTCACGAAATAGGGCAGCTTCAGCCCGGTGCCCAGGCCGTTCGTCGCCCGGATCGAGGGCACCAGAAACCCGTTCGAGCGTTCCAGCGTCGGGTCGGGCATGCGCAGGCGCGGCAGATAGAAGATGGGCAGGCCGACAAGCTCCAGCCGCGCGTGATCGAAGTAGAGTTGCTGCTTTTCCTCGTCGTGGATCACCCGTCGCGCCCTGATCTGCCACAGCGGCACCGGGTTGGAGGCACAAACGGTGCAGGAGGAGGCGACGGTCTTGTCCAGCACGGAATAACGCCCCCCCACACGGCGGATCTCGGCGGCGGCGAGTTGCAGCTGCTGATCCAGAACGAGGCGCGCCGATGTCAGCAACCCTTCGGACAGATCGCCGGCCAGCGTGGCCTGATCGGCCTGCAGGATGCGCCCGTCAAGCGTGGTCACCGTCATCGGCCCGTCGATCGTCAGCCGGTCGGTGTCGGCATCATAGATGATGCGCGAGGCCTTCAGGCGGTAGGTTTCATAGAGCACCTCGACATGGCCTTCGGCCACAAGGCGGCTGTTGCCGTCCACCGATACGTTGTCGGCGACAAGCGTCGCGGGGGCGGCCCGCGCGGCCGGGGACAGCAGCAGGAAAAGCAACAATGTCATCGCCAGATGCCGCAGCATCAGCCATCCTCCAGATGCAGCAGCAGGCCGAGCGACAGCAGGATGCCCACCACGGGCGGGCTCCATGCGGCCAGTTCGGCCGGGATCTGGCCGTTTTCCCCCAGCACCTGCGCGAAATTGCGCAGGAAATAGAGCCCAAGCCCCAGCCCCAGCGCCAGCATGACCATCACCCCGGTCCGGCCCAGGCGGGTGTGGCGCATGGTGAAGCCGGCCGCGATCATCACCATCGCGACATAGACCAGCGGCAGGGCAAGCTCCATCTGGAACCAGACACGGTGGTTGCGGGCCGAAAACCCGGCCCGTTCGAGGCTGTCGATGAAGGCCGGAAGCTCCCAGATCGGAATCGCCGAAGGGGTGCCGAAACTGTTGCGGATCCGCTCCGGCGTCAGGTCGGAGGGCAGGCTCAGCAGCGCGTGCCGGGTGGCGTCGCGTTCGGGGTTGGCGTCCGGATCTGACAGCGCCCAGCGTTTCGCGTTGGTCAGCGTCCAGGCGCCCCTTGTCAGCTCGGCCATCTCCGCCTCGATGCGGAAGGCGGGGCCGCTTTGCGGGCCGAGGGCAAGGAAGGTCACGTCATGCAGCACGGTGCCGTCCAGATTGGCGCGCGCCGCGCGAATGACCATCTGTCCCTCTTCGTCGCCCTGGCGCAGCCACAGCCCTTCGCGGCTGATCGACAGAACGCTTTCGGTGCCGCGCTTGTAGCGGCTCGAGAGGGTTTCATAGTGCTTCGACGTGGCCGCGACCAGCGGGTTGAGCACGGTGATCGTCAGCACGCCGGCGCCGGCGGCGGCCAGCACCGGCGCGAACAGGCTGCGCAGCGCCGAGCGCCCCATCGCCCGCGTCACCACCAGCTCCGACGTGCGCGCCAGCCCCAGAAACAGCATCAGCGTGGCCATCAGCACCGTCAGCGGCAGCATGCCGTACATGTTGGACGGCGCGTTCAGCGCCGCCAGCCCCAGCGCCTGCGGAAAGGTGATCGCGCCGATGTCGAAGCGGCGGATCTGATCGACCAGATCCAGCAACAGCAGGATCGTCAGGAACACCGCGAAGACCGCGATCAGCGTGGTGATGAACTTGCGCGCGAAATAGAAATGCAGAATCATGCGGCGGCCCCCCGGCGGCGCGGCCCTTTGAACAGCCGGGGCCGCTGGCTCGCCCAGAGCAGACCGATGGCCACCAGCGTTCCGGCGACGGGCGCAAGATAAACCATCGGCCACATCCCGGGGCCGCGCCGCGCCAGATCGGCCATCGCGTTATCCATGAGCTGCAGCCCGATCAACAGGGTGACGGCCAGCAGGATCTGCCGCCACACGCCGAACCGGCTGAACCCGCCCAGCAACAGCGCGCCCAGCCCGATCAGCGCGCCGGCAACGGAAAGGAAGGGCTGCGCGATCCTCGCATGCGCCTCGTAAAGGAACACGGTTCGGGTTTCGCCGGTTTCGGCCAGCAGAGCGGGCGTGGCGCGCAGCAGTTCCGGCGTCGAAAGCTCTTCGACCCGGCGGTGGCGCGGACCCGCCGACAGGATCAGCCCGGCCACGTCATAGACCGTGTTGCGGAACCGGGTGATCGAAAGCCGCTGGGTATCCAGTGTCAGGGTCTGTGCCATCCCGTCGAACATCACCAGCTTGGGCCCCCCGGCATCGGGCACCACCAGCGCGCGCTTGGCGGTATAGGTCACGCGGTGCGACGGGCTGCGCGCGTCGGACAGGAAAATGTCGTTCAGCGCGCCCTGGGGGGTGATTTCGCGGATATAGAAGGTGATGCCGGCGGCGGGGTGCAGAAACCGGCCCTCGGTCAGCAGGCGGGCGGTGATGTCGCCGCTGATATCGGCCTGCCGCTGGGCCAGCTGGGTGCGGCTTGCCGGCACCAGGAAATGGTTGAGCCCGGTCACCAGCAGCGTCACCATCAGCCCGAAGACCAGAACCGGCCTTGCCAGGCGGAAGGCCGAAAACCCCATCGCCTGCACCACCACCAGCTCGCTTTCCGCGGTCAGCCGGTTGATGACGAAGACGGTGGCGGCAAAGCCCGACACCGGCAGCACCAGCCGGATCACGTTGGGCAGGGCCAGCGCGGTGAACTCCAGAAACACCATGGCCGACTGGCCACCGCCGACAAGCTGATCGAACAGGATCACGGCCCGGTTCAGCCAGTAGACGGAAATCAGCACCAGCGAGAAAAACCCGAACAGGACCGTCAGCCGTGACAGCAGATATCGGTCGAATGTCGGCACGAACTCTCCTTGGGAGCAGGTTGATCGGCGGCGACCCTAGACCATAAGCCGGGCGTGGAAAACTGGTATCTGGTCAAGCCGGCGGGCAAGGTCTAGGTAGGATTGATAACCCTGAGGAGACCTGCCAATGACGACGCCGCCGGAAATCAGCTTTTGCGAGACCGATCTCGATGCGATCGGAAATGCCACCGGCCGGGTTGCCGTGTTCATCGGCGCCGAAGGCAAGATGGATCCGTCGGGCCGCCGGGTGAATCGGCTGACACGCGGGGCGCTGGCCCGGTTCGTGCAAAGCGAAAGGTTCACCAAGCTGAAACCGGGCGAGGCGAAGGCGCTGGCCTTTCCGGCGGGGATGGCGGCGGAGGCTGTGGATGTCGTCCGGCTTGACCGCCGCCCGACAGTGGAAGAGGCACGCAAGGCCGGCGCGGCGCTGGCCAAGCTGCAGAACGGCGCGGAAAGCCTGATCCTTGCGGGCAGCAATCCGCGTGCCGCCGAGATTTCGCTGGGGTTCGCGCTGCGGGCCTATACGTTCGACGCGCACAAGACGGGCGAAAAGACGCCGGCGGGCAAGGCCCGCATCATGGTCGGCAAGCCCGAGGCCGTGGCCACGGCCGCCGCGCCAATGGCAGCGGTGGCCGAGGGCGTGTTCTTTACCCGCGATCTGATCAACGAGCCGTCCAACGTGCTGACGACCGACGATTTCGCCGCCCGTCTGGCCGCCATGCAGGAACTTGGGCTGGAGGTCGAGATCCTTGAGGAAAGCGATCTGGAAAAGCTCGGGATGCGGCTGCTGCTGTCGGTCGGCAACGGCTCTGTCAGCCCGTCGAAGGTGGTTGTGATGCACTGGAACGGCGGCAAGCCGGGCGAGGCGCCGCTGGCACTGGTCGGCAAGGGCGTGGTGTTCGACACCGGCGGGATCTCGCTCAAACCGGCGGCCGGCATGGAAGACATGACCATGGACATGGGCGGCGCCGGCGTGGTTTCGGGCGTGATGCGCACGCTGGCCCTGCGCAAGGCGAAGGCCAATGTCGTGGGGCTGGTCGGGCTGGTCGAGAACATGCCCTCGGGCGAGGCGACGCGCCCCGGCGATGTGGTGAAATCCATGAAGGGCGACACCGTCGAGATCATTAACACCGATGCCGAGGGGCGGTTGGTGCTGGCCGATGTGCTGTGGTACGCGCAGGACCGTTTCAAGCCCAGTGCGATGATCAACCTGGCCACGCTGACCGGGGCGATCGTGATCGGGTTGGGGCATGAAATGGCCGGGGTGTTTTCGAACAACGATGTGTTCAGCACCGATTTTCTGGACGCCGCCGCGCAGGAGGGCGAAGGCGCCTGGAGGATGCCGCTGGCGCCGGCCTATGACAAGCTGCTGGAAAGCCGGGTGGCGGACATGAAGAATGTCGGCGGGCGCCCGGCGGGATCAATCACCGCGGCGCAGTTTCTGCAGCGGTTCGTCAAGGAAGACTGCCCCTGGATTCACCTGGATATCGCCGGGGTGGCAAGCGTGAAATCCGACACCACGCTGGCGCCCAAGGGGGCGACCGGCTGGGGCGTGATGGCGCTTGACCGGCTGGTGCGCGACAAGTTCGAGAGCTGATGGGAAGCGTTCTGTTCTACCACCTCACGCGGCACCCGCTGGAGGTGACGCTGCCGATGCTGCTGGAGAAATCCCGCGCGGCGGGCTGGCGGGTGGTGGTGCGGGGCAGAACCGAGCAGCAGCTGCGTTGGCTGGACGACAAGCTGTGGCTGGGCCCCGAAGACGGGTTCCTTCCGCATGGGCTGGCCGGGTCGGGGTTTGATGCCGATCAGCCGGTTCTGCTGACCACGGGCATGGCGGCACCGAATGGCGCGGCCTGCCTGATGGCGGTGGACGGGGCCGAGGTGGACGCGGAAGAGGCCGGCCGGATGGCGCGGGTCTGTATCCTGTTCGATGGCAATGACGAGGCCGCGCTCAACCGGGCGCGGGGCCAGTGGAAGGCTCTGACCGGGGCAGGGGTCGCGGCGCAGTACTGGTCGGAGGAAAGCGGGCGCTGGCAGAAGAAGGCCGAAACAGGCGACTGAAAAATCTTCACGAAGATTTTTGGGGTCAAAAATTTTTCGTGAAAAATTTTCCTATCGCGTCAGCACCAGCAGGTCGCGCGTGATCTCCATCTTTTCGAAGCGCTGAAGATAGCTCATCCCCAGAAGCGACATGTCCATCTCGCCGCTGTTCACCCAGGCGCGAACATTCCTGTCTTCCAGCGGTCCGAGCTGAACCTCGTTCAGCCGCACCGGCGCGGTCTGCACCACGCCGTTGGCGGTACGTGCCTCGCTGCTGAAGGCCAGCCCGGTCGGGTCGATGCCCACGCGGCGCGCGTCTTCGGGGGTCAGTACCACCTGGCTGGCGCCGGTATCCACCACGAATTGCAACGGCGTGCCGTTGACAGTAACGGTCAGGTAGAAATGCCCGTCGGGCGCGCGCGGCACCTCGATCCTGCCCTGTTCGGAAAAGACCGACTGGCGCGGCATGACCGTCGTGCGGATGTCCGACCACAGGCCGACCGCCGCGATCACGCCGACAAAGATCAGCCCCCAGACGGCGGCCTGTTGCGCCATCGCGCCCAGGCGCCGACGGTTCTGTATCACGAAGAACCCGCCCACGGCCGCGGTCAGAAGCAGCAGATATGCAAGTCGTCCGAACTCTGCGCCGGCCATGTGTCACCCCCTGTGGCTGTCTGGCTGAATCTAGGGATCCGCGTCGGAATTGGGAGGGGTCAAAGCGGCGCAAGCGGCAGATTTGTCAGCCCGTCGATCACGAATTGCACCGAAAGCGCGGCCAGAAGCATGCCCAGCAGGCGGGTGATGACATTCGTGCCGGTCTTGCCCAGGGCGCGTTCCAGAAGGCCGGCGGACAGGAACATGACCAGCACCAACCCCATCACGACCGCCATCACCAGATGGATCAGAACCAGCGCGGCCGGGTCTCCGCGCACCTGACCGGCCAGCAGGATCATGGTGGCCATCGCGCCGGGCCCCGCGATCAGTGGTGTGGCAAGCGGAAACACCGATGGGTCGGGGCGGTGATCGTCGGCCTGATCCTCTCGCCGCCTGGTGCGGCGTTCGAACAGCATGTCGAGTGCGGTCAGAAACAGCAGGATACCGCCGGCGATGCGGAAGGCGGGCATCGATATGCCGACGAACCCCAGCACCGCTTCGCCCAGCAGGCCGAACAGGGTCAGCAGACCCATGGCGACCGCCGCGGCGCGCAGTCCGATGGCGCGGCGTTCAGGGGGGGTCATGCCTTGGGTGATCGCGACGAACAGCGGCGCCAGCCCGATCGGATCGATGATCACGAACAGGGTGACAAAGGCGCTGATGTAAAACGTGAGGTCCATGCCTCAGCTCTCTGATTTTTCAAGCTTTTCGATGGCAGAGAGCCACAGGCTCTCGGCCCGGTCCAGCCCGTCCATCACCTCGGCGTATTTCTTTTGCCAGACCTGCGCCTCATCAACCCTCTCGGGCTCATACATGGAGGGGTCGGCCAGCTTCTTGGCCAGCTTGTCGCGCATCTGGTTCAGCTTCTCCACCCGCGCCTCGCATTTGCGGACCTCGCCGCGCAGGGCCTGCAGCGCCTCGCGCGAGGGGCGCCTGGGCTTTTCGGCCGCCGCGGCCGGTTTGGCGGGTTTGTCCGGCTTGTCCGAGGTCAGCAAGAGCTTGCGATAGGCCTCCAGATCTTCGGCATAGGCGGTGACCTGACCGTCCTTCACCAGCCACAGCCGGTCGGCCACCATGCTCAGCAAATGCATGTCATGCGACACCAGGATCACCGCGCCGGTATAGGCGGTCAGCGCCTCGACCAGCGCCTCGCGGCTTTCGATGTCGAGGTGGTTGGTGGGTTCGTCGAGGATCAGCAGATGCGGTGCGTCCAGCGTGGCCAGCAGCAGCGACAGCCGCGCCTTCTGCCCGCCCGAAAGCCGGCCGACGGCGGTTTCCGCCTGATCGGGGCCCAGCCCGAACCCGGCCAGCCGCGCGCGAAGCTTCGACTGCATCTCGCCCGGGCGTTCGCGCTGAAGATGCTGCAGCGGGGTTTCGTCGATATGCAGCTCGTCCACCTGATGCTGCGCGAAATAGCCGATGCGCAGCTTGTTCGACGTCGCCATCTGCCCCGCCATCGGCGCCAGCCGGCCCGAAAGCATCTTGGACAGGGTGGATTTGCCCTGGCCGTTCTGCCCCAGCAGCGCGATCCGGTCATCCTGATCGATCCGCAGGTTCAGGTTGCGCAGCACCACGGTGTCACCATAGCCGACCGACACGTTTTCGGTGGCGATGATCGGCGGCGAAAGCTCTTCGGGATCGGGAAAGCTGAAAACGGTGCGCGCCGCATCCTCGGGGGCGGTGATCGGCTGCATCTTTTCCAGCATCTTCACCCGGCTTTGCGCCTGC
The DNA here is from genome assembly GCF_001305615.1 of Actibacterium sp. EMB200-NS6. GTDB lineage: Bacteria > Pseudomonadota > Alphaproteobacteria > Rhodobacterales > Rhodobacteraceae > Actibacterium_A > Actibacterium_A naphthalenivorans. The sequence continues at coordinate 1,546,273 of NZ_CP010869.1, forward strand.
TTGGCCTTCGAGGCCTTGGCCTTGAACCGGTCCACGAAGCTTTGCAGATGGGCGCGGCGCAGATCCTGCTTCTTTGCCTGCGCGGCCTGCACGGCGCGCTGTTCGGCCCGTTGCCGGGCGAACTGATCATAGGGGCCCTGATAGAAGGTCAGTTTCCTGTTCTCGAGATGCAGGATGGCCCCGACGGCGCGGTTCAGCAGCCCCCGGTCGTGGCTGATGATCAGCACCGTATGCGGATAGCGCGACAGGTAGTTTTCCAGCCACAGCGCGCCTTCGAGATCCAGATAGTTGGTCGGCTCGTCCAGCAACAGCAGATCGGGCGCGGCGAACAGCACCGCCGCCAGCGCCACGCGCATCCGCCAGCCGCCCGAGAAGGCCGAGCAGGGCATCTTCTGCTTTTCGGAGTCGAACCCCAGACCACGCAGGATAGAGGCCGCGCGCCCTTCGGCCGACCATGCGTCGATATCGGCCAGCCGGGTCTGCACCTCGGCGATGCGGGACGGGTCGGTCGCGGTTTCCGCCTCGGCCAGCAGCGCGGCGCGTTCGGTATCGGCGGCCAGCACGGTGTCGATCAGCGACACGTCCGAGGAGGGCACCTCCTGCGCGACGCCGCCGATGCGGGCGCGGCTGGGCAGCGAGATGTCGCCGCCTTCCAGCGCGAGCTCGCCCTTGATCAGGCGAAACAGCGTGGTCTTGCCCGCCCCGTTGCGGCCGATCAGGCCGACCTTGTGGCCATCGGGGATGACGGCAGAGGCGCCCTCGAACAAGGGGCGGCCTTCGACGGAATATGAGATGTCATTGATACGCAGCATGGGCGCGGTGTGCCGCATGGCGCGCAGCCCGTCAATCGCCGCTTTTCAACTGGCCACGCCCATGCTAGCAGGGCGGCGAAATTCGACGCCCCCGCGGGCAGCAGACAAAGAGAGAGCGACATGGCCATTCAACGCACCTTCAGCATCATCAAGCCCGACGCGACCCGCCGCAACCTGACCGGCGCGATCAACGCCAAGCTGGAGGCCGCCGGCCTGCGCATCATCGCGCAAAAGCGGATCCACCTGACCGAAGCCCAGGCCGGTGTCTTCTATGAGGTGCACAAGGAGCGCCCGTTCTATGGCGAGCTGTGCGAGTTCATGGCGTCCGAGCCGATCGTCGTTCAGGTGCTGGAAGGCGAAGACGCCATCGCCAAGAACCGCGAAGTGATGGGCGCGACCAACCCCGCCGATGCCGCCGACGGCACGATCCGCAAGGAATTCGCCCTGTCGATCGGCGAGAACTCGGTTCACGGCTCTGACGGCGAAGACACGGCCGCGGTCGAGATCGCGTATTTCTTCTCGGGCCTCGAACTGGTCGGCTGAACGCCGGGCCCGTTCACGCCCGCCTGATTTGGCCGTCCCGTATCGGGGCGGCCTTTTTCATGGCGTCAGATACTGGCCCAGTCGGTGATCTTGTAGCGCTTGTCGTTTGGCTTCTGCTTCGAGGCCGGAGCCTCGGTCTTGGCATCGCCCTTGTCTTTCTTGGGCGTCTCTTCCTTGGGCTTCGAAAACACGTAGGACGTCATCGGACGGATCCTTTTACTAGCAACTTTACAGCTGCCTGATTGCCTCTAATTGGGGTCGGCACCTCGTTCGTCGGGTGCCGTATCCACGATCGCGCCACGCAAATATGGCGAAAACGTGGCATTTCCCTATCACAGATGGGGCGCGCACACGGTCTGGCAGGTAATGTCACGTATTCGTCGCATATTGTTGTTGAACTGTTACACGATTCCATTATTCACGAATTATGGAATTGAATGACGCCTCTCTGATTCTCACCACGCTCGGCCATCCCGGGCGGCTGTCGGTGTTTCGCCTGCTGGCGCGCCGGGCGCCCGAAGGTGTGCGCCCGTCGGAGATGGCCGGGGCGCTGGGGCTCAAGCCCAACACGCTGTCGGTTTATCTCGGCACGCTGGAGCGGGCGGGGCTGGTGACGTCTCAGCGGCGGGGCAAATCGGTTTACTACAACGTTCACCTGTCTCGCATGGGCGGGCTGGTGGATTTCCTGGTGGCGGATTGCTGTCGCGGCCGCCCCGACCTTTGCGCGCCAAGAACGGCGGCAACATTGCACGGAGAGTCTTTTATGGAAGACAAGACTTACAACGTTCTGTTCATCTGCACCGGAAATTCCGCCCGTTCGATCTTTGCCGAAGCGCTGCTGACAAGCGAGGGCGGGGGCAAGTTCAATGCCTACTCCGCCGGAACCAAACCCTATTCCGCGCTGAACCCCTTTGCGGTGGAACTGCTGCGGCGCAATGGCCATGACGTGACGGGCCTGCGGGCCAAGAATGTCGACGAGTTTCAGCGCGACGGCGCGCCGGTGATGGATTTCGTCTTCACCGTCTGCGATTCCGCCGCGAACGAGGAATGCCCGCCCTGGCCGGGCCAGCCGATCACCGCCCATTGGGGCCTGCCCGACCCGGTGAAGGTCGAGGGAACGGAGGCCGAGAAATCGCTGGCCTTCGCAACGACTTATGCGCAGATGCTGCACCGGATACAGGCCTTTGTCGCGCTGTCCTTCGCCCAGCTTGACCGTCTGTCGCTGCAGGCGCGTCTGGATGATATCGGTCGCATGGATGACGCAGAACACGCGTAAACAGGCGCGGAAGAACATCAAAAACAAGAAAGAGGACCGAGATGGTAAATGTGGCGATCAACGGCATGGGGCGTATGGGCAAACTGGTGCTGCGCGCCTTTTTCGATCAGGGGCTGCCGGGCAACATCGTGCTGCTGAACGATCTGGCGGGCGCGCCCGAGCAGCACGCGCTGCTGATGGAGTTCGATACCGTCCATGGCCGCTGGCCCGCCGATATTTCCCATGACGACGACAGCCTGACGATCAACGGTACCCGCATGCGGATGACCCGCGAAAAACGGATCGAGGATCTGCCGCTGGCGGAACTGGGCGTCGATATCGTGGTCGATTGCACCGGCGTGTTCAAGACCGCCGAAAAGGTCGCGCCCTATTACGCGGCGGGGGTGAAGAAGGTCATCGTGTCGGCCCCGGTCAAGGACGGTGGCGCGCTGAACCTCGTCTACGGCGTGAACAGTGATCTCTATGATCCTGACAAACATGATCTTGTCACCGCGGCCTCCTGCACCACCAACTGCCTGGCCCCGGTGGTGAAGGTGATCCACGAGGAACTGGGGATCGAACACGGGTCGATCACCACGATCCACGACGTGACCAATACCCAGACCATCGTCGACCGCCCGGCAAAGGACATGCGCCGCGCCCGTTCGGCACTGAATTCGCTGATCCCCACCAGCACCGGTTCGGCCACCGCGATCACGCTGATCTATCCCGAACTGGCCGGGCGGCTGAACGGCCACGCCGTGCGCGTACCTTTGCTGAACGCCTCGCTCACCGATTGCGTGTTCGAGGTAAAGCGCGCGACCAGCGCCGAAGAGGTCAACGCGCTGTTCAAACGCTATGCCGAGGGGCCGCTGAAGGGGATTCTGGGTTATGAGGAACGGCCGCTTGTATCCTGCGACTATCTGAACGATCCGCGCTCGTCGATCGTCGATGCGATGTCGACCATGGTGATCAACGGCACCCAGGTGAAGATATACGCCTGGTACGACAATGAATGGGGCTATTGCTGCCGTCTGGCCGACGTGACCCGCATGATCGCGGAGCGGATGTGATGCAGCTGGCGGCGAAGAAACCCGACGGGATGGCCGCCTATATGGCCGTCACGGCGGCCTACTGGGCCTTCATGCTGTCCGACGGCGCGCTGCGGATGCTGGTGCTGCTGCATTTCCATACGCTGGGGTTCTCGCCGATCCAGCTTGCCTACCTGTTCCTGCTGTATGAATTCATGGGCATGGTCACCAACCTGTCGGCGGGATGGATCGCAGCCCGCTTCGGCCTGACCTCGACGCTCTATGCCGGGCTGGCGCTGCAGATCGTGGCGCTGGTGGCGCTGGCGCAGCTCGATCCGGGCTGGGCGGTGGCCACATCGGTGATCTTCGTGATGGCGGTGCAGGGGCTGTCCGGTGTGGCCAAGGATCTGGCCAAGATGAGCTCCAAATCGGCGGTAAAGGTCCTGGCGCCCGAAGGCGACGGGGCGCTGTTCCGCTGGGTGGCGGTGCTGACCGGATCGAAGAACGCCGTCAAGGGGCTGGGCTTTCTGCTGGGCGCGGCACTGCTGGGGCTGCTGGGCTTCACTGCATCGGTCTACGCGATGGCGGGCGTGCTGGCGGTGATCCTGCTGGCGGTGGCGCTGTTCATGCCGTCGGGCCTGCCGCGCGGCAAGAAAGGCGCGAAATTCCGCGAGGTATTCTCGAAAGATCCCAACATCAACCGGCTGTCGGCGGCGCGCATGTTCCTGTTCGGCGCGCGTGACGTGTGGTTCGTGGTCGGTATCCCGATCTATTTCTATTCGGTGCTGTCGGACGGCTCCGAGGCCGGCAACCGCGCGGCCTTCTTTCAGATCGGCACGTTCATGGCGCTGTGGATCATCGGCTATGGCGCGGTGCAGGCCTGGGCGCCGAAGCTGCTGGGCGCCAGGGACAAACCGCTGGGGGCGATCACGCGGCTGGCAACGCTGTGGGTCAGCGCGCTGACGCTGATCCCCTTCGCGCTGGCCGGGGCGGCGCTGCTTGCCGGCGGGCCGCAGGGCTGGCTGACGGCGACACTGGTGGCGGGGCTGTTGCTCTTCGGCTTCGTCTTCGCGGTCAATTCCTCGGTCCATTCCTATCTGATCCTGGCTTTCACGCAGGCAGAGCGGGTGACGATGGACGTGGGATTCTACTACATGTCCAACGCCGCCGGGCGGCTTCTGGGCACGCTGCTGTCAGGGCTCAGCTACCAGATGGGCGGGTTGCCGCTGTGCCTGGCCACTGCCGGGGTGATGGCAGGGTTCAGCTTTCTGATCATCCGGCGGCTCAGACCATAGCCTGCCCCTTTCTTCTCGGCGCAAATACTCCCGCCGGAGGCACGGAAAAATCTTCCCGAAGATTTTTCACCCGAAGAAAATTCGGGAATGTTCTTCCGCCCGGTTCAGCCCCAGGTCCAGAGCGCGGGCACGAAGCGATAGGCATCGCCCATCCGCATCACGTGACCCACGCCGGGGAAGGGGAAGTGATAGCCCAGTACCGCGATCCCGTCGGTCGCGGCCATGTCCAGCAGCCGCAGTCGCGTGGCCGAGGCCATCGGCCCGTCCTGATCGAACCCGGCGAACCAGTCGGGACGCTCCATGCTGATATAGGCATGGGTCATCGCATCCCCCAGCGCCAGCAACTGCTTGCCGTCGCTTTCGACCATGACGCTCATGTGATTGAGCGTATGACCGGGGGTAGAGATCAGCCGCACGCCCGGCACCACTTCGTGCCCGTCCTGCGCCATGGTCCAGTCGAGCCCGTCGGCGGTCAGCGAATTCACCGCACCGACCACGAACTGCTGCATTTCCGCCGGCACGCTGCCGGCCAGCCCATCCTGCATCCACCAGTCATACTCCCCCGCGCCGATGACATATTCGGCGTCCGGCAAGATCGGCTCGTCGAAATCGTCGCGGATGCCCCATATGTGATCGGGATGGGCGTGGGTGATGACCACATGGGTGATCGCGCCATGATCGATCCCGGCTTCGGTCAGATTGTCCAGAAGACGCCCGGCGGTGGGCAGAAACCGGTCACCCGAACCGACATCGACAAGAACGGTGGCATCGCCGGTTTCGATCACCACGTGGTTGGTGTGCGAATAGTGCCCGGTGGTCGAAAGCCTGTGCGCCTCGAGAAAGGCCAGCACCTCGGCGGGGTCGGCGTTCACGCCCAGCCCGTCGATCGTCAGGCCCAGATGGCCGTCGGACACGACCGTGATCCGGGCCGCGCCCAGATCGAACCGGAAATGCGCCGGATTTCCGCGCCCGGCCGGGCCGGAGATCTGCGCCATCAGCGGCGCGGGCAGGGCAAGGGCGGGGGCGGCCGCGGCGGCTTTCAGCAACCCGCGGCGGGTGGTGGTCAGGCGTGTCATGTCATCCTCCCGAGATATTCAATGAATTGTATCTGAACCGGGGCAAACTTCAATCGCCTCGGCGCAGGTGACGTGCCCGGGTCCCGCTCCACGCCTGTCTCGAAGTTTCAGTATTCGGAAAGCTGAAGCTTGCGCATCTCATCCATCTCGGGCGTTTCGGTCCCGACGAGGCTTTCGGTCAACGTGTGAATCTTCGTTACGAGCGCCACCATTTGTGCTATTTCTTCCTGAGAGAAGGCCGGCCCGGAACGGGTAAGCCCCGCGATCGTGCGCGACGTCGCTGGGCCGATCCCAAGCGCGATGCCGTTGTGCAGGCCATGCTTGGCGGATTCCCCCAGCACATCTCTCGGGTCGTCCCCCTCAAGCTCGGACCACGCAACCATTCCGGTATTGAGAAGGCCCCATTTCACGACAGGGTCGTAGAGCATGAGCCCATTTTCGCTGTAGTAATCGATCCACTCTTGTGCATAGGTCTGAAAGAAGAGCGATGGTCTTGTGTAACGAATATGGATTGCGAGTGCGAAGCCAGTGTCGCAGAATTCTGCCAGCTTCTTCAGAAGCCCGGCCATTTCGTCGATCCGTTCCATCCTTGGTCTTACCTTCCTTCCCGCAATGGCTTGGGCAAGCGCTGTCACGCGTCTTGCGATCACAGTGTTCCCGGCCGTTTGAATATTAGAATGAACACAGCCATATTATCGAGTCCATGAGTTTATTGACGGATACAGCGGCCCGGATCTCCGCACTTGCGCCTGCGGGGTTCTATATCGGCCTGCGGGTGGGGTTTTCCTTTCCGGCCGAAGAGCTTAACCGCCTTCCCTCCGCCTGGGTGGATTACTATACGGCGAACGGTCTGGTGGTGCATGATCCGGTGATGAAATGGGTCTACATGAATCAGGGCGTCGCGCGCTGGAGCGATATCGGCGAGGATGATCCGATGGGCGTGCTGGAAAGCGCGGCCGGCCTGGGGCTGCATTTCGGGGCCGTGGCAAGTGCGGTATCGCCGGAGGGGCATGGCAAGCGGAGCTACGGCAATTTCCTGCGCGCCGACCGTGAATTCACCGATGACGAGCTGGCCCAACTGGCGGATATCGTCGTCGAGCTGCATCAGGACGGCGACCAGAAACTGGCCCTGACCGCGGCCGAGATCGAGGCGCTGCGCTTTCAGGCGCAGGGGCTGCGGCTCAAGCAGATCGCGGCCGAACTGAACATCTCGATGAGCGCGGTGAAGGCGCGTCTGGCCAATGCCAAACGCAAGCTGGGTGCGCGCACCCCGTCACAGGCGGCGTCGATTGCGCAGACACGTGGCCTGCTTTAGCGGCTCTTTGAGGAAAATGAAGCCTTTAGGGGTATTTCAAAACCGGTTTCTACAACTTTAAGATTAGATAATCACGACGTGGTGAAGCAAATTACTCCCGCAGAAAGGAGACTCACCATGCACAATATCACTTTTGATTTTTCGAACCTCCACAGCCACGGGGCCGCGTTTTACGACTATCTCGCGCTTCGCAAAAAGGTCTTTGTCGACGAGTTGAAATGGGACATTCCCCATAACGACTCGGTCGAGATGGATCAGTATGACACGCCGATCGCGCAGTATTCGCTTGTCATGTATCAGGGCAAGGTCGTCGGCGGGGCGCGGGCGATGGCAACCTCGTCAACCTGGGGGGATCATACCTATATGCTGCGCGATGCGCAGTCCGGCAAGCTGCCGAAGATCCCGGCCGAACTCATGACCGAGGATATCGCCAGCCCGGCGGTGTGGGAATGTACCAGGCTGGTGATTTCGAACGATCTGACCACCCAAAAGGAGCGTTCGGAATGCCTGTCGCTGATCGTTGACGGGTTGGTGGATCTGGCGGTGGAGAATGGTGCCTCGCGGCTGATTTGCCTGTCGTCGCTGGCCCTGATGCGGGCGTTGCGCCAGATCGGCTATGATGTGACCCGGCTTGGCAAGACCTATCGCAATGCTGATGACGGGCGCACCTATGCGGTGCTCGGCATGCCGGCCACCCATTCCTATCACCACCTGCACGCGATGCAGCAGGCTGTTCCGTTCCAGCTCAGCGCCTGATCGCGGACACCAAGCAGAGGGGGCCGGCCGATGCGCACTGTACCTTTGGGGGGCCGGCTCCCACTTCAATCATTCACAGAAGTTGCGGGCCGCCGCCATGCGGCGTCTCCCGTCAGCGCGGCGGCGCAGCCGGTCAGCGCGGCAGTGTCATCGTTGATCAGCGAGACCGCGAAATCGCCGATCTCGCCGGGGATCCGGCCTCTGGCGCGGAAGGTCTCGGCAAAGCCCAGATCGTTCAGATGCGGCGCCATGGCCCGTGCCACGCTGCCGCACAGAAAAATGCCGCCGGTGGGCAGCAGGGTGACGGCGAGATTGCGTGCGGCAACGCCAAGCAGCCGGGCGAAGATCTCGCCGGTGGCGCGGGCGGCCGGGTTTTCGCCCCGTGCCAGCAGCGCGGTGATCGCCTCGGGCGCGGCCTGTTGCGGCGGGCCTGCGTGCCGGCTGACCCAGCCGTAAAGGCGCGCAAGGCCACGGCCGGACAGCACATCCTCGACCTCGGCCAGCCGGGTGCCGCCGGTCACGAACCGGGCCAGCGCCAGGTCTTCTTGGGTTGCGAGGGGCAGGGCCGCGTGGCCCGCCTCGGCCGCCGTGACCCGGCAACCGGGCCCGTGGCCATGAACGGTGGCGATGTTGAACCCGGTGCCGATACCGATGACGAGCCGGGGGCCGCCGGGCTCGGCCCGGGCTTCGGAGATGCCGGTCAGGGCGGGTTCGGCCAAGTGATCCAGCGCATGCCCCTGCGCCTGCAGGTCATTGAGCAGGGCAACGGGGCCCGCCGGCCCGGCGACGGCGCGCAGCGCGGCAAGGTCAAGCGCCCAGTCCCGGTTGGTCAGCCGCGCCGCGCCGTTGCGCACCGGGCCCGCCACCGCGGCGCAGGCCCCTGACAGCGGCGGATGGCCGGCGGCACTCAGATAAGCGTGAAGCACGGCCTGCGGATCGGGGAAGTCATCGTTGCGGAACCGGCGCAGGCTGTCGGCCAGAACAGTGCCGCCCCGGGCCAGCGCGATGCGGGTGTTGGTGCCGCCGATATCGGCGACCAGCGCCGGGGCGCCGGATACGCGCCCGGCCGGCCCCGGCCGCGGCATCAGATCGAAAAGCTCGTTCCGCAGCCGCAGGCGCTGGTGGCGTTGGGGTTTTCGATCACGAAACGCGCGCCGATCAGCTCTTCGGAAAAGTCGATGGTCGCGTTGGTCAGGAACGGCAACGAGACCGTATCCACCACCACCTTCTGCCCGGCGCCTTCCAGCACCAGATCGTCGGCCGCGACGTCGTCCAGCTTTATCTCATACTGAAACCCCGAGCAGCCGCCGCCTTCGACGGCCACGCGCAGGGCCTTGCCCTGATCGCCCGCGCCGATCTCGGCCAGCCGGGCGAAGGCGCGCTCGGTCACCTTTGGGGGGAGGGTCAGTTCCATCGTGAATATCCCGTATCAAAACCGTGACATGTGCAATATATGAACGCGGAAGAGACGCGACAAGCAAAGGCTGAAAAATGCTGGCACGATATGCCTGCAGACCGGAAGAGACGCGCGGGCGGCTTTTCCGTGAAGAGGAAAGCACGTTCCGGTCCTGTTTTCAACGGGACCGCGACAGGATCATTCATTCGTCGGCCTTTCGGCGGCTCAAGCACAAGACGCAGGTGTTCATCGAGCATGAGGGCGATTACTTCCGCACGCGCCTGACCCATTCGATCGAGGTGGGGCAGGTGGCGCGCACGATCGCGGGGGTGCTGGGGCTGAACCTGGAGCTGACAGAGGCGGTGGCGCTGGCGCATGATCTGGGCCACACCCCGTTCGGGCATACCGGCGAGGATGCGCTGTCGGAGATGATGGCGCCTTATGGCGGGTTCGATCACAACGCGCAGGCGATCCGCATCGTCACGCGGCTGGAGCGGCACTATGCCGATTTCGACGGGCTGAACCTGACCTGGGAAACGCTGGAAGGCATCGCCAAGCACAACGGCCCCGTCACCGGCGAAGTGCCCTATGCGCTGGCCGAATACAACGCCCGCCACGATCTGGAGCTGCACACCCATGCCAGCGCCGAGGCGCAGGTCGCCGCGCTGGCCGATGATGTGGCCTATAACAACCACGATCTGCATGACGGGCTGCGGGCCGAGCTGTTTTCGACCGACGAGCTGGCCGAACTGCCGTTGCTGGATGGCTGTTTCGCCGAGGTGGACCGGACCTATCCCGGCCTGAACTACTATCGCCGCCGGCATGAGGCGCTGCGCCGGTTCTTCGGGATTCTGGTCGCCGATGTGATCGACGTGGCGCGGGCGCGGATCGCGGCGCTGGATCCGGCGACCGCGCAGGACATCCGCCTCGCCGGGCATTCGGTGGTGCAGTTTTCGCCCGATATCTGGGAACAGCTCAAGGTGATCCGCGAATTCCTGTTTCACCGCATGTACCGCGCGCCGTCGGTGTTGAAGATGCGCGCGAAGGTGACGGCGATGGTCAATGATCTGTTCCCGCTGTTTCTGACCAACCCCGAGCTGCTGCCCAAACAGTGGCGCAAGGATGTGGAGGCGGTGCGGAACGAGACGGAACTGGCCCGGATCGTGGCCGATTACATCGCCGGGATGACAGACCGGTTCGCGATGCAGGAACATGCCCGGCTGCTGGGCGATTAGGTGGCGGGGCTTGCCCCCGCTGCGTGCCTGACCCAAGCTGTCAGGGCAATGTAAGGAGAGAACGTCATGTCAGTGGCCGCAGAGGGTGCCATGGCGCCGGTTATGGCATTCGCGCTTGTGGGCGCGCTCGGGGTCGGGTCGCAATGGCTGGCGTGGCGGCTGCGGATGCCGGCGATCGTGCTGATGCTGGCGGCGGGGCTGATCGTCGGGCCGGTTCTGGGCCTGTTCGACCCGGCGCGCGATATCGGGCCGCTGATGGGGCCCATGATCTCCATCGCGGTGGCGATCATCCTGTTCGAGGGCGGGCTGACGCTGAACCTGCATTCGCTGCGCGACGCGGCCGAAGGGGTGCGGCGGCTGGTTGTCATCGGCGCGCCGCTGGGCTGGCTTCTGTCGGCGCTGGCGCTGCATTACGTGGCCGGGTTGGGCTGGGCGGCGGCGGCGGTGTTCGGCGGCATCATGATCGTCACCGGGCCCACGGTGATCGCGCCCCTGCTGCGGCAGGCCCGGCTGAAACGCCGCCCCGCGCAACTGCTGCAGTGGGAGGCGATCGTCAACGATCCGGTCGGCGCGCTGGCCGCGGTGCTGGCCTATGAGGTGGTGCTGGTGCTGCAGACCGCCACCACGGCCGGCCATGCGGTGCTGGAGCTTGTGGTCGGCATCGCCGTCGCCCTGGTGCTCGGGGCGCTTGGCGGCTGGGGCCTGTCATCGGCCTTTCGCCGGGCCTGGGTGCCGGAATACATGAAGGTGCCGGTGCTGTTCGCGCTGCTGCTCTGCGTCTTTGCCCTGTCCGACACGGTGCTGCATGAAAGCGGGCTGCTGGCGGTGACCATCATGGGGCTGTACATCGCCAACGCCGATCTGCCCAGCTATACCGAGCTGCGCCGGTTCAAGGAACATGCCACCGTTCTGCTGGTATCGGGCGTATTCATCCTGCTGGCCGCGTCGATGAATTTCGAAACCCTCTCGACGCTCGACTGGCGCGCGGGCGTGTTCGTGGTGGCGGTGATCCTCGCGGTGCGGCCGGCCACGGTGCTGGTGTCGCTGGCCGCCACCAAGGTGCCCTGGCGCGAGCGTCTGCTGGTCGCTTTCACCGGGCCGCGCGGTGTGGTGCTGGTGGCGGTGGCGGGGCTGTTCGGCGAACGGCTGGCCGCGCTGGGGCTGGAGGATGGCGCGCGGATCGGCCCGCTGGCCTTCGCGCTGGTGGTGGCCACGGTGGTGCTGCACGGGTTCACCCTGACCCCGATCGCGCGGGCGCTGGGCCTGGCGGGGGGCGAGGTGCCGGGCGTGCTGCTGGTGGGCGGGTCGAGCTGGGCCACCGGATTTGCCGGGGCGCTGAAAAAGGCCGAGGTGCCGGTGTTGATCGTCGATGCCAACCGCGCGCGCCTGCGCAGCGCGCGTGATGCCGGCCTGCCCACGTTTTTCGGCGACATCCTGTCGGAGGCCGCCGAGCGCGGGCTGGAGATCATGAGTTTCGGCAAGATCGTCGCCGCCACCGACAACGATGCCTATAACACGCTGGTCGCCACCGATCTCGCGCCGGAATTCGGGCGGGAACACGTGCATCAGCTCAAATCCGCCAAGCAGGAGAGCACGCGCCATGCGCTGCCCGCCACGCTGGGCGGGCAGCCGATCGGCGGCGGGCACAGCTATCTAGAGGTGAACAGCCTGATGGCGCAGGGGTGGGAGTTTCGGGTGACCCGCCTGACCGAGGAATTCACCCTGGAGCATTGGCGCGAAAAGAACCCCGAGGCGGTGCTTCTGGCGCGGCTGACCCCGGCGCGCGACCTCAGGCTGCTGGCCGAAGGGGCCGAGTTTCGGGCGCCGCCCGAAACCAAGCTCATCGCCATGGTGCCGCCCGCACGCGACGAGGCGGCCACGCCCGACCATTGACGCCCGCCGCCCCCGTGGTAAACCGCCGGGCAACGACAGGATGGCCCAAAGATGAACCTTTTCACTGAACTCCGCGCGCTGGTGATCGACAGCCTGAATGCAATGGTCGCCGAGGGCGCGCTGCCCGGTGGCCTCGACTTTGCCAATGTGGCGGTCGAACCGCCCCGCGATGCCGCCCATGGCGACATGGCGACCAATGCCGCGATGGTGCTGGCGAAGCCGGCGAAGATGAAGCCGCGCGACATCGCCGAGGCGCTGGCCGCCCGGCTGGCCGCGGATGCGCGCATCACCACCGCCGAGGTGGCCGGGCCGGGCTTCTTGAACCTGCGGCTGGCGGCGCCGGTCTGGCAGGGCGTCGTCGGCGCGGCCCTGGCCGAAGGCGTGGCCTTTGGCCGGTCGGTCATGGGGCAGGGGCAGAAGGTCAATGTAGAGTTCGTGTCGGCCAACCCGACGGGGCCGCTGCATGTTGGCCACACCCGCGGGGCGGTGTTCGGCGATGCGCTGTCGAGCCTGCTGGCCTATGCCGGCTATGACGTGACGCGTGAATATTACATCAACGACGGCGGTGCGCAGGTCGATGTGCTCGCCCGCTCGGTCTATCTGCGTTATCTCGAGGCGCATGGCGAGGCGGTGGAATTTCCCGACGGCACATATCCCGGCGATTATCTGATCGAGGTGGGCGAGGCGCTGGCCCGCACCTATGGCGACCGCTATGTCGGCCAGAGCGAGGATGCCTGGCTGGACGAGTTCCGCAATGTCGCCACCGACGCGATGATGGATCTGATCCGCGACGATCTGAAGGCGCTCGGCATCGAGATGGATGTGTTCTTTTCGGAAAAATCGCTCTACGGTACCGGCCAGATCGAGGCCGCGCTGCAAGATCTGCAATCCAAGGGGCTGATTTACGAGGGTGTGCTTGAACCGCCCAAGGGCAAGATGCCCGAAGATTGGGAGCCGCGCGAACAGACCCTGTTCCGTTCGACGATGCATGGCGATGACGTGGACCGCCCGGTCAAGAAATCCGATGGCGCCTGGACCTATTTCGCCCCTGATATCGCCTATCACTATGACAAGATCACCCGTGGTTTCGACGCGCTGATCGACGTGTTCGGCGCCGACCACGGCGGCTATGTCAAGCGGATGAAGGCGGCGGTTTCGGCGCTGTCGAACGGCAAGGTGCCGCTCGACATCAAGCTGACCCAGCTTGTGCGCCTGTTCCGCAACGGCGAGCCGTTCAAGATGTCCAAACGCGCCGGCAATTTCGTGACCCTGCGCGATGTGGTCGATCAGGTGGGCAGCGATGTCACCCGCTTTGTCATGCTGACGCGCAAGAACGACGCGCCGCTGGATTTCGATTTCGCCAGGGTGCTGGAACAGTCCAAGGACAATCCGGTGTTCTATGTGCAATATGCCCATGCGCGTGTGCGCTCGGTGCTGCGCAAGGCCGCCGAGGCCGGGATCGACACCGGCGAGGCCGCGCTGGCCGGTGCCGACCTGTCGAAGCTGGATCACCCCGCAGAGCTGGACGTGGCCCGCAAGCTGGCCGAATGGCCGCGCCTTGTCGAGATCGCGGCGCGTACCCATGAGCCGCACCGGGTGGCGTTTTACCTCTATGAACTGGCGTCGGAGTTCCACGGGTTGTGGAACCGTGGCAACGAGCTGCCGGAACTGCGCTTTCTGCAAGAGGGCGACGTGGCGACCAGCCAGGCGAAAATCGCGCTGGCGCAGGCCGTCGCCGTTGTTATTTCCGCCGGTCTTGGTATTCTCGGCGTGACCCCGGTGGAGGAAATGCGCTGAGCAACAGGCGCAACCCACCGGAACGCTGGCAGGCAAGACGATCCGGGCGGCTGGGCATCCAGGCCGCCTGAGGGCAGTGAGGCGGCAATGGCAGATTTCGAGTATGATGATCTAGATGAACAGGCTCCGCCCGAACCCAGGCGGGCGGTTCAGGCCGTCATCAACTGGGCCGGCGCGCTGACATCGGTTGTACTGGTGGTCGGGCTGGCGATCTGGGGCTATCGGTTGACGGTGCGCGATGTGTCGGGCGTGCCGGTCGTGCGCGCGCTGGAAGGGCCGTTGCGCGTGGCGCCCGAAGATCCCGGCGGGCGTCAGGCCCGGCATCAGGGGCTGGCGGTAAACGATGTGGCGGCCGAAGGCGGCGCCACGCCGCCCGCCGACCGGCTTGTGCTGGCGCCGCGCCCGGTTGATCTGACCGACGAAGATGCACCCCGGGCCGAACTGGCCCGCCCCGAACCGACCGTGGCAGCGCCCGCCCCCCCCTCAGGCACCGTCGCCGCGCCTGATCCGGTTGCCTCTGCGCGGGCCATCGCCGAACTGCTTGCCGAAGCGAACGCCCCCGCCGTGCCCGAGCCCGGCGCCGATCTGGCCGAGATAATCGCGCCCGGCGATGCCGAGGGTGATGAAGATCCGTCAGAGCCTGTTTCCGCCAGCGCCGCCCGTTCGCCGCGCCCGGCCATGCGCCCCCGGATCGATCTTGCCGCGCGTGCCGCTGTGGCCGCCGCGGCTTCGGCCTTCACATCAGACGAGCCCGAGGAGATCGCCGCCAGCGCCGTTCCGCCGGGCGCGCATCTGGTTCAGCTCGGCGCCTATGACAGCCCCGAGGTGGCGCGCGCCGAATGGCAACGCCTGTCGTCGCGTTTCGCCAGCTTCATGGAGGGCAAGCAGCGCCTTGTTCAATCCGCCGTCAGTGGCGGGCGCACCTTCTACCGGCTGCGGGCGGTGGGCTTTACCGATATTTCAGACGCGCGGCGCTTTTGCGCGGCGCTGACCGCCGAAAAGGCCGATTGCATCCCCGTGGTGGCGCGGTGAGCGCGGCCGGGGCAGGGGCGTTCTTCTTCGGCTGCGCGGGCCCGGTGCTCGGCCGGGGCGAGGCCGCGTTCTTTGCCGATGCCAACCCGTTCGGCTTTATCCTGTTCGCGCGCAATGTCGAAACCCCCGACCAGATCCGCCGCCTGACCGCCGATCTGCGCGCCGCCGTGGGGCGCGATGCGCCGATCCTGATCGACCAGGAAGGGGGGCGGGTCCAGCGTCTTGGCCCGCCGTTCTGGCGCCAATGGCAGCCGCCGCTGGATCAGGTGCGCGCCGCCGGGCCCGACCGCGCCGCCGAGGTGATGCGCCTGCGCTACCGGATCATCGCGGCAGAGCTGCGTGATCTGGGGATCGACGTGAACTGCGCCCCCACCGCCGATGTGGCACGCCCGCAGACCCATCCCGTGCTGCACAACCGCTGCTATGGCACCGACCCCGAAACCGTCGCCGTGATCGCGCGTGCGGTGTCGGACGGGCTGTTGGCGGGTGGCGTGTTGCCGGTGCTCAAGCACATCCCCGGCCATGGCGCCGCCACCGCCGACAGCCACCTTGAGCTTCCGCATGTTGACCTGCCGCAAGACACGCTGCAAGCCATTGATTTCGAACCTTTCCATGCGCTTTCCGATCTGCCCTTCGCGATGACGGCGCATGTGGTCTACGAGGCGATAGATGCCAGCGCGCCGGCCACCACCTCGCCGGGGATGATCGGCCTGATCCGGGACCGGATCGGGTTTTCCGGCTTCCTGATGTCCGACGATATCTCGATGCACGCCCTGTCCGGCGCCATGGATGCCCGTTGTAAGGCCGCGCTCGCCGCCGGCTGCGATGCGATCCTGCATTGCAACGGCGATATGACCGAGATGCAGCGCGTCGCGGCCTCTTGCGGAACGCTCACCGCCGCCGCCGCCGCGCGCGCCGATGCGGCGCTTGCGCTGCGGCAGGCGGCGCCCTGCGACCCCGCGGCACTGAGCGCGCAATGGGATGCGCTGATGGCGGAGGGCGCGCGTGGCTGAGGATGCGTTCGAAGCCATGGATGTGGCCGACCGTCTGGCCGCCGAGGCGCTGATCGTCGATGTGGACGGGTTCGAGGGCCCGCTCGACCTGTTGCTGACCCTGTCGCGCACCCAGAAGGTCGATCTGCGCAAGATCTCCGTTCTGCAGCTGGCGCGGCAATATCTGCATTTCGTCGAACAGGCCAAGGCGCTGCGGCTGGAACTGGCGGCGGATTATCTGGTGATGGCGGCGTGGCTGGCCTTTCTGAAATCGCGGCTGCTGCTGCCGCCGGATCCGGCCGATGAAGGCCCCTCGGGCGAAGAGCTGGCCGCCCATCTGGCGTTTCAGCTTGAACGGCTTCAGGGGATGCGCGATGCCGCCGCCCGGCTGATGGCGCGCGATCAGAAAGGGCGCGATTTCTTCGTGCGTGGTATTCCCGAAGACATCTCGCGTATTCGGCACGTGACCTACACCGCGACATTGCTGGACCTGATGCAGGCCTATGCCCGCATCCGCACCCGTGACGAGTTTCGCCCCTTCGTGCTCGACCGCGACTCGGTCTTCACCATGGAAGAGGCGCTGGAGCGGATGCGCGGGCTGATCGGCTATGCGGGTGACTGGACCATGCTGATCAGCTATCTTCCCGAGGGTTGGGAACACGATCCGGTCAAGCGCCGCTCGGCCACGGCCGCCACCTTCGCGGCGTCGCTGGAGCTGGCCAAGCGCGGCGCGATCGAGATACGGCAAGACGCGGTTTTCACGCCGATCCAGATCCGTAAGAAGGCAGTGTAGATGGCTGATAAAAAGGAACAAAGCCTTTTCGAAGCGCCGCCCGAGGGCGAGCAGGAGCGGATGGTCGAGGCCATTCTTTTCGCGTCTGCCGAACCGATCAGCGTGGCCGATCTGAACGCCCGGATGCCGCATGGCTGCGATGCGGCGGCGGCGCTGGCGCTGCTGCGCAAACGCTATGAGGGGCGCGGCGTGCGCGTGGTGAAGGTGGGCGATGCGTGGGCCATCCGCACCGCACCCGATCTCGGCTTTCTGATGCAGAAGGAAACGGTCGAGACGCGCAAGCTCTCGCGCGCGGCGATCGAAACGCTGGCGATCATCGCCTATCACCAGCCCGTCACCCGCGCCGAGATCGAGGAAATCCGGGGCGTTTCAGTGTCGCGCGGCACGGTGGATCAATTGCTGGAGCTGGAATGGATCCGCTTTGGCCGCCGCCGGATGACACCGGGCCGGCCGGTGACTTATGTCGTCACCCAGAGCTTTCTTGACCATTTCGGGCTGGAAAGCGCGCGCGACCTGCCGGGCCTGAAAGAGCTGCGCGCCGCCGGCCTGCTGGAAAACCGCCCGCCACCGGGGGCCTTGCCAGAGCCGGGGGAAGAGGGCGAAGATGCGGACGCGGGGCAAAGCGATATGTTTGAGGACGAATCCTGAGGAGACGATCCGATGAATGCCAATCAGATGATGAACATGGTGATGCGCCTGTTCTTGCGGAAATTCATGAACAAGGGTGTGAATGCCGGTATTGATCTGGCCGCGCGCCGGGGCAAACCGGCGGCAGAGCTGAGCCCGCAAGACCGCCAGCGCGCGCGCCAGGCCAGGCAGACGGCGAAACGCGCCCGGCAGGCGGCAAAGATCACGCGCAAGATCGGGCGGTTCTGAGCATTTTTGCGCCCGTGCCTTCGCGGCTTCGGGCCATTCGCCGAAATTGTCGAAGCGGCATTTGAATCATTCTTGAAAGCAGCCCGCGCCGGGATTAATTTGATACCGAGGCCGATGCGCGGCCGCGTCAAAGCCGGTTCGGCGCGCATCGTTCTCTTGTCCAGAAAAAATTATCGCCCTGACGGGTTCGTCAGGCAACCCTGATTTTCCTGAGCAACGTTCCGGTTGGCATCTGGCCGTCGGGGGGCCTGCCGGAAAAATACATGTTTCCAGGATGCCGGCGGTACGATTCAACCATCACGCCATGACGGCTGCACTTTCGAAAGGAAAGCCAATGTCAAAAGGTAACCATCAGCGCGGCAACAAAGAGCACAAGAAACCCAAGCAGGAGAAGCCGAAGGTTTCCGCGATTGCCGATTCGAAAACGGGCGCCACGCCTATCACCGTCGGGGGCAAAAAGATCAAATGACCCCGTGGTCCGGTGGTCCGGCTTTGTGCCCCACCGGGCCGTTTCAGGCGGCCCTGAAGTGTTTCGACAGTTTCAGCCCCTGGCCCTGATAATTCGACGCGATCCCGGCGCCATAAAGCTGCACCGGCCGCTCGGCCATCCGTTCGTACACGAGCCGCCCCACGATCTGCCCGTGCTCCAGCACGAAGGGCGCTTCGTGGCAGCGCACCTCCAGCACTCCGCGCGCGCCCGCGCCGCCCGCTTCGGCATGGCCGAAGCCGGGATCGAAAAACCCCGCGTAATGCACCCGGAATTCACCCACCATCGCCAGATAGGGGGCCATTTCGGCGGCATAGTCGGGCGGGATATGCACCGCCTCGCGGCTGACCAGAATATAGAACGCGCCCGGGTCCAGGATGATGCGGCCTTCGGTGGTGCGGATCGGCTCCCAGAATTCGGCGGGATCGTAATGTCCGATCAGGTCGAGGTCGATCACCCCGGTATGCGGCTTGGCGCGATAGCCGACCAGATCACCCTCGGCCGGTTCCAGGTCGACCGAAAACCCCAACCCTTCGGAAATCACCGCCGGCCCGCCGGAGACAAGCCCGGTTTGGGCATGCAGCGCCTGCAGCTCTGCGTCGCTCAGCACCGCCTGCCCACGGCGGAACCTGATCTGGTTCAGCCGCATGCCCGGCCGCACCAGAACCGAGAAGGAGCGGGGGCAGATCTCGGCATAGAGCGGGCCGTGGTAGCCCTGCGGGATACGGTCGAATTCTTCGCCGCCATCGGTGATCGCACGGGTCAGCAGATCCAGCCGGCCGGTCGAGCTTTTGGCATTGGCGACCGCCTGAATATCGTCGGACAGATCCAGCCGTTCCATCAGCGGCACGACATAGACGCAGCCTTTTTCCAGAACCGCCCCATTGCTCAGATCGATCCGGTGCATCTCGAACTCGGCCAGCCGCTCGGCGACGCTGCGACCGGCGCCGGCCAGGAAAGAGGCGCGCACGCGGTAGGCCACGCGGCCCAGCCGCAGGTCGAGTGATGCGGGCTGCACCTGTTCGGGCAGGATCGCGGGATCGGCCGAAAGCGCGCCCGAGGCGATCATTTCAGTGATGGATTGCGCGGGAAGAACCCCGGTGCCGCTCATGCGCGTTCCCCTGACAAATCAAACCGCCCGGCACCGGTTCCGGCGCGGGCGGTTGTGATGTTGGTCGGGCTAGCAGGACTCGAACCTGCGACCTTCCGTCCCCCAGACGGACGCGCTACCAGGCTGCGCCATAGCCCGACGTGACGCGTTTCATAGCATGTCTGCGCGTGGGGGCAAGACGCAAAACGGCGAATTCCGATGGCTTTACTCACCGTCCGCCATACGCGTGCTGAGGGCGCCGAGCCGGGCCACCGCAGCCTTGACCGCAGCGCCGTGATCCGACCTCAGCCGGCGCAGGGCG
This sequence comes from Actibacterium sp. EMB200-NS6, assembly GCF_001305615.1. Classification (GTDB taxonomy): domain Bacteria; phylum Pseudomonadota; class Alphaproteobacteria; order Rhodobacterales; family Rhodobacteraceae; genus Actibacterium_A; species Actibacterium_A naphthalenivorans. The sequence goes on from NZ_CP010869.1 coordinate 1,566,269, forward strand.
GCGGCGTCTCGCAGCACGGATGTGAGGGGCAGGGTGGCCGAGGGGGTGATGGCCTCGTCGGCGGGGTCACCCTGCGGCAGATCCGTGCCAAGCGGCGCGGGCGGAGTCTCGTCTTCCGCCGCGGCCGGTGTCTTGTCGTCGGTCTCGGCCGGCGCGTCGGGCGCTGGGGCCGGCTCATCGTTCACGGGGAAGGGAAGCTCGGGCGCGTTGTCAGAGGTTTCGGCCTCTTTGGCGCGGCGCGCTTTGCGGGCGGCGCGGCCGGGGTTGACCCCGGGCGTTTCGGCGGCGTCGGGCGTGGCGTCCTCTGCCAGCGGCTCGCGGGGCGTTTCTTGCCGGGACAGCGGGATGATCATGGCGTTGGTCCGTTCCGGTTCGGTAACGTCGATCATCGGCGCTTCGGGCACGGCGGCGCTGGCCTCTATCACGTCATCATCCAGCGCCTGCGATAATGCGGCGACATGTTTAACGCCCTGTTCGCGCAGTATTTTCTGAACGCCCCGGATCGTCAGCCCATCTTCGTGCAGCAGCTTCTTGATGCCCCCCAGAAGCAGCATGTCGGAGGGCCGGTAATACCGCCGCCCGCCCGCCCGCTTGACGGGCTTCACCTGAGTGAACCGGCTTTCCCAGAAGCGCAGGACATGGGCAGGCGTATCGAGCCAGAGCGACACCTCGCTTATCGTGCGGAAGGCGTCGCGAGACTTTTCCATCACCGGGCTCCTAGCCCCGGTTTCCGGCGGCAACGCGATCTTTCATCAGATGCGAGGGGCGGAAGGTCAGAACCCGGCGGGGGTGAATCGGAACCTCTTCGCCCGTCTTGGGGTTGCGGCCGACGCGGGCGGCCTTTTCGCGTACGCTGAACGTGCCGAAAGACGAGATCTTGACCGACTCACCGGCAACCAGCGCGTCCGACATGTGCTGAAGCACGCTTTCCACAAGATTCGCCGATTCGTTGCGCGACAATCCGACCTCGCGAAATACGGCTTCGCTCAAATCCATCCGCGTCAATGTCTTGCCGGTCATTATGTGCCCCTTTTCTGTCCCGTACAAAGGATAGGGAGAAAAAATTTTCCGAGTCAATATCAATGGCTTGCCACGCAGAGTTTGCGCGGGTCTTTACCAACGGATAACGACCGCCCCCCAGGCCAGGCCGCCGCCGATCGCCTCTGTCACCACAAGATCGCCCGGTTTGATCCGGCCTTCGGCCTTTCCGACCGAAAGCGCCAGGGGAATCGAGGCGGCAGAGGTGTTGCCATGGTCCTGCACGGTAACGATGACGCGCTCCATCGGCACCTGCATGCGCTGCGCGGTGGCCTTGATGATGCGCAGGTTGGCCTGATGCGGCACGATCCAGTCCACATCGGCGCCCGAAAGCCCGGCCTTGTCCAGCGCCTTGTGCGCGGTGTCGGCGAGTTTCTCCACCGCGTGGCGGAACACTTCCTTGCCCTGCATCCGCAGGTGGCCGGTGGTCTGGGTCGAGACGCCGCCATCGACATAGAGAAGATCACGAAAACGCCCGTCGGAATTCAGGTCGGTGGCCAGAATGCCCCGGTCATCGGAGGTGCCGGCGCCTTCGGCAGCCTCGAGGATCAGCGCGCCGGCGCCGTCGCCGAACAGTACGCAGGTGCCGCGATCGGTCCAGTCCATGATGCGGCTGAAGGTCTCGGCGCCGATCACCATCACCCGGCGGGCCTGGCCAGAGATGATCATCGCATTGGCATTGCTGAGCGCGAAGATGAAGCCCGCGCAAACCGCCTGAACGTCGAAGGCGAAGCCGCGCGTCATTCCGATCTGGTCCTGCACCATGGTGGCGGCGGAGGGAAAGGTCAGATCGGCGGTCGAGGTGGCAACGATGATCGCGTCCACGTCATCCGGCGCCAGCCCGGCGTCTTTCAGCGCGGCCTGAGCAGCCTTGGCCGCAAGCTGAGAGGTGGTTTCACCCTCGGCCGCGAAATGGCGCCGTTCGATCCCCGAGCGGCTGCGGATCCATTCATCGGACGTGTCCAGAGTGTCTTCAAACGCGCTGTTCGGCACGATCCGTTCCGGAAGATAGTGCCCGACGCCCGCAACCACGGCCCGAATTGTCATTTTATATTACCGCTCTTGGCCTCGATCTTCCGGCCATCTTGAAGGGGGGAGGTCGCCGATGCAACCCGTGCCGCCAGCCTTTCGGAAAAACCTGACTGAGACAGTTGGAAGGCCAGTTTCACGGCTGCGGAAATGCCTGTCGCATCGGCCGATCCGTGGGATTTGACCACGGTTCCGTTCAGCCCCAGAAACACCCCGCCATTGACCTGGCGCGGGTCGATCCGCTTGGACAGGCGGCGCATCGAGGTATAGGCCAGCATCGCCGCGACGCGCGACAGCGGCGAGAATTTGAAGGCTTCCTTCAGCAGCTCGCTGATCAGCTTGGCGATGCCCTCGGCCGTTTTCAGGGCGACGTTGCCGGTAAAGCCATCGCTCACGATGACATCCACCTTGTCGGACGGTATGTCACCGCCTTCGACGAAGCCCACGAACTCGAAATCATTGGCAGGGGCGGCAACCGCGATCAGATCATGCGCGGCTTTCAGTTCGGCCCGGCCCTTGTGCTCTTCGGTGCCGACATTCAGCAGGCCGATGCGCGGGCGGGGCAGGTCCAGCCCGTTGCGGGCGTAGGAGGCGCCCATCAGGGCGAATTGCAGCAGGTCATGCTCATCGGCGCGGATGTCGGCGCCGACGTCCAGCATCACGTTGAACCCGCCGGGGTTGCGCGACGGCCAGAGGCAGGCGATGGCCGGCCGGTTGATGCCCGGCAGCTTGCGCAGGCGCACCATCGACAGCGCCATCAGCGCACCGGTATTTCCGCAGGAGACACAGACGGTGGCCTCGCCGTTGCGTACGCTTTCGATGGCCGACCACATGGAGGTGCCCTTGCCGTGCCGCATGACATGCGAAGGCTTTGCGTCCATCGTCACCACGCCTTCGGCATGGCGCAGCTCGCACCTGTCGGTCAGGATCTTGCGCTTGGCCACGAGCCGTTCCAGCACGTCTTGCGGCCCGTGCAGGATGAAGCGGATATCAGGGTTCTTGGCGGCCGAACGGGCTATGCCGGCGACAACCGCCGCCGGCCCCCGGTCACCCCCCATCGCGTCCACCGATATCACGGTGCGTGGGGGGGTCGGTATTGCCAGGTCTGTTTTTGAAGCCATGATAAGGCGCGCAGCCCCTTCCGGGACCGATTACGCCGCGTCTTCGTCCAGATCGATGGTATCCGCCTGGGCGACGACCTCACGGTCGGCATAGTGGCCGCAGGCGACGCAGACGTGATGCGGGCGCTTCAGCTCGCCGCAGTTGGAGCATTCGGCGGGGTTGCCGGGAACCAGCGCATCGTGCGAGCGACGGTTGCCACGGCGCGACCGCGTGATCTTATTCTGAGGGACAGCCATGTCTCAACCTCGGTGTTTGCGGGGCATGCGCCCATGAATTTCAAGGGAATGAGCGACCTTTGCACCAGCCTGGCGCGCCGTCCTACCCAACCTGTAAACGAGGCCGGGAACATACTCGGATTCGATCCCGGCGCAAGCCTTTTCTGTGGCTTTCTTACTCTTCTTCCAGACGTTTTTTCAAGTCCGCCAATCCGGAAAAAGGTTTCAGCGCCTCATCGCGCAACGGCGCCTTGCCGGGTTCGGTGAAAACGGCCTCGCCGAGTTCGGCATCCGCGGCGCGCGGAAACAGCGGCAGCGCCAGTGCCAGCGCCTCTTCCATCACCTGGGCCAGATCCAGCGTTTCGGGCAGTTTCTCGATGCTGTCATCCTCGGGCATCTCGGCCTCGTCGGCGGCAGGCAACTCGGGCATCCGCGCCAGATAGGTGCGGTGGACCGGCTCGTCGATGCGGGTTGTCACGGGTGCCAGGGTCACGACGCAGGGCTGCACCACGGTGGCGCCCAGCCGCGCCTCCAGCCGCCAGTCCGAGCGGCCCTGGGGCACGAGCGTGCCGGTGAAGCTGAGCTTTCGCAGCGCGAGCAGGTCCTGCCGGGCCGCGATCTCGGTCAGCGCGTCGGCCCCGGGGCGCAGCGCGAAGGTGTGGGGCTTTCCGGCAGCCAGGGCCGCGAGCCTGATGAGGGTTTGCGAGCGGTCGTCCATTGCACGCTCCATTCTTGAACAGATGCCAATCCTTCTGTAAGCGGATACGAAGCGCAACGCGGCGTGGCAAGAGGTAGGCATGCGAAAGACCGGGGGGATCATGAAACTTGCGATCGTTGCAGGGCTGGCACTGGGCCTTTCCGCCTGTACGCCGATCTACCGCAACCATGGCTATGCGCCGTCCGAGACGGAACTGGGCGAGGTCGTCGTGGGAATCGACACGCGCGATACCGTGCAGGATGTGATCGGGCCGCCCTCGGCCTCGGGCGTGATCCGCGAAGACGCGTGGTATTACGTCGCAAGCCGGTGGCAGACGCGGGGCATGTACGCGCCCGAGGTTCTGAACCGAGAGCTTGTGGCGATCTCGTTCGATGACGCGGGAACCGTGCGCAACATCGAGCGCTACGGCCTGGAGCATGGCCGCGTGGTTGCCCTGAACCGCCGCGTGACCGATGACAACATCAAGGGTGTCTCGTTCATCGGGCAGCTTCTGGGCAACATCGGTAACGTCACGGCGGATCAGTTGCTCGGCCAGGGCCCCAACGGCAACTAATCCTGCGGCTGAAACTCCAGCGCCACACCGTTGATGCAATAGCGCAGGCCGGTGGGCGCGGGACCGTCGGGAAACACGTGGCCCAGATGCGCATCGCAGCGCGCGCAATGCACCTCGATCCGGCGCATGAACCAGCTGTTATCCTGCTTTTCGCCGACCGGCGCCCCCTCGGCCGGGGCATAGAAGCTGGGCCAGCCGGTGCCGCTGTCGAATTTCGTCGCCTGATCGAACAGCGGCGCGCCGCAGCACACACAGCGGTACAGGCCAGGGGCCTTGGGGAAATCGTCATGGGTAAAGGCGCGTTCGGTGCCGTGTTTGCGCGTGACCTTATAGGCCAGCGGTGACAGTTGCGCGCGCCACTCATCGTCGGGTTTTTCGATCTTGTCACTCATCCGGAGGTCTCCTTTGTCAAGCAAGTGTCACATCTTGTGTGATACAGCGCTGCAAACCATATCTAGGCTTGCCGGCACATGCTTGCCAGTGGATTGAGGAGCTCAAGCGCGATGTTGTCACTTCGCAAGGGACGTTATGTTGCCCGGCTTGCCAGCGGACCGGCCGATATCCACGCCGCGCAGGCGTTGCGAACGCTGACCTTTCGCGGCGCGGGCGGGGTGCCGGATGTCGATGCTTTCGACGATCTGTGCCAGCACGTGCTCGTGGAAGAGGCCAAAAGCGGCACGCTGGTGTGCTGTTTCCGCCTGCTGCCGCTGCGCGGCGGCGCCGAGATCGGGCAAAGCTATTCGGCGCAGTATTACGAGCTTTCCGGCCTGGAGGACTTCACGGGCCCGATGGTGGAAATGGGCCGGTTCTGCATCCACCCCGATTGGAAAGACGCCGACATCCTGCGCGTCGCCTGGGGCGCGATGACCCGATTCGTGGATGACGAGAATGTGGAACTTCTGTTCGGCTGTTCGTCTTTCCGGGGCACCGAGGCCGAGGATTACATGGATGCTTTCGCCCTGCTGAAGGATCGGCATCTGGCGCCCAAGCGGTTTTTGCCGCGGATCAAGGCGCCGAACGTCTTCCGCTTCGCCCAGAAGCTGCGGCGCAAGAAGCCGGATGCCAAACGCGCGCAGCTGGGGATGCCGCCATTGCTGCGGACCTATCTGCTGATGGGTGGCTGGGTGTCGGATCACGCCGTGGTCGACCGGGATCTGAACACGCTGCATGTGTTCACCGGGCTGGAGATCAAGGCGATCCCGCCCGCCCGCAAGCGCCTGTTGCGCGGCGTGGCGGGGTAGGCGGGGGTACATCGAAACCTTGCGGCCCGAAAAACCTTCGCAATAATTTTCCGCCCTTCGCGCACCCCGTTGACGGCGGCACCCGCGGGATATAGCTCGCCCCTATGGCACGTGCTCCTCTTCTTCAGCTTTCGAATATTTCGCTGACCTTCGGCGGCGACCCGGTGTTTTCCGGGCTCGACCTTGTGGTGCAGCCCGGCGACCGTGTGGCGCTGGTCGGGCGCAACGGCTCGGGCAAGTCCACCCTGATGAAGGTGATGGCCGGCCTTGTCGAGCCCGACAGCGGCATGCGCGTCGTTTCTCCGGGCGTGTCGGTGGGCTATATGGAGCAGGAGCCCGATCTTTCGGGCTTTGCCACGCTGGGCGATTTCGCCGCCTCCGCGCTTGATGTGGGCGAGGAATACCGGGTGGCGATGGTGGCAGACGGGCTGAAATTCGATCCCGAGCGCCCGGTCGAAACCGCCTCGGGCGGAGAGCGGCGCCGGGCGGCGCTGGCCAAGCTTCTGGCCGAGGCGCCGGAACTGATGCTGTTGGACGAGCCCACCAACCACCTGGATATCGAGGCCATCGCCTGGCTGGAGCGCGAGCTGTCGGAGACGCGCACGGCCTTCGTTCTGATCAGCCACGACCGCGCCTTCCTGCGCGCGCTGACCCGCGCGACCCTGTGGATCGACCGGGGCGCGGTACGGCGGCAGGAAAAGGGCTTTGACGCGTTCGAGGCCTGGCGCGACAAGATCTGGGAAGAAGAGGACGAGGCGCGCCACAAGCTCGACCGCAAGATCAAGGCCGAGGCCCGCTGGGCGGTCGAAGGCATCAGCGCGCGGCGCAAGCGCAACCAGGGCCGGGTGCGGGCGCTGGGGGATCTGCGCGCCGAGCGCGCGTCGATGATCCGCCGTCAGGGCACCGCCGACATGGCGCTGGAGGCGGGCCAGAAATCGGGCAAGCGGGTGATCGAGGCGCGGGGCATTTCCAAGGCGTTCGGCGACAGGGTGATCCTGCGTGATTTCTCGCTTCGGGTGCTGCGCGGCGACAGGGTGGCCTTCGTCGGCCCCAATGGCGCGGGCAAGACCACGCTGCTGAAAATGCTGACGGGCGAGATCGCGCCGGACACCGGCGAGGTGGTGCTGGGCACCAATCTGCAGATGGCGGTGTTCGATCAGAACCGGGCCCGGCTTGACCCCAAGCTCAGCCTTTGGGAAAGCCTGACCGGCGACCCGGGGATGCGCGTTTCGGGCAAGGCCGATCAGGTGCTGGTGCGCGGGCAGCCGCGCCATGTGGTCGGCTATCTGAAGGATTTCCTGTTTGACGAACGTCAGGCGCGGGCGCCCGTGTCCAGCCTGTCGGGGGGCGAAAAGGCGCGGCTGTTGCTGGCCAAGATCATGGCACAGGAAAGCAACCTTCTGGTGCTCGACGAACCGACCAACGATCTGGATGTGGAAACGCTCGATCTGTTGCAGGAGCTTCTGGACGATTACGACGGCACCGTGCTTCTGGTCAGCCACGACCGGGATTTCCTCGACCGTGTGGCCGGCACCACCATCGCCATGGAGGGTGACGGCTATGCCACCGTCTATGCCGGCGGCTGGAGCGACTATCGCGCGCAGCGCCAGGATCGCGCGGCACCGGAGCCTGCCGCGAAAAAGGACGGCGCCACGCCGAAGGCCCAGCCGGGCGTGAAACCGGGGGCAGAGGGGCTGTCTTTCACGGAAAAACACCGGCTTGAGCAGTTGCCCGACGTGATCGCGCGGCTGGAGGCCGAGATCGCCAAGCTCGAGGTGTTTCTTTCGGCACCCGATCTCTTCACCGCCGAGCCGGTGAAGTTCCGCAAGGCGACGGAGGCGCTGGTCGAACGTCAGGCCGTCCTTGCCGCCGCGGAAGAGGAATGGCTGTCGCTCGAGGAACGGGCCGCGGGGTGAGCGCTATGCGGCCGAAGGGTGCAGGGCGGGGCGATAGCCGGCCGCCAGCACGGCCACGGCGGGGCGCGGCGTCAGGACGGTGACATTGCCCCCGGCCGGGCGCGGCAGGGGGGATGCATAGCCCTCGGGCCGGTAGGGCCACAGGAATGCGCCCAGAACCAGGCAGATCTTCCCGCCGGGCAGTGCCACGAAGGCGCCATCGGGCAGGGCGGCGATATCGGCCATATGGGTGATCTGGCGCCGGTCGCGGGTCACGCGGGCCCGGTGCAGCGCGGCATCCATCGCGGGCGCGCGCGCCGCGCGGCCCTGCGCAAGCGCCCATGCGGCCCCGAACCGGTTGAAATCGGCCCGCCGGCATTCGGCACAGGGGCGATGCCCGGCGGCCAGCGCCACGGCCTCGTCCAGAAAGAACAGCTCTGTGTAGCTATGCGGCGTCATCAGCCCGCGCCTGCGGCCCTTGAACGCCAGCGCGCAGGTGATCCATGCCTTGTGCCGCCAGCGCGCCGCGCCAAGGCGCTGTTGCTCGTCATGCAGGATGCCGCGGTTGCCCATGAACAGGCCGCGCGCCGGGGTCGCGATGATCTGCCCCGTCGGCTGAACGCGATTTTGCAGCGGCATCGCCTACCACCGGCCGCTGGCACCGCCACCCGAAGAGCCGCCGCCGCCGAAGTTGCCGCCGGAGCCGGTGTTCCGCCGGCGGGGGGCGATGGTGAAGTTCTCGCTGTCGCGATAGTCGCAATAGCGGCACTCGGTGATGCGGTGGCCCAGGCCGGAGGCCGAAAGTGCCGCGTCGCGCTCGGTCTCGCTGTGCCGGCGCAGGCCGAAGCGGCCGCAGTTCGGGCAACGGCGCAGCCCCTGCGACAGGTCGCCAAGCCGGCGGCGAAACACCAGCAGGAGCATGGCCCCGATGATGACCAGGGGCACCAGAACCGGTTTCAGCTCGCCCGGCCGTTCCGACAGGCCGGGCGCCTCGGGCGGCAGCGCTTGCGCATGCGGATAGGCGATGCGGGCCAGCGTGGCGGCGGTTCCGGCCTCGATCCCCTGTTCATGGCGCCCCTCACGGAAGGCGGGCAGGAATTCGGTGTCGATGATCTGTTGTGCGATCCAGTCGAAATCGCGCCCATAGCCGGAACCAAGCTCGATCCGCATTTCGCGGTCCTCGCGGAGCACGAGGATCAATATGCCGTCATGCCGCGTGGCATCACCGATGCCCCAGGTGTTGAAGAGGCCGGTGGCGAAACGTTCGAGCGTGGCGGAATAGTCATAGTCGCTGCGGGTGGCGAGGGTGAGCAGGGTGGCCTCGATCCCGGTTTCGCCCCTGAGGCGCCGCAGCGCGTCCTGCACCCGGTCTTCGGCCTCGGGGCCAAGCAGATCGGCATGGTCATTGACGTAGAGCGAGGCAGGGGCGGGATAGGGTTCGGCGGCGGCTGGCGGTGCGACGGCCAGCAGGAAAAGCGCACAGAGCGCGAGAATCAGCCGCAGCATGGGGGTGTCCTGTTCGTTCGCGCCTCTGGTCGCCGCCGATAATGGCGGGCATGGCGGGCGCGGTCAAATTTCCGTGGCGTTCTGGCGCCGGGTTCCGTCAACTTGCCGTGATCGGAGGTCGGTCCGGCAAACTCCCGCCGATGACGAGGTGGGAATTTTTCCTTTTTAGGCAGCTATTTGCGCACCTCCGCGTCAACTGGTCGTGAGGCCCTTGTCGCGGAGCGTCGGCGCGCCAATCTCTGCACCAGCACCGGGCGAACCGCCCGGATGTATCGAGCAATAACGGCATCATGCCGAAGAAGGAGACGAACATGAAAACCGCAACTTCCCTTGCAGCACTGGCCCTCGTGGCTGCGGGCCCCGCGCTGGCGGGCAACCTTGAGCCGACGCCGGTCGAGCCGGTCGTGGCGACGCCGGTTCCGGTCGTGGCCGTGGGCCGTGACTGGACCGGAGGCTATGCCGGTCTGCAGCTTGGCTATGGCAATCTCGATGCCGGCGGCGCCCTGGGCGAGGATGGCGACGGCGCGATCGGCGGTGTCCATGCCGGGTATGACTATGACTTCGGCAGATATGTTCTGGGTGTCGGGGTTGACTATGAGGCGACCGACATCTCGCTCGGCGGTGGCGCCGGGGATATGGACAGTCTGGCGCGGCTGAAACTGCGTGGCGGTATCGATCTGGGCCAGACGCTGGTCTACGGCACCGGCGGCGCGGCCTATGCCGATGCGATCGGCAATGAGGATACCGGCTATTTCGTCGGTATCGGCGCCGAACGGATGATCCGCGAGAACGTGTCGCTGGGTGGTGAGGTTCTGTACCACGATTTCGACGATTTCGACGATACCGATGTGGATCTTGAAGCCACGACCGTGGCGGCACGCCTGTCGTTCAAGTTCTGACGCACACGCCGGGCCGGGGCCGATGCCCCGGCCCGGCGTTTCCTGCGCCAGGGCCGGAAGGCTAGTTGTTCAGCGCGGCCTGCACCTTTTGGGGCAGGCTGTCGCGGACGGTCTGATAGCTTTCCATCAGCCGCTCTTTCATCTCGGCCTCGTCGGTGCCTTCCACGGCGAGCGCGATCCAGCCGCCACGGGGCAGGTAGGGCGCGGTGCCGGCCCGGCCGACGGAGATCAGCATCTCCGCCACCTGATCGTCGGCGCATTTGAGCGAGACCCGGCCGCTGCCCTGGGCGCTCATGGCGAAAATCTTGCCGCCCACCTTCCAGACATCGGTTCCCGGCCCGAAGGGCTGTTCATAACAGGCACCGGGGAGGGATTCGCAGAAGTTCTTTATGCTGGCATTTTCCATGGCCGAACGCTGCCCAAAGCGCCGAGTCGAAACAAGAGGCTTGGCATGCGCAATGGCGGCTGTTACAGAAACTTCATGACCAACGGCACGACCATCATCATCTGCTGCATTATTACCTGCTGACATCGTCAGGCGGGCCGGTCTTCCAGTTTCCAATACTAACTGAAGTTGCTAAAGCCCGCCGCGGGACCGCGCGCGAAGGATTTACGCATGACCGAAATCAGGCTGCACAACACCAAGACCCGCCGCAAGGAGGTTTTCACGCCCATCGACCCGCGCGATGTGCGGATGTATGTCTGCGGCCCCACCGTCTATGACCGGGCGCATCTGGGCAACGCGCGCCCGGTGCTGGTGTTCGACGTGCTCTACCGCCTGCTGCGCCATGCCTACGGACCCGAGCACGTGACCTATGTGCGCAACTTCACCGATGTGGATGACAAGATCATAAGGCGCGCCGAGGAAACCGGCCGCGAGATCGGCGCGATCACCGAAGAGACGATCCGCTGGTACCACGAAGACATGGAGGCGCTCGGCACGCTGCGCCCCGACCATGAGCCGCGCGCGACGGAGTATATCCCGCAGATGGTGGCGATGATCGGCGATCTGATCTCGAAGGGCCATGCCTATGTGGCCGAGGGCCATGTGCTGTTCGCGGTGGAAAGCTACGCCGGTTACGGCGCGCTGTCGGGCCGCACGGTGGATGACATGATCGCCGGCGCCCGGGTCGAGGTCGCGCCCTACAAGCGCAACCCGATGGATTTCGTTCTGTGGAAACCCTCATCGCCGGACCAGCCGGGCTGGGACAGCCCCTGGGGCCGGGGGCGGCCGGGCTGGCATATCGAATGCTCGGCCATGAGCTATGAGCTGTTGGGCGAAAGCTTCGACATTCATGGCGGTGGCAATGACCTGATGTTCCCGCATCACGAGAACGAGATCGCGCAAAGCTGCTGCGCCCACCCCGAGGGCGACTTCGCGCGGGTCTGGCTGCATAACGAGATGCTGCAGGTGGAGGGCAAGAAGATGTCCAAGAGTCTGGGCAATTTCTTTACCGTGCGCGATCTGCTGGATCAGGGCGTTCCGGGCGAGGTGATCCGGTTCGTGATGCTGAGCACGCATTATCGCAAGCCAATGGACTGGACGGCGGAGAAGGCGAAGGATGCCGAGAGAAACCTGAGAAAGTGGGTCGGTATCGTTCATCTGAAAGAAACGAGCGGGCCGCCGGACCCTCGCCTTGTCGAGGAACTCTCCAATGATCTGAACACTGCCGGAGCGATCGCCGTCCTGCACAAGCTGGCATCGGAGCAGGATTGCGCCGGCTTGAAGAATTCTCTGGAATTCCTGGGGTTGCCGACCCGTTCAGAAGGCCGTTGGGCGCTTACCTCCCAGCGTGTCCCGCGTGAGGTGGGCGATCAGGTGCGTGGTTTGATCGAGGAATGGCGACAAGCCCGCTCCGAGAAAAACTATCAACGAGCAGATAAAATCAGAGATGGGCTAGGCGCGGCTGGAATTTCGGTCGACTACTCAACAAACGGGGAAAACTGGGGGCTCACCGAGTATTTCGACCCCGCCAAGCTGGAGGCCATCCAATGACCGTTCGCAAGCAGAAGAATTTTCACGAAAATTCTTCGGGCCCGAAAAATCTTCGTGAAGATTTTTCTCAGGAGGCAACCGATGTCTAAAGAACGCCTTTACCTTTATGACACCACCCTGCGCGACGGGCAGCAGACCCAGGGCGTGCAGTTCTCGACCGCTGAAAAGCAGCAGATCGCGCAGACGCTCGACAGGCTCGGCCTCGACTATATCGAAGGCGGCTGGCCCGGCGCGAACCCCACCGACAGCGCGTTTTTCGACGCGGCCCCCGACACGCGCGCCACGATGACCGCCTTCGGAATGACCAAGCGCGCCGGGCGTAGCGCCGAAAACGACGATGTGCTGGCGGCGGTGATGAACGCGGGCACGCCCGCCGTCTGCCTCGTGGGCAAGACCCATGATTTCCACGTCACCACCGCGCTGAACATCACGCTGGAGGAAAACCTCGAAAACATCGCGCGTTCGGTCGAGCATCTGGTGGCGCAAGGGCGCGAGGCGTTGTTCGACGCCGAGCATTTCTTCGATGGCTACAAGGCCAATCCCGGCTATGCGCTGGAGTGCCTGAAGGCCGCGCATGATGCCGGGGCGCGGTGGATCGTGCTGTGCGACACCAACGGCGGCACCCTGCCCGAAGAGGTCGGGCGGATCACGGCGGCGGTGATCGACGCGGGCATCCCCGGCGATCATCTGGGCATCCACACCCATAACGACACCGGCAACGCCGTGGCCAGCTCGCTGGCCGCGATTGACGCGGGCGCGCGGCAGGTGCAGGGCACCCTGAACGGGCTGGGAGAGCGCTGCGGCAACGCCAACCTGTGCACCCTGATCCCGACGCTGCTGTTGAAGGAGCCTTATGCCGGGGCCTATGAAACCGGCATCAGCATGGAGGCGCTGGCCGATCTGACGCGTGCCTCGCGCCTGCTCGATGACATTCTGAACCGCGTTCCGGTGAAAAGCGCGCCCTATGTCGGCGCCTCGGCCTTTGCGCACAAGGCGGGGCTGCATGCCAGCGCGATCCTGAAAGACCCTGCGACCTATGAGCATATCGACCCGGCTCTGGTCGGCAATACGCGCATCATCCCGATGTCGAATCAGGCCGGGCAATCGAACCTGCGCCGCCGTCTGGCCGAAGCGGGGCTCGAGGTGGAAAAGGGCGATTCCGCGCTGGCCCGGATCCTCGACGAGATCAAGGCGCGCGAGGCGCAGGGCTATTCCTATGACACGGCGCAGGCCAGTTTTGAGCTTGTGGCGCGCAAGGTGCTGGGCCAGCTGCCGCATTTCTTCGAGGTCAAGCGCTACAAGGTCACGGTGGAGCGGCGCAAGAACCGGCGTGACCGGATGGTCAGCCTGTCCGAGGCGGTCGTGGTGGTGAAGATCGGCGACCAAAAGATGCTGTCGGTTTCCGAAAGCCACGACGAGGCGGGCAATGATCAGGGCCCGGTCAATGCCCTGTCCAAGGCGCTGGCCAAGGATCTGGGCCCCTATCAGAAACACATCGACGATATCCGGCTGGTCGATTTCAAGGTGCGCATCACCCAGGGCGGCACCGAGGCCGTGACCCGCGTGATCATCGACAGCGAAGACAGCGAGGGCCATCGCTGGTCCACCGTCGGGGTGTCGCCCAACATTGTCGATGCCAGTTTCGAGGCGCTGCTCGATGCGATCAACTGGAAACTGATCCGCGACGGGGCGACGGCATGACCGGAATGGAGGCGTTCTTCGAGGTTCACAAGGATCTGCCCCGAGAAGGCCCGGGAGAGCCGGCCGATGTGGATTGGGCGCTGTGTCTGGCCGACCTGCCGCCCGACGCCGCGATCTGTGATGCCGGCTGCGGCCCGGGGGGCGACATTGAAGCACTTCTGGCGCATGTGCCCCGGGGGCGGGTGCTGGCGATGGACGCCCATGCGCCTTTCGCGCAGGCGGCATCGGCACGCTTCGCCGAAGAGCCGAGGGTGACAGCACGGCCAGGTGACATGGCGGCGCTGGCGGCGCAGCCCGAGGCGCCGTTCGATCTGATCTGGTGCGCGGGGGCGCTCTATTTCCTGGGGGTGGAAAACGGGTTGGCGACGTTCCGCAAGGCGCTGAAGCCGGGCGGGGTGGTGGCCTTTTCGGAGCCTGTCTTTCTCACCGAGACCCCGTCGGATGATGCGCGTGCCTTCTGGGATGGCTATGCGACGCCGACGCAGGCGGAGCTGCGGGCGCAGATCGGGCGCGCGGGCTATGAGGTGCTCGGCACTCGCCGCGTGTCGGATGCGGCGTGGGAGAGATATTACGGCCCGATGGAAGCGCGGATCGAGGCGCTGCGCGCCGGGGCGGATGCAGAGCTGACCAGGGCGCTCGATGAGAGTGCGGCGGAGGCTGCGGCCTGGCGGCGGGTTCGGGCCGAGACCGGCTATCTGCTGGTTCTGGCGCGCCCGGCATGAGCGTTCAGGCCTGCGCCGAACTGGTGCGCCGGGGTGACCCGGACAGGTTTCTGTCGGCGATGGCCGCGCCCGCCGCGGCGCGGGAAAAGCTGTTTCCGCTTTATGCCTTCAACCTGGAGGTTGCGCGCGCGCCATGGGTGGCCTCCGAGCCGATGATCGCCGAGATGCGCCTGCAATGGTGGCGCGATGCGCTGGAGGAGATCGGGCAGGGCGGCACGGTGCGGCGGCACGAGGTGGTGACGCCGCTGTCGGCGGTGCTGACGCCGCCGGATGCCGCGCGGCTGGACCGGCTGGTGCAGGCCCGGCGCTGGGACGTGTACCGCGATGCCTTTGAGGACGCGGCGCATTTCGACGAGTATATCGACGCCACGGCGGGCCACCTGATGTGGACTGCCGCCCGCGCGCTGGGGGCGGCCACGGGCGAGGCGGCCGTGCGCGATTTCGCCTATGCCGCAGGGGTGGCCAACTGGCTGATCGCGATCCCCGAACTGGAGGCGCGCGGGCGTTTTCCGCTGGTCGACGGCAGGCCGGACTCTGTTGCGGCTTTGGCTGATAGCGCACTGAGGAGGCTGAAGAAATCCCGCGCCTCCCGGCGCGATGTGCCAAAGGCGGCGCGGGCAGCGCTTTTGGCCGGCTGGCGGGCGGAACCGGTTCTGAAACTGGCCCGGGCGGAACCGGCGGCGGTGGCCGAAGGGCGGCTTGGCGGTTCGGAATTCGCCCGGCGCGCCGGGTTGCTCCGGTCCAGCCTCAGCGGGCGCTGGTAGCGCGGATCACAGCGCCCGGTACATCACCAGCGCATCGACATAACCCCGATCGGGGTGCAGGAACGCGCCGGGCAGGCGGCCGACCTCTGCGAACCCGTTCGCCTGCCACAGCGCGATCGCGCGGGTATTGGTGGCAATCACGAAATTGAATTGCATGGCGCGGAACCCGGCCGCGCGCGCGGTTTCGAGCGCGTGGCCCAGCATGGCCCGCGCAACGCCCTTGCCCGAGGCGTGGCCTGCGGTGACGAAGCCGCAGTTGCACACATGCGCGCCGCCGCCCCGCTGGTTGGCGCACAGGTAATAGCTGCCCAGCGGCTGGTCGTCTTGTTCGGCCAGAAACACCCGGTGGCCGTTGCCGAGCCAGTATTCCAAGGCCGCCGCGCGCGGGATGTCGCGGGGCAGCGCATAGGTTGTTCCGTCGCGGAAAACGGGTTTCAGCATCGTCCAGATCGGATCGGCGTCGGCCGTGGTGGCAGCGCGGATCAGGGGACTTGCCGCGCCCTCAGGCATCTTCTTTGGGGCGCATGGTCAGCCAGATCAGCGCGCCGCCCGCGAGGGCCAGGAACGGCACCATGGCGATATTCACCGCCGTCCAGCCCTGCTGCACCGACCCGCCCGAACAGTTCATCAGCCCGCCAGACGCCAGCGAGGCGAAGGTCACGCCGCCGAACACGATCAGGTCGTTCATGCCCTGCACGCGGCCGCGCTCTTCGGGCGCATGGGCCCCGGCCAGCATCGAGGTGGCGCCGATGAAGCCGAAGTTCCAGCCCACGCCCAGAAGGATCAGCGCGACGAAGAAATGCTCCAGATCCACGCCCATCAGGGCGACGCCGCCCGCGCCGGCCAGAATGACCAGCCCCAGCGCCACGATTTTTTCCACGCCGTAGCGCGCGATCAGGTGACCGGTGAAGAAGGAGGGTACGAACATGGCCAGCACATGGGCCGTGACCACATTGGCGGCGTCCGAAGTCTCGAACCCGCAGCCGACCACCGCCAGCGGCGTCGAGGTCATCACCAGATTCATCAGCGCGTAGGAAACCAGCGCGCAGATGATGGCGACGGCGACGCGCGGGGTGCGCAAAAGCTCTGCCCGCGAGCGGCCGCGGGGCGCGTCATGGGCCGGGACGGGGGGCCTGGGGATGTCGATGAAGAAAAACAGCAGCGCGCCCAGCAGGTTGATGCCGATCACCGCCAGATAGGTGCCCATGAAGGGCACCACCATCGACTGGGCGGTCACCTTGACCAGTTGCGGGCCGATGATGGCCGAGGCGAGGCCGCCGGCCATGACATAGGAAATCGCCTTGGGACGGAAATCATCGGAAGCCGTATCGGCCGCGGCGAAGCGGTAAAAGCCCTGCGCGGACATGTAGATGCCGGTGAGGAAAGAGCCGAGCAGGAACAGCGGAAAAGAGGCCTGCATCAGCCCGTAGGCCCCGATCGCCGCCCCGCTGGCCCCGCCGGCCGCGCCGATGAAGAAGCCCGCGCGCCGCCCAAAACGCTGCATGATCGCCGACAGCGGCGTGGCGCTGAGCATCGAGCCCAGCACGATCATCGAGATCGGAAGCGTGGCGAAACAGGCGTTGGCGGCCAGAGATTGCCCGGCCAGCCCGCCGATGGTGAAGATCATCGGCATCTGCGCGCCGAGGAAAGCCTGCGCGAGCACGAGCACGAAGACATTGCGCCGGGTGCGGTCGTCGGACAGGGCGGGGGGCGAGGTGATTTCCGTCATGCCAGAGGAAGTAGCGCTGCGGCGTGGCCTTGGAAAGCCGGATAAGCTTGCGCAGATGCGAAAAGTGGAATGTCGTATCGGGTGTGTGCAATAGGAAATGCGGCGCGCGTGGCTGTCGGTGCGTGACTTTCTTGCCTCCGGCGGGGATATTTCGGGAAAGATGAAGCGAAAGGATGCGCCATTGGTGGGACGGATCATCCAAACCCCTGATTGCGTGGCCGAAGGCGCCGCCTATCTGGCGCGAATCGAGCCGCGTTTTGCCGATGCGCTGGCGCAGACCGGGCCATTGCCGCTGCGGCGGCGGCGTGACGGGTTCGAGGCGCTGCTGGACGCGATCGTGAGCCAGCAGGTTTCGGTGGCCGCGGCCGCTGCGATCTGGGGCCGGATGAAGGCGGCGAAGCTGACCGGGCCGCGCAAGGTGATCCGGGCCAGCGACGAAGAGTTGCGGGCCTGCGGTTTGTCGCGGCAGAAGATCCGCTATGCCAGGGCGCTGGCGGCGGCGCGGATCGATTTTCGCGCGTTGCGCGACGTGCCGACGCCGGAGGTGATTGCCACGCTTGTCGAGGTGCCGGGCATCGGCCGGTGGACGGCGGAGATCTACGCGATGTTTTCGCTGGGGCGCGCGGATGTCTTTGCGCCGGGGGATCTGGCGTTGCAGGAGGCGGCGAAGCTGTTGTTCGATCTGGAGGCGCGGCCGCGTGAGCGGGAGTTGCGCGTGATGGCCGAGGCCTGGGCGCCATGGCGGGGCGTTGCGGCGCGGGCGCTTTGGGCCTACTACCGGGTGGCGAAAGACAGGGAAGGGATCCGATGACCAGAGTTCTGGACAGTGACCGGCGCGGCCCGGCCAGGGGCAAGGCAAGCTCGCTTGTGGTGTTTCTGCACGGATATGGCGCCAATGGGGCCGATCTGCTGGGGCTGGCCGACCCGCTGGCGGCGCATATGCCGGGCACGGCCTTTGTGGCGCCCGATGCGCCCGAGCGCTGCGCCGGAGCGCCGTTCGGGTTTCAGTGGTTTCCGATTCCCTTCATCGACGGGTCGTCGGAGGAGGAGCGCCACGCCGGAATGATGCGGGCGGTGGATGATCTGAACGCCTTTCTGGATGCGGTGCTGGCCGACGAGGGGCTGAGCGCGGACCGGATGATTCTGCTGGGTTTTTCGCAAGGCACGATGATGAGCCTGCACGTGGCGCCGCGCCGCGCCGAGGCGGTGGCCGGGGTTGTCGGCTTTTCCGGCCGGTTGCTGGACCCCGAGGCGCTGGCCGATGAGGTGGTGAGCCGGCCGCCGGTTCTGTTGCTGCACGGTGATCAGGATGACGTGGTGCCGGTGCAATCGCTGCCCGAGGCCGGCGATGCGCTGAGCCAGGCCGGGTTCGAGGTGTTCGCCCATATCATGCAGGGCACCGCCCACGGCATCGCGCCGGACGGGCTTTCGGTGGCGCTCGCCTTCATGCGCGACCGGCTGGGCCTGGACTGAGCCGGGGGGTCAGCCCTCGCCGAACCAGAGTTTGGGTTCCGCGAATTCCACGGAATTGCCCGCGGGATCGCGCAGATAGAGCGAGCGGGCGCCGTTGGGCCAGGTGAAATCGGCCTCTATCGGGTGGCCGGCGGCGATCAGCCGGCTGCGCCAGGCCGTTATTTCATCCGCTGTGGCCGCGAAACAGACATGGCCCGGCCCCCGCGCCCCGTGCGGTGGCACCGGCAGGCCGGCGCGGGAGGGCGGTTTCACGGTTTCGGCGGGGTTGAAGATCAGCAGGATCGTGCCGCCGACGCGGTAGAAGACATGGCGGTTCCCGGCGCGGACCAGTTTTTCCAGCCCCAGGAGCGCGCCGTAGAAGCCTTCGGCCGCATCCAGATCGCCAGCATAGAGCGCGGCTTCGAGGATGTCGGCGGGCGGGGGGGATTTTTGCTCTGGCCGGGTCATGGCGCAACACTAGCTTGTCTTTGGTGCGTTGTCATGCACGCCTGCCTGCGGCCCTGTGGATAACCGTCACATCCCTGTCACGGATTCGTTTTACCCCTGACCGCGACAAACACTGCATCTAGCGGGGCTTGTCAGGCGTGTTGCGCCATATATAGTTATCCACATGCTGGGGCGGGGTCGTCCTGCCTCTGGGCCAGAATCGGGCAGTCGGGGTGAAGGCGGAGTCGCTACTATGGACGGAGATTTCAGGACAAGTTTCGTGAGGGAGCCCAGTTCTCTCAAGCATTATCCGGCGCTGGTGCTGAACGCGGATTACCGGCCGCTTTCCTATTACCCGCTGTCGCTCTGGCCATGGCAGGAGGCGGTGAAGGCGGCGTTTCTGGACCGGGTCGATATCGTTGCCGAATACGACCAGTTCGTGCGAAGTCCGACAACCGAGATCAGGATCCCGTCGGTTGTTGTTCTGAAAGATTATGTCAAACCTCAAAAGCGCGTGGCCTTCACGCGCTTTAATTTGTTTTTGAGGGATGAATTTTCCTGCCAGTATTGCGGGGCGCGGGGCGATCTGACCTTCGATCATGTGGTGCCGCGGGCGCGCGGCGGGGTGACGAGCTGGGAAAACGTCGTTGCCGCCTGTTCGCGCTGCAACCTCAAGAAGGGCTCGAAAAGCCTGCGCCAGGTGGGCATGTCGCTGCGCAAACCGCCGCGCCAGCCCGCCGCCGAAGAGCTGCGCAACATGGGGCGGAAGTTTCCGCCGAACTACCTGCATGAAAGCTGGCTCGATTTCCTGTATTGGGATGCCGAACTGGAAGCGTGACGCGGGGCCTTTCGCGGCTTGCCGCCAAGGTGCTAAGCTTGCCCGAGCAGCGTGGTTGCAGTGGCCGTGTTTGCGACACCTGTAATGCTGTGGGGACGAAATGGTTTCACGTGTCATACCGGTTGACCCTTTCGACCTGATCATTTTCGGCGGCACCGGCGATCTGGCCCGGCGCAAGATATTGCCGGCGCTCTATCGGCGGTTCTGGGCCGGGCAGATGCCGCCCGAGGCGCGCATCATCGGCGCGGCCCGTGCCGCGCATGACGATGCCGAATATCGCGCGATGATCCGGGCGGCGATTGGCGAGTTCGTGGCCCCCGAAAAGCAGGAGCCGGCAACGGTGGACGCATTTCTGGAGCGTGTGCGCTATCTGACGCTCGATGCGCGGGGCGACGATGGCTGGGATGCGCTGTGCGGCATGATGCGCAACGGCGTGGTGCAGGCGTTTTACTTCTCGGTCGGGCCGGGCCTGTTCGGGGATCTGGCCGAACGGCTGCACCGGCACGGGATCGCCGATGCCGAAAGCCGTATCGTGGTGGAAAAGCCCTTTGGCCATGATCTGCAGAGCGCGCGCGCGCTGAACGCCACGCTGGCGCAGCATTTCGATGAGCATCAGATCTACCGGATCGATCATTATCTGGGCAAGGAAACGGTACAGAACCTGATGGCCGTCCGTTTCGGCAACATGCTGTTCGAGCCGCTGTGGAATGCGCGCAATGTCGATCACATCCAGATCACCGTGGCTGAAACCGTGGGGGTTGGCGGGCGCGGCGACTATTATGACCGCTCGGGCGCGATGCGCGACATGGTGCAGAACCATATGATGCAGCTTTTGTGCCTGATCGCGATGGAGCCGCCCTATGCGTTCGAATCCGATGCGGTGCGCGACGAAAAGCTGAAGGTGATCCGCGCGCTGGATCCGGTGGCGCCCGGCGACATCGTGCGCGGCCAGTATGGCGGCGACAGTGGCGGGCCGGGCTATCTGGAGGATGTCGAAAATCCCGACAGCCTGACCGAGAGCTTTATCGCGCTGAAGGTGCATATCTCCAACTGGCGGTGGAAGGGGACGCCGTTCTACCTGCGCACCGGCAAGCGGATGCGGGCGCGCACGTCGGAGATCGCCA
The DNA here is from genome assembly GCF_001305615.1 of Actibacterium sp. EMB200-NS6. Taxonomy (GTDB): domain Bacteria; phylum Pseudomonadota; class Alphaproteobacteria; order Rhodobacterales; family Rhodobacteraceae; genus Actibacterium_A; species Actibacterium_A naphthalenivorans. The sequence goes on from NZ_CP010869.1 coordinate 1,587,258, forward strand.
TCGTGTTCAAGGACCCGCCGCATTCGATCTTCGGCGTGCAGGAGCGGCAGAAGGCCAACGTGCTGGTCATCCGGCTGCAGCCGAACGAGGGCATCAACCTGCGCGTGACGATCAAGGAACCGGGGCCGGGCGGGATGCGCCTGGTCGAGGTGCCGCTGGACATGTCGTTCAAGGAGGCGCTGGGGCCCGAGGCCGAGGATATTCCGGATGCCTATGAACGGCTGATCATGGATGTGATCCGCGGCAACCAGACCCTGTTCATGCGTGGTGACGAGGTCGAGGCGGCCTGGGCCTGGACCGATCCGATCATCGCCGATTGGGAAGAGCGGGGCGACCGGCCGCGCCTCTATGAGGCCGGCAGTTCGGGCCCCGAGGATGCGCTGATGCTGATGCACAAGGACGGGCGCCGCTGGCGGGAGGTCAAGGCGTGAAGCTGGTCGAATACCCGGACCGGGATCTGATGATGATGGCGCTGGCCGATCGCATCGCCAGCGAGCTGGCCGCGGCCTTGCGTGTGGCCGATCACGCAACGCTGGCGGTGCCCGGCGGCACGACGCCCGGCCCGGTATTCGACACGCTGTGCGCCGTCGATCTGGAGTGGCAGCGGGTGCGCGTCATGCTGACCGATGAACGCTGGGTGCCCGAAAGCTCTGCCCGGTCGAACACGCGCCTGCTGCGCGAACGGCTGCTGGTGGACAAGGCCGCCGCGGCGACGCTGGTGCCGCTTTATGCGGATGCGCCCGCCCCCGAGGACAGGCTGGCAGAGCTTGCCGAAGGGGTCGAGGCGGCTTTGCCGATCTCTGTGCTGGTGCTGGGCATGGGCGCGGATATGCACACGGCCTCTCTGTTTCCCGGGGCCGACCGGCTGCCGGAGGCCCTGTCTGACAGCGCGCCGGCGCTGATGGCGATGCGCGCGCCCGGCGCGCCAGAGCCGCGGGTCACGCTGACCGCGCCGGTGCTGCGCGGGGCGCTGCATGTTCATCTGGTGATCACCGGCGCCGAAAAGCGGGCCGCTGTTAACCAGGCAGAGAAACTGAACGACCCGCTGAAAGCGCCGGTCGCCACGATCCTTAAATATGCAACCGTTCATTGGGCTGAATAGATGATGGAAATTTGGAAGACCCTCGGTGAAAAGGCCGAGGCCGTGAAACAGCGACGGATCGCGGAATTGTTCGAAAAGGACAACAGGCCGGCGGGGTTCTCCGCCAGCCTTGACGAGATGATGTTGGATTTTTCCAAAACGAATATTGATGACGAAACCCTTTCCCTGCTGCTTTCGCTGGCGCGCGAAAGCGGCGTGGCCGCCCGGCGCGATGCGATGTTCGCGGGCGAGAAGATCAACGAAACCGAAGGCCGCGCCGTGCTGCACACCGCCCTGCGCCGCCGCGAAGGCGTGGTGATGGTCGATGGCGTCGACGTGATGCCGGGCGTGCACCGCACGCTGGAACGGATGGAGGCGTTTGCTGATGCGGTGCGGTCCGGCGCCTTCACCGGGCAGGGTGGGCGGATCACCGATGTGGTCAACATCGGTATCGGCGGGTCGGATCTCGGCCCGGCGATGGCGGTGCAGGCGCTGGCCTCTTACGCCGACGGGCCGCGCTGCCATTTCGTGTCGAATGTCGATGGCGCCCATATCATGCAGGCGATGAGGGGGCTGGATCTGAGCACCACGCTGGTTATCGTTGCCTCCAAGACCTTCACCACGATCGAAACCATGACCAATGCCGAAACCGCCCGCGCCATGATGGCCGAAGCGGTGGACGATCCCGTGGCGCAGTTCGTCGCGCTGTCTTCTGCCGTGGAAAAGACGGGGGCCTTCGGCATCCCGGCCGAGCGCGTCTTCGGGTTCGAGGATTGGGTCGGCGGGCGCTATTCGATGTGGGGGCCGATCGGGCTGTCGATCATGATCGCCGTGGGGCCGGAAAACTTTCGCGCCGTCCTGCGCGGGGCCGAAGCGATGGACAGACATTTCTGCAGCGCCCCCTTCGCGGAGAACCTGCCGGTTCTGCTGGCGCTGGTGGGGCTGTGGCACAACCAGTTCTGCGGCTATCCCACCCGCGCGGTGCTGCCCTATGACCAACAGCTTGCCCGGCTTCCGGCCTATCTGCAGCAGCTCGAGATGGAGAGCAACGGCAAGCGTGTGGCGATGGACGGGTCAGACCTGACGGTGCCCTCCGGGCCTGTGGTCTGGGGCGAGCCGGGCACCAATGGCCAGCATGCGTTCTATCAGCTGATCCATCAGGGGCCATCGGTGGTGCCTTGCGAATTCCTCGTGGCTGCCGAGGGCAACGAGCTTGGCCGGTCGCGGCACCATCTGCTGCTGGTCGCGAATTGTCTGGCCCAGTCAAAGGCGTTGATGCAGGGGCGCAGCCTGACGGTCGCGCGCGAGATGATGACGCGCGCCGGGCTAAGCGGTGAAGAGCTGGAGCGGCAGGCGCGCCACCGTGTCTTTCCCGGCAACCGGCCCTCGACCACGCTTGTGTATCCCAAGCTCACGCCCGAGATGCTGGGCCGCATCGTGGCGCTGTACGAGCACCGTGTGTTTGTCGAAGGGGTGATCCTGGGGATCAACAGTTTCGATCAATGGGGGGTGGAGCTGGGCAAGGAACTGGCGAAATCGCTGGAGCCTGTGCTGGCCGGAGACAAAAGTGACGAGGGGCTGGATGGTTCCACCCGCCATCTGCTGGCCTATCTGCGCGCCCGTTGAGGGGCGCCAAGGTGCCGGGAAGCTGGAGCGGGTGAAGGGAATCGAACCCTCGTCTTAAGCTTGGGAAGCTCCTGCTCTACCATTGAGCTACACCCGCCCGGAGCTTTCAGATAGTCAAAGCCAACGGGCCGGTCAAGCGGAAGTGTCAGCCGCGCCGCCGCCTGCGCCGCCCGGCCGCGGCCCCGTCGCCCCCGGTGTTGAAGGACGGGTTCGGCAAGCTTACGACCTTTGCCAGTTCGGGGAAGGGATCGGTGGCGTGGGGCAGGGCGTTGGCGGCGATGAAATGCTCCTGAAAGCGGGGCTCGACGGCGGTTTCCACCTTGTGGATGCGCCCCACCACCTGTTCGATCTCGGTGCGGGCGGCAAGGTTGCACAGCGCGATCCGCGCGCCGGTTCCGGCGGCGTTGCCCGCCGACATCACCCTGTCCAGCGGCGCGTCGGGGATCATGCCCAGCACCATCGCGTGTTTCGGGCTGATATGCGCGCCGAAGGCGCCGGCCAGCACCACGCGGTCCACCTTGTCCACGCCCATCTCGTCCATCAGCAGGCGCGCGCCGGCGTACAACGCGGATTTCGCGAGCTGGATCGCCCGGATATCGCCCTGTGTCACGGTGATGCGCGGCCCGCCATCGGCGCTGCCATCGTAAAGCAGATAGCTTTGGGTGCGTCCCTCGGGCTCCATCCGCGATGTTCCGGTTTGCCCGGCCGCGCCGATCAGGCCCGAGGCATCCACAAGCCCGGCCATGCGCATTTCGGCTACCGCCTCGATGATGCCCGAGCCGCAGATGCCGGTGACACCGGTCGTGGCGGTGGCTGCGGCAAAGCCGCTGTCATCCGACCACAGATCGCAGCCGATCACCCTGAAGCGCGGCTCTTTCGTCTCCGGGTCGATCTGCACCCGTTCGATGGCGCCGGGCGCGGCGCGCTGGCCAGAGCTGATCTGCGCGCCCTCGAAGGCCGGCCCGGTGGGCGATGAACAGGCGAGCACGCGCTCCTTGTTGCCCAGCAGGATCTCGGCATTGGTGCCGACATCGACGATCAGCACCAGATCCTCGGATCGATAGGGCTCTTCCGAAAGCGCCACGGCGGCGGCATCGGCCCCCACATGCCCCGCGATACAGGGCAGGATATAGACCCGCGCCGCCGGGTTGACCGCCGTCAGGTCAAGCTCGGCGGCATCCAGCGAGAGAGACGAGGAGGTGGCCAGCGCAAAAGGCGCCTGGCCAAGCTCCACCGGGTCGATTCCCAGCAGCAGGTGGTGCATCACCGGATTGCAGACAAAGCTGGCCTCGACGATGGTGCGCGCGTCTATCCCGGCCTCCGCGGCGAGGGAGGCCGCCAGATCGTTGAGCGCTTGGCGCACCGCCGCGGTCATCTCCCTGTCGCCGCCGGGGTTCATCATGACATAGGACACCCGGCTCATCAGATCTTCGCCAAAGCGGATCTGCGGGTTCATGATGCCGGCCGATGCGCGCACCTCGCCGTTGACCAGATCGCACAGATGCGCGGCGATGGTGGTGGAGCCCAGATCGATGGCCAACCCGTAAAGGGCGCCGTCATGAAACCCCGGCCACAGGTCGATCAGGCGGGGGGCGGCGCCGGTGTGATCATGGTGGATGGCTACCGTGACCTGCCAGTTGCCCTTGCGCAGGATCGGCTGAAGGCGGGAGAGAACCGGCAGCGGGGCGGTCAGCCCGTCGATGCCCCATTGCGCCGACAGCGCCTTTTGCAGCCGCTCGAAATCGCCCGAAGGCTCGTGCATGTCGGGCTCTTCGACCTGCACAAGGCAAAGCCGGGTGGCCGGATCCATGGTGATGGCGCGGGCGGTGGCCTCTTTGCGCACCACCTGTTTGTGCACCTGGCTTTCGGGTGGCACGTCGATCACCACATCGCCCTGAATGGTGGCCTGACAGCCAAGCCGGCGGCCCGGTTTCAGCCCGCGCAGCCGGTCATAGCGTTCCTCCACGGCGTTGACGGCGCTCAACGCATCATCGGCGACGCGCACCCCGTGTTTGGAGAAGTCGCCATAAGAGGGCGAGACCTGACATTTGGAGCAGATGCCCCGGCCGCCGCAGACCGAATCAAGATCGACGCCAAGCTGCCGCGCGGCGGTCAGAACCGGGGTGCCGAGGGCGAAGCGCCCGCGCTTGCCCGACGGGGTGAAAATGACAAGGGGCATCTGATCGGTCATGATATTCTGTTCAGCCGGGTGATTTCGGCCCCGCAACGCAAAGAAGATTTTTCACGAAAAATCTTCGGGTCCAAAAATTTTCGTGAAAATTTTTCTAACAGATGAGTTTCACTTCGGTCGGATCGCAGATGATCACGAATTGCGCGCCGCATTCGATCATGTGAAACCCGCGCTTGCGCACTTCCAGCTCCAGCCGCTGCCGGCCGATCTTGCGTTCCACATCCACGATCTTGCGCCGCACCACGCCGCCGTTTGCCGCGGATTTCGCGGCAAATACCTGGTTCAACCAGATGTCGTTGGCGTGGATCGGGCGCATATAGCTCATGCGCCGATCCTGCCGTGCCCATGGTTAACATCATGTTACCCACGCCGCCGCCGCCGCCCGCCACGCCCGCCGCCCGCCGCCGCCTCGGACGCTTTGGAGGCATCGGGAAACGGCGTGCCCTCGGCCACCGCATCCAGCACGCGGGAAAACTTGATCCAGTCATAGCCGTTGGCATCGTGGTTCATCAGGAAATTGGCGGCGCGGATCGCCTCCATCTCGACCGGGCGGACCGGATTCATGATGGCGCTGGTCATGCCCGCGCCGATCGCCATCGGCAGGAAGGCGGCGTTGATGCCGTGGCGATGCGGCAGCCCGAAAGAGATGTTCGACGCACCGCAGGTGGTGTTCACACCCAGTTCCTCGCGCAGGCGGCGCACCAGGGCAAAGACCTGCTGCCCGGCGGTGGCCATCGCCCCGATCGGCATCACCAGCGGATCGACCACGATGTCATGCGCCGGAATGCCGAAATCGGCGGCGCGCTCGACGATCTTCCTGGCCACCGCGAAGCGCACATCGGGATCTTCGGAAATGCCGGTATCGTCGTTCGAGATCGCCACCACGGGCACGTTGTATTTCTTGACCAGAGGCAGCACCAGTTCCAGACGCTCTTCCTCGCCCGTGACCGAGTTCAGAAGCGGGCGACCCTGGGCCACCTGCAGCCCGGCCTCCAGCGCGCCGGGAACCGAACTGTCGATGCACAGCGGCACATCCACCAGCCCCTGCACCAGCTCGATCACGCTGCGCATCAGCGGCGGCTCGGTCTCGTTGGGGTTGGGGTTGGAGTTGTAGACAACGCCGGCGTTCACATCCAGAACCATCGCCCCGCAGGCCACCTGTTCCAGCGCGTCCTTTTCCACGGTGGAAAAATCGCCCGCTTCCAGTTCGGCGGCCAGTTTCTTGCGTCCGGTCGGGTTGATGCGTTCGCCGATCACGCAGAACGGTTCGTCGAAACCGATGGTGACGGTCTTGGTCTTGGATTCGATGACGGTGCGGGTCATTCCGTGGTCCTCAGGTTTGATCGGCCGGGCGGGCGGCGTGTTCTACGGCCCAGTTTGCACTGGCTCTTATGCCGCCCAGCGGGAAGAAATGCACGGCCTCAATGTTGAAGGCCGGATGCCTGGCCTTTTGCGCGGCCAGTTCGGCGATGAAATCGGTCGGCTCGAACGGCACGACCAGGCGGGTCACGTCTTTCGCGCGCTTTTGCAGCACTTTCAGCGACGGGCCGACGCCGCAGGACACCGCGAAGCGGATCAGCGTCTGCAGCTTGGCGGGGCCGGCCACGCCGATGTGGATCGGCAGGCGGATACCCTCGGCGCGCAGCCGCTCGGCCCAGGCGATGACCGGTGCGGCCTCGAAACAGAACTGGGTGGCGATCGCCATTTCCGCGTCGGTGCGCTCGGCAAAAGCCTGCTTCCAGCGCAGCGCCTGCATCACGTTGCGGTCCGATCCGTCCGGGTCGATGTCGCGGCTGCCTTCGGGGTGGCCGGCCACGTGCAGGCGCCGGAAGCCGGCCTTGTCGAACAGCCCGGTTTCCAGCAGTTGCATGGAATTCTCGAACGCGCCGCGCGGCGCGGCCAGCCCGCCCGCCAGAAGCAGCGCCTGATCGACACCGGCCTCGCCCTGATAGCGGGCAATCCAGTCGGCGAGCATGGGCGCGTCGGCGACAAGGCGGGCCGGAACATGCGGCATGACGCAAAACCCGTCGCCCGCCAGACGCTTCGCCGTCGCCACCATATCCTCGATCGGGGTGCCGTCGATATGCGCGATGTAAACGCGTGTGCGCTCGGGCAGCAACGCACGGAAATCCTCGATCTTTTCGGCGGTGCGCGGCATCACCTCGATGGAAAAGCCTTTCAGAAAGGCTTCGATCTGCGCTGTTTCGGTGGCGCGCCGGGTTGCGCGGCTGTTGAACTGCAATAATGCCATTGTCGCCTTCCAGAGTCTCTCGGGGTTCAGTTCCATCCGGAATTGGCGATCAGCGCTTTCAGCCTTGCGTCGTCATACTCGGCTTCGAGTCGCGCGGCCTGAGCTGATGCGATCTCTTCGGGCGTGCCATCGACCGTGAAGGGGGCCGCCTTGCGCCATTCGGCCAGATAGGCGTCGGCCTCCCGCGCGCCCACCTTCATCGCGCAACGGTCGATCGCCTGTTCGAACCGTTCGGCCAGCACGCGTTTCGACCCGCGCCGGCCCTTGCCGACGATCACCTGGGCCGGAATGTCGCGCCAATAGACGATGGTGACGTCGGGCATCGCTGATTCCCCTGCTTTCCGTTCTTCGCTTCTACGCCGTCCCGGGGTCTGCGCGGCGCCGGTTTTCGACATGGCGCGCGCATCTAGCGACTTCGGGCGGCATCACCTTTAGTCCAGCGGCCTGAAAACGGCCACATCGGGGAGTTGGAAAAATCCTCAACAAGATCATGAGGCCGCTGCGCAAGGGGCCGGCGCACGCGATGCCACGCTTGCGAAACCGGCGCGCTGCCCCTAACTTGGGCATAACTTGAGTTGGAGGGCGATCAGGATGGCGCCCAAGCGTCCCGATGGTGCGGGCGCGTTCCCGAAACCGGTCGCAACCCCCGCGCCTGATACGCCAGACCCGGCGGAGCTTTATGCCGCGCTGGATCTGGGCACGAATAGCTGCCGGATGCTGATTGCCCAGCCGAAGGGCAATCAGTTCCACGTGGTCGACAGCTTTTCCAAGGCTGTTCAGCTTGGCACCGGGCTCGAGGCCTCGGGGCGGCTGTCGCGTGCCTCGATCGGGCGCACGGTGCAGGCGCTGCGCATCTGCAAGGGCAAGCTGGAGCGGCACAATGTCGTGCGGATGCGGCTGGTCGCGACAGAGGCCTGCCGGCGCGCCCGCAACGCGCGCGATTTCATTCGTCTGGTGCGGCGCGAAACCGGTCTGGGGCTGGAGATCATCGAGCCCGAGGAAGAGGCGCGGCTGGCCGTGGTATCCTGCGCGCCGCTGGTGTCGACCCGGACAGAACAGCTTTTGGTGGTCGATATCGGCGGCGGCTCGACAGAGCTTGTGTGGATCGACCTGTGTTCGGTGCCGCGGGCCGAGCGCCCGCGCGCGATCATGCGGCTGCATGCGGGGTTCCACCCGGCCGAAAGCCCGTTTGCCGCGGCCAAGGTCGTGGACTGGATCTCGGTGCCGCTGGGGGTGGCCACGCTGAAGGACCAGTTCGAGGATGTGGAGGACGATGCCGCCCGGTTCGCGCTGATGAGCTGGTTCTTCGAGGAAAACCTGGCGAATTTCTCGCCCTACGCGTCGGAACAGCCGCGCGAGGGGTTTCAGATCATCGGCACCTCGGGCACGGTCACCACGGTGGCGGCGTCTTTTCTGGGGTTGCGGCGCTATGACCGCAACAAGGTGGACGGGCTGCGCATGACCTCGGACCAGATCGACCGGGTGATCCGCGACTATCTGCTGCTGGGTCCCGAGGGGCGGCGCAGCGACCCGCGCATCGGGCGCGACCGGCATGCGCTGATCATGTCTGGGGCGGCGATCCTGCAGGCGCTGATGCGGATCTGGCCGACCGACCGGCTGTCGGTGGCCGACCGGGGGCTGCGCGAAGGGCTGCTCTATGCCCAGATGAGCGCGGATGGCGTGCTGGAAGACGGCCCGTTCTGAGGCGCACTTGTGCCGGCGGCACGTTTGCGGCATGCGCGGTGTCTGGATATTTTTGGAAAGATGAAGACAGGGCGCATTTGCGCGGGGTTTGTGAGTATGGCAACGAAAAAGACCAGCGGGCGCGGGCAGCGTGATCTGAGGGTGAAGGTCAAGAGCGCGCGGGGGCGCAAGCTTTCGTCGACGCTGTGGCTGGAGCGGCAGCTGAACGATCCTTATGTGAAACGCGCGAAGGCCGAGGGGTTTCGCGGGCGGGCGGCGTTCAAGATCTCGGAGCTGGATGACCGCTACCGGTTTCTGGTGCCCGGCGCGCGGGTGGTCGATCTGGGCTGCGCGCCCGGCGGCTGGTGCCAGGTGGCGGTGAAGCGGGTCAATGCGCTGGGGGAAAAGCAGGGCAAGGCCATCGGCACCGTTCTGGGCGTCGATCTGCAGGAGGTGGAACCGATCGCCGGGGCGGAGATCCATCAGCTCGATTTCCTCGAAGACGATGCCGACGAGAAGGTGAAGCAATGGCTGGGCGGTCGGGCCGATGTGGTGATGTCGGACATGGCGGCCTCGTCTTCGGGGCACAAACAGACCGATCACCTTCGGATCATCGCGCTGTGCGAGGCGGCGGCCTATTTCGCCTTCGACGTGCTGGACGAGGGGGGCACGTTCGTGGCCAAGGTTCTGGCCGGTGGCGCCGAGGGAGAGTTGCAGAAGCTGCTGAAGCAGCGGTTCGCGAAGGTGGCGAATGTGAAGCCGCCGGCCAGCCGGTCGGACAGTTCCGAGAAATTCGTGGTTGCCACCGGGTATCACCGTGTGGATGACGCGGAAGACTGAGTTCGGGGTGCCCGAAACGAAATCTTAGGGTTTTGCGGCAAGGGTGGCGGGGGCCATGCGGCATTTGGGGCTGCCGGGCCATTTCGCCGGGGGGCAGACCGCATGACCATTGAATTCCCGCATGACGGCGCGGCGCGCGCGTTCGAGTTTTCCACGGCGGAATTCGACGCTCTGTCGCGCGTTCTGCATGACTGGGCCGGGATCCGCCTGCCGCGATCGAAGCAGGGGGGTGTCTATGCCCGGGTGAAGCCGCGCCTTGCCGCGCTTGGTCTTGGGACTTTCGCGGAGTATTGCGCCCTTGTCGCCAGCGGCGCGGGGCAGGCGGAACGGTCTGCGCTGATGGGGGTGCTGGGGCTTCGGGATACCGGGTTTTTCCGGCATCCGCAGCAGTTCGAGCATCTGCGCCGGTGCCTTGCGCCGCTGGCGGACAGGGCGCGCCGCGGCGGGCGGGTGCGGCTTTGGTCGGCGGGCTGCGCGACCGGGGAGGAGGCTTACAGCCTTGGTCTCGCCCTGCTGTCGCTTGGTGCGGATCTGCCCGAACGGGATGTGAGGATTCTGGCCACCGATATCGATCCGGTCATTCTGTGCCACGCGGAGGCGGGTATTTACGACGGCGACGCGGCCCTTGCCGTGCCCGAGGCTCTGCGGCCCCTGAACACGGGTCCGGACGGTGCGCTGCATATGCCGGAGGAATTGCGCCGGATCATCGCCTTTCGGGCGCTGGATCTGAGAGATGGCTGGCCGTTCAGGGGCGGGTTCGACATCATCTTCTGCCGGGGCGTGATCTGTCATTTCGATCTGGCCACGCGCGAGGAGGTATTGGAGCGTCTGGCGCTGCGCCTTGTTCCGGACGGGGTGCTTTATCTTGGGCCGGGCGCGCGCCTGAGCGGTGCGGCAAGCCGGCTTTTGCAGCCATCGGGCGCAGCGGCCTTTGTCCGGCGGGGATGAGGCCGATGCCGGTTCCCCGGCCCCGGTTCAGAAATCTTCCCAGCCTTGCGGAGCAGGGGCATCTGCCGCCACGGCGCGACGGGACGTGAAGACAGGCAAGCAGGCGGGGGCGGGCTCGGCCAGGGAGACGCGGAAATGGGCGGTGCGTTGAATGAGGAATTCGGCGCGCCGCGCGATGGATCGCGCCGTTGCCGCCGCGCCGGACGGTGCCGGCGGAAGCGGCGGGTGAAGAAGCAGCGGCGCGCTTTCGCCACGCGGGGCTTGCGCATCCGGGGTCGGGCGGGCTGCGGCGCGTGGCGCAGCCTCTGCCGCCCGCGCCAGGTGCAGCGCTTCGCCGTGGATGGCAAAGGCGGCTTCCAGCAGGTCCGCGACCGTGTCGTTCAGCAGGGAGAGGGCCGCGTTGAAATCATCACGGACAGGTTCGGCCCGGCCAGCGCCGCCGGGCAGGCGATGGGTCAGGTCCCCCCGGGCGACCGCGCGGATCCCCCCATGGAGCTCTTGCACAAGCTGCACCAGCGCCGCCTCGTCGGTCACAGGCTCTCTGAACCCGGCCGATGGGAAGTTGCCGTTCGAAACCATGATGCCGCGCCCTTCGCCACCCGCCTGATCCTTGGCAATCATGCGGACAAGAGGTAAAGGGCGGCCTAATGCGGATGGCGCGCGCTAGATCATGCTGCGCAGAAGGGGGATTTTCTCTTTCATCGCCGCATAGCCCTGATCGATGGCCTCGGCGGCGTTGCCGAAATCCAGAATGCTCATGTGGCCGAGGTTGAGATCCACCATGATGTTGGGCGGGTCACCGGCCAAGCGGCTGCGCCGGATCTGATCGGTCATGAAGTTGATCGAATTGGTGAGAACATCCATATAACCGGGCGGTTTGCGGCGGCTTTTCTTCTTTGGGGCCAGATAGCTTTTCAGCGCCGGTTTCAGCGCGACGGGCGCAGCGTCGATAAGGGTTTCCAGCCCGAATTCCGGCCCGTCGACGATCTCTTCGGCGGCGCGTGTCGGGGTGAAGACGCGGGAGTTCGGATTGACCGCGATGGTGATATGCGCGCCAAGCGCGCGGCAGCCCGACACCGGAACCGGATTGCTCATCCCGCCGTCAAGAAGCCAGCGTTCCTGGTGCCAGACCGGGGACAGAATGCCGGGAATGCCGATGGAGGCCCGCACCGCCTTTACCAGATCGCCCTCTCGCAGCCAGACTTCGCAGCCGGCGTAAAGATCGCTGGCCACCGCGAGGAAAGGTTTGTCCAGATCGGAAAACGAGGGTTTGAAGCCGAGGCTGCGCAGCTTTCGGTCGATGGACTTGCCTTCGATCAGCCCGCCCGAAGCGATGTTGACATCGAGCATCCGGGCCACCGTGACCTGCGAGATGGAGCGCGCGAAATCTTCGAGCGGGTCCAGCACGCCCGATACATAGGCCGCGCCGACAAGGGAGCCCATCGAGGCACCGCAAATCATGTCGGGGGCGAGGCTCTCTTCCTCGAGCGCGCGCAGCACGCCGATATGGCACCAGCCCCGCGCGCCGCCGCTTCCCAGTGCCAATCCCAACTTCACTGCCATCGGGCCTCCCTCATGCCCGGCGCCCGCGCGACGCCTGAGCCGTGCGATGTTATCCTATTCCGTTTCGCCTGGCGCCGCGACACGGAAGACAAGCAGATACAGCGCCGGGATGAACAGGAGCGTGACCAGCGTTCCGACGATGATGCCACCGATCATCGCATAGGCCATCGGCCCCCAGAACACCTGCCGGGCGATCGGGATCAGCGCCAGGCTGGCGGCGGCCGCGGTCAGCAGGATCGGGCGGGCGCGGCTGTCGCTAGCCTCGAATACCGCATCCCAGCGGGATTTGCCGGCCTTGCGCAGCTCTTCGATCTCGTTGACCAGAATGATCGAGTTCCGGATCAGGATGCCGACCAGCGCCAGCACCCCGAGGATCGCCACGAAGCCAAGCGGGGCGCCCGAGGGCACCAGCGCCGCGACGACGCCGATCAGGCCCAGCGGGGCGGCGCAAAGAACGATCAGGCTGAGCCGGAAGCTCTGCATCTGGATCATCACCAGCGTCACCATGATGATCAGCATCAGCGGCACGACCTGCACGATCGGCATGACCGAGTCGCTGGTGGTTTCCTGTGTTCCGCCAACCTCGATCCGGTATCCGGCGGGCAGGGTTTGCTCGAATTCCCGGATCTGCGGTTCAAGCGCCCGGACAACCGTCAGCGGCTGGTCGCGGGTCGCCACGGCGGCCTTGATGGTGATCGTGGGCACACGGTTGCGCTGCATGATCACCGGTTGTTCGGTGTCGTAGCGCAGCGTCGCCAGGCTCGAAAGCGGGATGGCACGGCCGTCGCGCGTGGTCAGCTGCAGGTCAAACAGCGATTCCACCGAACGGCGGTCTTCGTCGGCTCCGCGCACGATGATGTCCACCAGATATGTCTCGTCGCGCAGTTCGGTGATCAACTGGCCGTTGAAGACCGCGTTCAGCGACAGCGCAATGTCCTGCGCCGACACGCCAAGCTGGCGCGCCTTGTCCTGATCGACATCCACGCGCACCACCCGTGCAGGTTCGCTCCAGTCCAGTACGATCCCGGCCAGACGCTCATCCCCGGCAAGGATCGCGGCGAGGTCGCGGGCACGGTCGCGCAAGGCCGAAGGCCCGGGGCCCGATATGCGGTACTGCACCGGCTTGCCCACGGGGGGGCCGAGTTCGAGAAGCTTGGGGTAGATGTCGAAGCCGGCGAATTCCTCGGCCGCGCGCGCTTCGATCCGGGCCCGGACCCGGTCGCGCGCCTCGACCGATGTGGTGTTCAGAACGATCTGGCCCAGATAGGGGCCGGGTGTCGGCGCTTCGAAGGTGAGCAGGAAGCGCGGCGCGCCGCGACCGACATAGGATGTCCAGTATTCGATATCCTCGTCATCGGCGAAACCGGCCTCCAGCCGGTCCATCTGGCGGCGGGTTTCGGTGATCGAGACGTTCTGGCGCGCCGTGAAATCGACAATCAGTTCCGTGCGGTCCGAATTCGGAAAGAACTGCATCTGGACAAATCCCATGCCCCAGATCGACGCCCCGAAGATCGCCAGCGTCAGCGCGATGGTCAGCCAGCGCGCCCGCATCGCCGCCCGCAGGATCGTGTGAAAGGCCTTGCGGATCCGGCCCGGTGTGCCGTCATGGTGGGGCATGTTCGCCGGCAGCAGGGTGACCCCCAGAAGCGGCGCGAAAAGAACGGCCACCAGCCATGAGACAATCAGCGAGACGGCGATCACGACGAACAGCGAGAAGGTGTATTCCCCCGCGGCCGAATCGTTCAGCCCGATGGGGACGAAGCCCGCGACCGTGACAAGCGTTCCCGTCAGCATCGGAAAGGCGATCGAGGTCCAGGCGTAAGAGGCCGCCTTGGGCAGGCTTTCCCCCAGTTCCAGCCGCGAGATCATGGTTTCGATCGCGATCATCGCGTCATCGACCAAAAGCCCCAGCGCGATGATCAGCGCCCCCAGCGAAATCCGCTGCAGCGTGATCCCGTAGCGATCAAGGATCACGAAGGTGATCGCGAGAACCAGGGGAATGGTCAGCGTCACGACGAGGCCCGCCCGCAGCCCCAGGCTGACGAAGGTGACGGCAAGAACGATCGCGATCGCCTCGGCCAGGGCGCGCACGAAATGGCCGACCGCGTGCCGGACCTGATCAGGCTGATCCGCCACCCTGCTCATGTGGATCCCGACCGGCAGTTTCGCCTCGACCCGCGTCATCAACTGTTCCAGATCGTCGCCATAGTCCAGGATGTTGCCGCCCGTGCGCATGCCGATGACCAGGGCGATGCCCTGCTGGCCGTTGTAGCGAAACAGGTTGTCGGGCGGGTCTTTGTAGCCGCGCGTGATCTCGGCAATGTCGCCGATGTTGAAAAAGCGGTCGCCGACCCGCAGGTTCACCGCCGCCAGGCTGTCGGCGTCGGTGAACTGGCCGCCGACACGCACGATCACCTGTTCGTCGCCGGCGTCGATCACGCCGGAGGGCACGATGGCATTCTGATCCGCCAGAGTGGCCACCACCTCGCGCTGGTCAAGCCCCAGCGCCGCCAGCCGCCGCGTCGAGAACTCCAGATAGATCGCCTCGTCCTGGGCGCCGATAAGGTCGATCTTGCCGGCGTCGGGCAGCGCCTCTATCTCCGTGCGCACCGCCTCGACGTAATCGCGCAATTCGCGCGGGGTGAACCCGTCGGAGGTGAAGGCATAGATGTTGCCGTACACGTCGCCGAAACTGTCGTTGAACTGGAAGCCGGCGAATTCCTCGGGGAAATCGGCGCGGATGTCGGTCATCATGTTGCGCACCTGCTGCCAGATGCGCGGAATCTCCCGCGCGGGCGTGGTGGGCAGCAGGTCGACATACACCACGACCTGACCCGGCGCCGTCACCGAACGGGTGGCGTCAAGCTCGTTGAGCTCTTCCAGCTTCTTCTCGATCCGGTCCGTGACCTGGCCGAGCGTTTCGTCGGTATCGGCGCCGGGCAGGGCGGCCGCCACGATCATCGTCTTGATCGAGAAGCTGGGATCCTCTTCGCGCCCCAGGCCGATATAGGAAATGGTGCCGGCGATCAGCGAGGCGATCATCATGTACCAGACGAACGAGCGATGGCGCAGCGCCCAGTCCGACAGGTTGAAACCCCGCATCATTGCACCCGCGGCCCGACGCGCTGGCCCGCCTCCAGACTATGGACACCCCTGGTCACGATCTCGTCCCCCACATCGACGCCCGAGTGCACGCGCACCCGGCCATCGCCCAGCGGCGAAACCTCGGCCGCGATACGTTCAACCCTGTCTTCGGGCCGCTTCACCCGCCAGACATAACTCGCGCCGTTCTCCGACAGGATGGCGCTTTCGGGAACCGCGATCAGCGCGCCGCCACCGCCGATGAGATGTACGTGGACAAGCACCCCCAGCCGCATGGAGGCCGGCGGCTCCTTCAGTTCCAGATGCACCTGTCGCGTGCGGGTTGCGCTGTCGGCAACCGGTTCGATCTCGGTGACGCGTGCGGTGGTGCGGATGTCGCGAAAGCCGCGAAGCCCGACCTCGAACACGGCGTCGTCGCCAAGCGCCTCCACCGCGCTTTCGGGAAGATCGACAACCGCTTCACGATCGCGCGTTCCGGCAAGGCGCACCACCGGCTGCCCGGCCGACACGACCGCCCCGGCATCGGCGAGGACATCGGTGATGACACCGTCCAGCGGGGCCCTCAGCACAGCGAAGCCTAGCGCGTCTTCCGCCTTGGTCAGTACGGCGGTCGCGCGTTCCAGCTCTGCCTTGGCGGAGGAAAGCGCGCTGTCGGCGCTTTCCTGCTGCGCCACGGTCGCCACCCCGCGCGCCACAAGCGCGCGCGTGCGTTCCGATGCGCGCCGGGCCGTTTCCAGCCGCACCTTTGCGGCGGAAAGGCCGGCGGCCGCAGCCTGTCGGGCGCTTTCCAGATCGTCCGGATCAAGCTCGGCCAGCACGGAGCCACGGGCAACCACATCGCCAATCGACACCGGGCGGGAAATGATCCGCCCCGTGGCCTGAAACCCCAGATCGGTTTCGACGCGCGCGGCGACCGTGCCGGTCAGGTCGCGCGCCTCGATCTGGTTGGTGCGGACGATTTCGGAAACCACAGGCCGTGGCGGCAGCGCGGCAGGGTCATCTTCCTTGCAGCCGGCCAGCAGGCCGGCGATCGCGATCAGAAGGATCATGCGCATCATTCGGCCTTGCCTTCCCGGACGGGGCGCCCTGGATACAGTTGATGAGAGCCGTCGGCGACCACGAGTTCACCCTCTTCAAGCCCCTCCGAGATCAGCACGCGCCCGGTGAGATGCCGGGAGATCGTGACCTGGCGCAGATGGGCGGTCATGTCCGGCCGGTTCACGACCCAGACGGCCGGCCCCTTTGCGGTGGCTGTCAGAACCGTCCAGGGCAGGGCGAAAGCGGCGCCGGCGGAATAGCCGATCGCCCCCGCGACCGGCGCGCCCAGCCGGACCGACGGATCGGGGTTGTTCACCGAAACGCGCACCGTGATGCTGCCGTTGCGGGGGTCGAGCATCGGAGAGACCTCGCGCACCGTGCCTGTCATCATCAGGTCGGGCTGGTCCAGCATGCGCAGCTCGACCTCGGTGCCTTCGATCGGATGCGCCAGGAATGTGTCGGGCACCGCGAAAACCGCATCCAGCCCGTCATCCGCGGCAAGTTCGAAGACCGGGGTGGCGGGGCCGACGATCTGCCCCGGCTCGGCCATCCGCTCCATCACCGACCCGTCGAACGGCGCCCGCAACACGGTTTCATCAAGCGCGGCCTTGCTCTGGCTGATCTGCGCGTCGGCCTGTTTCAGGCGGGCCTGCAGCGTCTGCAACGCTTCGCTTGCCTCATCCAGAAGCACACGCGTGGTCACGCCCCGGTCGAACAGCGCGACCTGACGGTCGAAATCCTGCTTGGCCCGTTCCAGATCGGCCAGAATCGCCTCGCCTTCGGCCTCGGCCTCGCGCAGGCGTTCCAACGCCTGGGTCGCGTCGACCTGGCCAAGCTCCTGGCTCTTGATCACATGGTCGCCGGCGGTCACCTCGAGCGACAGGATGCGTCCGCCGTCACGGAAGGCGATCTGCGTGCTCTCGCGCGGCTCGATGTCGCCGGTCAGGCTTGCCCTGGAGATCACCGAGGCGAACTTGGCCTGCACCAGTGTAACGGGCAGGGGCGCGGCCTTCGGCGCGTCGCCCTGTGCCGTGTCCTGCGCCGCCGCCGCCGCTGCCGCGAGCGCGGCCGACAGGATGCCGGCAGTGACAGCCGCCAGGCCCCGGGCGATCGTTCTGGGATACCTGCACATGTGCCGCGTCTCCGATAACCAGTTCACTGTTATGCCGCTTCAGCGGTTTTTCCGGTTTCCCCATCTTGCCCGTAACAGCCGCGCCAAGCGAGTGTCAAGTGAGTTGGAACGCCTGTTCCAACTTCTTGCGTTGCGGCGCGGGCTGGGCGATTGTGCCCGCATGAAGGTTAACGAATCCCTCAGCCCGAACGGCCATGCCGCGCGCAGCGACGCCACCCGCGCAAAGCTGATCGCCGCCGCGATCGAGGCGTTCGGGGCGCATGGCTACGGCGCCACCCGTCTGCGCGATCTCGCCCGTCGCAGCGGCGCGGGCCTGGCGGCGGTATCCTATCATTTCGGCGGCAAGAAAGAGCTTTACCTGGCCGCGGCAGGGGTGATCGCGGGGGGTATTCGCGACCGGTTCGATCCGGTGGCCGAAGCGCTCGTTCACGGGCCGGAGCGTGACCCCGTCCGGCGGCTCGAGCAGGCCCTGACCGCCATGTTCCGGATCGTCGTCTCGGCGCAGATTCCGCCCGCCTGGATCCAGTTCATGTCGCGCTGCGAACGGGAGAATGACGAGGCGTTCGGCATTATTCAGGATCAGGGGGTCAGCCGGCTGGTGCAGGCGGTGGCCTCGGTTCTGGCGACGGTCGAGAACGGCGCGGGCGGCGGGGTCGATCTGCGGATGCGGGTGGCGGCGATGATCATGATGATCTTCAGCCTGCGCAGCCAGCGGAACCTGACGCTTTCGGTTCTGGGCTGGGACGAGATCGGCGCGGCCGAGATCGCCCGGATGGAGGCGTTCATCCGACAGATCGGGGTGCGCGATGCCATTGGTGGCCCGCAACACCCCTGAGCGCGGCCGCTCACGCGAAATGGCAGGCCACTTTCTGATCTTCCTCGCCGTCCGCCTTGCGTTCCAGCACTGGCGGATTGTCCGCGCAAAGCGCCTGCGCCTTCGGGCAGCGCGTCCGGAAAACGCAGCCGGAGGGCGGCGCCATCGGCGAGGGCAGATCGCCCTCAAGCTGGATGGTGGTCTTGTTGCGCTCGATCTTGGGGTCCGGGATCGGCACCGCCGACATCAGCGCCTGCGTGTAGGGATGCAGCGGCTTGCCGAAAAGCGCGTCGCGCGTCGCGATCTCCATCACCTTGCCCAGATAGAGCACCATGACCCGGTTAGAGATGTGGCGCACGACGCTCAGATCATGGGCGATGAAGATCAGCGAAAGCCCCATCTCCTGCTGCAGCCGCATCAGCAGGTTGATCACCTGGGCCTGAATCGACACGTCGAGCGCCGACACAGGCTCGTCGCAGATCACCAGCTTGGGCTCGACGATCAGGGCACGGGCAATGCCGATGCGCTGACACTGGCCGCCGGAAAACTCATGCGGATAGCGGTTGATCTGGTTGGGCAGCAGGCCGACCCGCTCCATCATCTCCTTCACCCGCGCCTTGACCCGGGGCGCCGAAAGATCGCGCCGGTGGGTGCGCAAGGGCTCGGCGATGATCTGGCCCACGGTCATGCGCGGATCAAGCGAGGCGAGCGGATCCTGGAACACCATCTGGATCTGCGAGCGGTATTTCATCATGCGCGACCGCGACAGCCCCAGCAGGTTTTCCGAGCCCAGCCACAGCGCGCGACCCTCGCCGGGCACCAGCCGGATCAGGGCGCGGGCGAGGGTGGACTTGCCGCAGCCGCTTTCGCCGACGATGCCCAGCGTTTCGCCCTGTTTGAGGGTGAAATCCACGCCGCTCACCGCCTGCAGCCGGCGCGGCGGGGTCCAGGGCATGTCGCCATCGCGGTGGATGTCGAAGTTCACGCGCAGATCCTCGACTTTCAGCAGATCGGTCATGTCAGCTCCTCCGGTTTGCGGATGCAGGCGCGGCTTCGGCCGGGGGCGAAGCGGTCCAGCGGCGGCACCGCGGCGCGGCAGTCTTCGCCGGCCCAGCGGCAGCGCGGTTCGAACGGGCAGCCCGCGGGCGGGTGCAGCATGTTGGGCGGGCTGCCGGGGATGGTGTCGAGCGCATGGGTGGCCACATCCACACGCGGGATCGCCTTGAGCAGGCCGCGCGTATAGGGGTGTGACGGGGTTTCGAACAGCGGATCGGTGGGGGCCTGTTCCATGATCCGCCCGCCATACATCACCAGAACCTCTTCGCAGAAGCCCGCGACCACGCCCAGATCATGGGTGATCAGCAGCACGGCCATGCCGAATTCCTGTTGCAGCTCGGCGAACAGATGCATGATCTGCGCCTGCACCGTCACATCCAGCGCCGTGGTCGGCTCGTCGGCGATCAGAAGCTGCGGCCGGGCCAGCAGCGACATGGCGATCATCACCCGCTGCCGCATCCCGCCGGAAAACTCGTGCGGATAAAGCCGCACGCGGGCCTTGGCATCGGGTATCTTCACCGCGTCGAGCATCCGGACAGAGGCCGCCACCGCATCGCGCTTGCTCATCCCCTTGTGCTGGGTCAGCACCTCGGCCATCTGGTCGGACACCCGCATATAGGGGTTGAGCGATGTCATCGGATCCTGAAACACCATGGCGATCTCGGCGGCACGGATCCGGTTCAGCACCGACAGCGGCGCGTTCAGGATTTCCTGCCCGTCGAACATGACGGAACCGGTGGCGCGGCCGTTGCGGGCCAGCAGGCCGAGCGCGGCAAAGGCGGTCTGGCTTTTGCCCGAGCCGCTTTCGCCGACGATGGCAAGGGTGGCGCCGGGCGCGACCGACAGGCTGACGTCGCTGACCGCGCTGACGGTGCCGTCATTCGTGTCGAAATCGACCGAGAGATTGCGGATATCAAGCAGGGCCATGTCAGCGGTCCTTCGGGTCAAGCGCATCGCGCAGGCCATCGCCCACGAAGAAGAAGCCGAACAGGGTGATGACGAAAAAGAACAGCGGGAAGGCAAGCTGCCAGAGCGTGCCGTATTGCATCGTCCCCGCGCCTTCGGAGATCAGCGCACCCCAGGAGGTCAGCGGCTCCTGCACGCCGAGACCCAGGAAGCTGATGAAGCTTTCGGTCAGGATCATCAGCGGCACCAGAAGCGTGGCATAAACGGCCACCACCCCCAGAAGGTTGGGCACGATATGCCGGATGATGATGCGAAAGCCGGAAACGCCGGTGGCGCGCGCGGCCTCGATGAATTCCTTGTTCTTCAGCGAAAGGGTCTGACCGCGCACGATGCGTGACATGTCGAGCCACGACAGAAGGCCGATGCCCACGAACAGCATCCCGATCGAGCGGCCGAAGATCACCAGCAGCAGGATCAGCACGAACATGTAGGGGATGGCCATCAGGATATCGACGGCGCGCATCATCAGGTTGTCGAGCGCGCCGCCGGCATAGCCCGCAACCGCGCCGTAAAGCGTGCCCGCGATCACCGCGATCCCCGCGCCCACGATGCCCACCATCAGCGATACCTGCGTGCCCTGAACGACCCGCGCGAACAGGTCGCGGCCCAGATCGTCGGTGCCGAAGTAGTGGCCCGTCTCGAACGAGGGGCCGCCCAGTTCCGCCACCTGGCCGATGATCATGAAGTCGATCTCGTCAATGGAAAACCGCGCCAGAAACGGCCCGGTCGCGGCGAAGATCAGAACCAGTACCAGGACCACGAGCCCGGCCATCGCGGCACGGTTCCTCAGGAAACGTTTGCGCGCATCGGTCCAGGGCGACCGGCCCTTCACCTCCTGCTCGACCAGCCGGTCGGCCAGGCTGGTCATTTTCTCTTTTTCGATGATCATGGCTCAGTACCGGATTTTCGGGTCGATCCAGGCGTAGAGGATATCGACGACAAGGTTGAAGATGATGGTCAGCCCGCCCACCAGAATGGTGATGCCCATCATCACGGAATAGTCCCGGTTCAACGCGGCGTTGACGAAGAACAAGCCGATGCCGCCGGTGGAAAAGAACATGTCAATCACCACTGAACCGGTGATCATGGTCACGAAGGCCGGGCCGAGATAGGAAATCACCGGCAGCAGCGCGGGTTTCAGCGCGTGGCGCAGGATCACCCGGCGGGTCGGCAGACCCTTGGCGCGGGCGGTGCGGATGTGATTGGCGTTCAGCACCTCGAGCATCGAAGAGCGTGTGATCCGCGCGATAGAGGCCATGAAACTGGTCGAAAGCGCGATCACCGGCATCACGAGGAACTGCCATTCGCCCCCTTGCCAGCCGCCGCCGGGCAACCAGCCCAGCCACAGGGTGAAGACCAGAACCAGGATGGGCGCCATCACGAAATTGGGCAGCACCTGCGCCCCGACCGAGATGCCGACGGCCAGGTAATCCAGCCAGCTGTTGTGATAGACCGCCGCCAGCACGCCCAGCGTACAGCCCGCCAGCACCGCGACGACGAAGGATATCGTGCCGTAGGTCAGGGTGATCGGAAAGCCCTGGGCAATGATCTCGTTCACACTCCGGTCCTTGTAGACGAAGGAGGGGCCGAAATCGAACCGGGTGGTCACATCCGTCACATAGGTCAGGATCTGTTTCCACAGCGGCTGATTCAGCCCGTATTTCGCCTCGAGATTGGCCATGATCTCGGGCGGGACGGCGCGTTCCTGGGTGAAGGGGCCGCCGGGGGCCGCATGCATCAGCACATAAGACAGAATGATGAGGATAAGCAGTGTAGGCACGGCCACGGCCAGCCGTTTCAGTATGAAGTTGAACATGGGGAGCAAACCGCCGGATGACACAAAGGGGTGGGGCGCCCGACACGGGGCGCCCCGCGCAACGGGTTATTCGGCGGTGATATATAGATCGCGCGAATACCAGTTCTGCATCAGGTTCTCGACGGGCCAGCCCTTGGCCTCGGGCTTGAGCATGATCACGCCGGTGTACTGATAGATCGGCGCGAAAGGCATCGCCTCGGCCAGCATCGCCTCGGCGGCGGTATAGTTCGGCTGCGGGTCGGCCATGGTCTTGGATTCGGCCATCAGGCGGTCATATTCCGGATCCGAATATTTGGCGTTGTTGTGGCCCGAATAGCTGGTCATCAGATCCAGATAGGTCGAAGCTTCGTTATAGTCGCCGCACCAGGCATAGCGGCCGATTTCGTAATCGCCCTTCTGCATCTTGTCGGTGTGGACCTTCCATTCGTAATTCGCCAGCTCGGTCTCGACGCCCAGCGTCTGTTTCCAGAACTGCGACGCGGCGATGGCGATCTTCTTGTGCCCCTCGTCGGTGTTGTAGTTGATGGTGACCTTCAGCGGGTTGTCCTTGCCATAGCCGGCCTCGGCCAGCAGCGCCTTGGCCTTTTCATTGCGCTCGGCCTGAGTCCATTCCGCCCATTCGATCGGCGGCAGCTTGAAGCCCGCGGTCGCCTGATGGGTGAAGTTGTAAGACGGGTACTGGCCACCCTGCAGGATACGCTCGACGATGATGTCGCGGTCGATGGCATAGGACAGCGCCTTGCGCACGCGCACGTCCTTCAAGTACTCCGGCCCGTTCTCGCCCATGTTGAAGAAATAGATGTAGGAGCAGGAGCGGGGGAAGGAATAGGCCTCTTCGGGGTACTCGGCCTTGAGCCTCGGGTACTGGCCGGCGGGCACATCGGTCTTGTCCAGCTCATCGGCCAGATAGCGGGTCAGCGCCTGGTTTTCGTCATTGATGATCAGGGCGACGGTCTTGTCGATGATCGTTTCATCGTTATTCCAGTATTCGGGATTGCGTTCGCGCACCACGCGTTCACCCGGCTGGTATTCGGTCAGCACATAGGCGCCGTTGCCGACAAGATTGCCCGGCCTGGTCCATTGATCGCCCAGTTCCTCGACAACGGCCTGCGGCACCGGGAAGGTCGAGGAATGGGTGAGCATCGAGATGAAATAGGGCAGGGGCTGGTCGATCGTCACCTGCAGCGTCTTGTCGTCGAGTGCCGTCACACCCAGCTCTTCGGGCGGCAGTTCGCCCTTGGTGACCGCCGAGGCGTTGGTGACGCCCATCAGCTCCATGTACCACGCATATTCCGAAGCTGTCGCCGGATCGACCAGCCGGCGCCACGCATAGACGAAATCCGACGCTTTCACCGGCGTGCCGTTCGACCATTTCGCATCGCGCAGGGTGAAGGTATAGGTTTTCTTGTCTTCGCTGAGCGTATAGCCCTTGGCCGCGCCGGGCACCTGATCGCCGATCGCATCATCGTTGAAAAGCCCTTCGAACAGGTCGCGCAGCACGCCGGAGCCGTCGACATCGGTGTTGATCTGCGGGTCGAAGGATTTGATGTCATCTAGAACGCGGTAGGTGAACACCTGTTCGTCGGCGAGCGCCACGCCATCTTTCATGTGGCTGGCCGCGAGCGCCGCCGTCGCCAGCGACGTGCCGAGCAGGAATGAAAAAAGCAGTGTCCGTTTCATAGATGACCTCTTTGCCGTGTGGTTGAAAACTGCGCCGCCCGAACGATGCCGTTGCCGGGGCATAGGCTTACTGCACCACCAACGATTGCAGAGTTCAAGACGGGCGAGCCCTTACGTCGAGTAATATTCTGATTTGAAGAGATGAGGCAGGGCCAGGGGCATCGGGCTTATCAGTGCTGCGCATTTTTTGGCGAATACGGTCTGGCGGGGCGGAAAGCTGACGTTTTTCCGGGCAGACCGTGATCGGACGGGCGCCGCATTCCTGAAACGGGCCTTCCTCGCGCCCCCGAAGCGATTCTGCGCGCTGCGGCGGATCTTGCCGTCAGGTCTATTCCAGCTCGCCCAGCCGCCCGCGAAGCTCCTCGACCTCTTCGAGATAGACCCGGCCCGCCTCTCCCAGCGCGCGGCGTGTTTCCAGGGTCAGCAGCCGCAGCATCGAGACCGCGCCAACATAGGAATCCGCGAACTGGGGTGTGTCGACGGCGCATTCGAGCGTCCATGTCGCGAAGGCCGGGGCGGCCCGGATGGTTTGGTCGGCGATCAAAAGGATGCTGGCGCCACGCTCCGCGATCTCCTCGACCGCGCGGACGAAACCCGATGGGCGCCTGCGAAGGCCCACGATGATGGCGAGATCGCCCTTGCCAAGCATCGAGATGCCCTCGGCCTGGGTCTGCCCCGGCAAGAGCAGCGGCGACACGCCGGGGCGCATCTGTGCGAGCTGGGCCGTGGCGTATTGTGCCAGGAAATGGCTGTTGCGGTAGCCCAGGGTGCGGATGCGGGGCGCTGTCGCGATGGCCTGGCCGATTTCCTTGATCGTGAGCGGATTCACCCGGGTCAAGGTTGTCTCGAGCAGGGCGATCTCACTGCGGATCAGCTCTGATACGGGGTCGCTCCTGTCCGTAGATTTGCGCCCGGTGTAGAGCGGTGATCCCAGCGCCCGCATCCGGCGTGCGTCCTGCCGGGCCTCTTCGAAATTGCTGTAGCCGAGGCGCCGGAAGAACCGGCTGACGGTTGCATTGGATACACCGGCCTGACCGGCCAGTTCCGAGGCGGTGAACACGGCGAGCTCGGCCGGGCTTTGGAGAATGGTTTCCGCGATCCGCCGTTCGCCCTCGGATAATCCCGAATATGCCTCATGAATACGCCGCGCCATCGTTTGGCTGCCGATTTTTGCTTGATTATTGGGCATGCTTTGACTCCGGTGGAGAAAATGAGATTTCATTATTTACTGACTGATGGAAAAATATTTTCGTCACGTCGTCAAGACTCGCAATCTGGGGATATTCGCGCGGTGTCACACATAGCGATCAGAGCAAAGCGATTGAGCCTGAGAGTCAACTGGGGCGTGGAGCGTATCTGCGTCGCGCTTCTGGCGGTGCTGGTTCTGGACGTCTGGCTGGGCATTCTGGTGCGGTACGTCATCCCCCTGCCGCTGACCTTCACCGAGGAACTGGCGCGCTACCTGATGATCTGGATGGCGCTTCTGGCGGTGTCGTCGGGCATCGCGCATCGCGAGCATATCGGCGTCGAGTTCATCTTCGGGCGTCTTCCGGCACGGGTGCGGCGCTGGCTGGCGGTCTCTTTCGATGTGATCGCCTTCGTCTTTTTCTTCGCGCTTTTCTTCTATGGCATCGGTTTCGCCGCCAAGGGGTTTTCGCGCCTGACCATGATTTACGACATGCCCAAGGGGTATCCGTTCATGGGTGTCCCGCTGGCGGCCGCTGTTGCCTGTATCCAGTTGGCCCTGATCGGCATCCACGACTATTTCGCCGAAAGCGCGCCAGAGGCGACCGGTGCCACCATTGTTCCGACGGGAGATAACTGATGGGTACCTTGTTGGTGGCAATCGCGTTCTTCGGGTTGATGGCGATCGGAATGCCGGTGGGCTTTTCCATCGGCGTGGCGGGGATGATCGGCATTCTGGATATGGGGCCGCGCTTCATGCAGATGGCCCCCGACCGGATCTTTGCCGGGCTGGATCTCTTTCCCTTTCTCGCCATGCCGTTTTTCATCCTTGCGGGCGAGATCATGAACCGTTCGGGCATCACGCAGGGGCTGGTGAAGCTCGCCGATGCGCTGGTGGGCTGGATGCGCGGGGGCATGGCGCATTCCAACATGGTGGCGAGCGTGATGTTCGCGGGCATCACCGGCTCGGCCACCGCCGATGCGGCGGCCTTTGGCAACACGATGGTGCCGGCGATGCAGAAGGCGGGCTACACGCGCGCTTATGCGGCCGCGGTCACCGCCGCGGGCTCGATCATCGGGCCGACCATCCCGCCCTCGACGCTGGCGATCATCTATGGCTCGATCATGGGCGTGTCGATCGCGGGGCTGTTTGCCGCGGGCATCCTGCCGGGCTTGCTGATCTGCGGGATCTGCATGGGCGTCATCGCGCTGACCGCGCGGCGCAAGAACCTGCCCAAGGGCGCGGGGCGCCCGAGCTTCCGTGCGGTGGCGCAGGCCCTGCGCGAAGGCTTTCTGGCGGCGCTGCTGCCGGTTTTCATCCTGGGCTCGATCCTGGGCGGGTTCGCCACGCCAACCGAGGCGGCCGCCATCGCCGTGGCCTACGCGCTGTTCGTCGGCGGGGTGATCTACCGCGCGCTTTCCTGGCGCGATCTGTATGAGATCGGCGTGCGCACCACCCGCATCACCGGGGTGATCTTCCTGATCATCGCCTCCGCCTCGATCCTTGGCTGGTGGATGACGTTCAACCGTATTCCGCAGGCCATCGCGACAGGGCTGCTGGCGGTGTCCGACAACCCGCAGATCATTATCGCCCTGGTGCTGATCTTGCTGCTGCTGATCGGGCTGGTGATGGATATCAACGCCACGCTGATCATCCTTGCCCCGGTGCTGGCACCGCTGACGGTGCAGATCGGGATGGAGCCGGTACATGCGGGCATCATGATCATTCTCGCGCTCAATATCTCGCTGATGACGCCACCGGTGGGGGCCTGCCTCTTTGTGCTGGCCTCTGTCACCGGCGAGAAGGTCGAGGCGATCACGCGCGAGCTTTGGCCCTTCATCATCGCCGAGGTCGGTATCCTTCTGGTGATCGCCTTCTGGCCCGGCCTCACGCTTTTCATACCAAGACTGCTGGGGCTCTGACCCCGGTGCAATTCCCAACAGGAAAGGAACTATCCATGTCGATCCTCAAATCCGCCTCCCTGGCGCTGGTCGGGCTCTGCCTCGGTGCAAGCGCGCAGGCCGCCGATATCACCATCCGCCTGGCGCATCTCAATCCCGAAGACCCGTTCGCCAGCCATTCGGGCGCGATGTCGGCGGTGTTCAAGTCGCTGGTGGAATCCAATTCGAACGGCCGTATCGAGGTGCAACTGTTCCCCAACGGCCAGCTTGGCAAGGATAACGAGGTGATCGAACAAGTGCGTTCGGGCCTCGTGGAAAGCACGATCTCGTCGTCGGGCGGCATCGCGCAGCACTATCCGCTGGTCGGCGTGTTCGACATCCCGTTTGCGTTTCCCAACATCGGTGTCGCGTCCAAGGTGATTGACGAAGACAGTTCCTTCGGTGAAAAATTCGTAGCCGATCTGGAGGAAAAAACGGGCCTCGAAGTGCTCGGCCTTCTGGATTCCGGCGGGTTCTTCGCCTTCACCTCGGGCAAGGCGCCGATCGCCTCGGTGGCCGACATGGAAGGCCAGCGCATCCGCACCATGACCTTGCCGACGCATGAAACGATCATCTCGTCGCTGGGCGGCCAGCCGACCGCGCTGCCCTGGGCCGAGGTCTATACCGCGCTGCAGACGGGTGTCGCCGATGGCCAGATGAACCCGGTGCCGATCATCGCCTTCGCCAAGTTCGACGAGGTGCAGAAATACCTCTCGATCACCAACCACCTGATCACGCCCTATATCTGGACGATGAACGCCGAGTTCCTGGCCTCGCTCAGCGAAGAGGATCAATACCTGATCAACTGGGCCTCTGATGTGGCCACCGATGCGGGCCGCGCCATGAGCCGCGTGATCGAAGCCTCCGACAAGGGTCTTCCCGCACTTGCCGCCAAAATGGAGGTCAACGTCGTGACGCCCGAGGAGCAGGCCAAGTTCGCCGCCGCCGCCCAGCCGGCCGTGCGCACTCTGATCGAGGAAAAATACGGCACCGAGGGCGCATCGATGCTCGAAGCCATGCTGACCTCGATCGACGAGGAAAAGGCCGGCTTCTGATCCCAGACCGGCCCGGGCGGCGGTGTGCCGCCCGGGCCACCGCCCACCGGGGCCAATAATTCCGAGGATTCCATGACCACTGAAATCTCACGCGCTCCAGGCACGCCGGAGGGCTTTACCCTGCGTCTCAACCAAGGGGCGAGACGCGACAATCCTTGGACGGCGGCACAGAACGCGATTCTGAGCGACGCGGGGCTGAACGCGGCCTTCGATGCGATCTCCGGCTGGCCGGGCTATGCGCCCACGTCGCTGGTGGCGCTGCCCGCGCTTGCGGCAGAGCTCGGCATCGCCACGCTGCACTACAAGGATGAGGGCGGCCGCTTTGGCCTGGGCAGTTTCAAGGCGCTTGGCGGGGCCTATGCCGTGGCCCGGCTGCTCAAGGCGGAACTGTCAAAGGCGCTGGGGCGCGAAGTCACGATGGATGAGGTGACACGCGTGGCCTATCCCGATCTTGCCGCACGGATCACCGTGTGCTGCGCGACCGATGGCAACCACGGGCGTTCGGTCGCCTGGGGTGCGCGCAACTTCGGCTGCGCCTGCGTGATCTTCATCCACGCCACGGTCTCCGAGGCGCGCAAGGCGGCGATCGAGGCTTACGGCGCCGAGGTCCGCCGCTGTGACGGGAATTACGACGACAGCGTGCGCGTGGCGCAGGAAACCGCCACGAAAGAGGGATGGTTCGTGGTCTCCGACACCTCCTACGAAGGCTATATGGACGTGCCGCGAGACGTGATGCAGGGCTATGAGGTCATGGCGGCGGAGGCTTTTGACGCGCTCGACACACCGCCGACCCACATCTTTCTGCAGACCGGCGTGGGCGGCATGGCCGCCGCGGTTACCGCCCTGGCGGTAAGGCGCTGGGGCACGCGCCGGCCACGGATCATCCTGTGCGATCCCGACCGCTCCGCCTGTTTTCTGTCTTCCTTTCGCGCGGGCAGGCCCACGGCGGTCGCGGGCGATCTCGATACGCTGATGGCCGGGCTGGCCTGCGGCGAGGTCTCTGCGCTCGCCTGGGAAATCCTGCACGACCACGCCGATGCGGTCCTGGCGCTGACCGATGACGCCGCCGTAGCGGCGATGCGCCGGCTGGCGCGGCCGGCCGGCGGCGACGCGGCGATCGTGGCCGGGGAATCCGCCGTGGCGGGGCTGGCCGGGCTGGCCGCCGCGCTGCGCGATGCCGAGGCGCGCGCGATGCTTGGCCTTGATCCGTCTTCGCGCGTGCTGCTGTTCGGCACCGAAGGCGATACAGACCCCGCGCTTTACACGCAGCTTGTCGGCCTGACCGCAGATGCGGTTCGCGAGGGTGCGCGATGAAGGCCGAGATCAGCCCCGGGCGGCTGATGGCGCGGATTGCCGCCCTCGGCCGGATCGGCGCGCTTGAAGGCGGCGGCGTCTGCCGCCTGGCGCTGAGCGATGCCGACAAGGCCGGGCGCGACTGGCTGGTTGCCGAGATGGAGGCCCTGGGCCTGACCGTTTTCATCGACGCGATTGGTAATATCTGGGGGCTGCGCGCGGGCAGGGGTGCAGGCGCGCCGGTCATGATCGGCTCGCATATAGACACGGTCGCCACCGGCGGGCTCTACGATGGGGCTCTGGGCGTTCTGGCGGGGCTGGAGGTTGTGGCCGCGCTCGATGGGGCCGGGATCGAAACCGCGATGCCGATTGCCGTCGCCGCCTTCACCAACGAAGAAGGCGCACGGTTCGCCCCTGACATGATGGGCTCGGGCGTCTATCAGGGCGCGCTTGATCTTGACGCCATGCTTGCCACGCGGGCCACCGATGGCGGCGGGGTGGTGGGCGAAGCGCTTGACCGGATCGGTTATCGCGGCACGGACGCGCCGATCACGCCCGCGGCCTATCTCGAACTGCACATCGAACAGGGGCCCGTGCTGGAGCAGGAAGGTACACGCATCGGCGCGGTCACCGGCGTGCAGGGCATCCACTGGACCGAGTTCACGGTGCATGGCCAAAGCAACCACGCCGGCACGACGCCGATGGCGCTGCGCCGCGACGCGGGGCAGGTGGCCATGCGGATCGCGCTGGCCGCCGACCGGATCGCGGCCGAGCTTGGCCCGCCGCAGGTGGCGACTGTGGGGGTGTTCGAACTGTCGCCGGGGCTGATCAACGTGGTGCCCGAACAGGCGCGTCTGACGGTTGATCTGCGCAACACCGATGGCGCGGCGCTCGACGCCGCAACCGCGCGCCTGCTGGCCGAGGCCGGAGCCGCGGCCGAAGCGGCGGGCTGCACGGTGGAACACCGCGCGCTCGCCCGGTTCGCGCCGGTGGTCTTCGACGAAGCGCTGGTGGGCAAGGTCGCGCAGGCGGCCGCCGCGCGGCAGTTGAGCGTCAAGCGCATGCCGTCCGGGGCGGGGCATGACGCACAGATGTTCGCCCCCGATTGCCCGACGGCGATGATCTTCATCCCCTCGGAAAAGGGGCTGAGCCACAACATAAAAGAACACAGCGACAAGCGGGATATCGTGGCGGGCGCACAGGTGCTCCTCGATCTCGTTTGCGATCTGGCAGGAGCAAAGACATGAGCAGAAAAATCGTGGTCGCGGGCGCGCAGATGGGGCCGATCGCCAGGGACGAGCCGCGCAGTGCTGCGGTGGCGCGCATGTGCGCGCTGATGCGCACGGCCCATGCCCGTGGGGCCGGGCTGGTCGTTTTTCCCGAACTGGCACTGACGACATTTTTCCCGCGCTGGTTCATGGAAAACCCCGCCGAGATCGACGCGTGGTTCGAAACCGAAATGCCGAACGCCGACGTCGCGCCCCTGTTCGATCTGGGCAGGGAACTGGGGATCGGCTTCCACCTTGGCTACGGCGAGTTGACGCCGGAAGGGCGGCATTTCAACACCGCGATCATTGTGTCGGCCGCGGGCGAGATCGTCGGGAAATACCGCAAGATCCACCTGCCGGGCCACCGCGAAAACGAAGACTGGCGGCCTTTTCAGCATCTCGAAAAGCGGTATTTCGAAAAGGGCGACCTGGGCTTTCCTGTGTTTGACGCCTTCGGCGGCAAGCTCGGCATGTGCATCTGCAACGATCGGCGCTGGCCAGAGACATGGCGGGTGCTGGGGCTGGGCGGGGCGGAACTGGTGGTTCTGGGCTATAACACGCCGGCGCATTACCCGCCCGCGCCGGAACACGATCATCTGCAGTATTTCCACAACGAACTGTCGATCCAGGCGGGCTGTTACCAGAACGGATTGTGGGCGGTGGCCGTGGCGAAGGCCGGGGTGGAAGAGGGGAGCGAGCTGATCGGGGGCAGCATCATCGTGGCGCCGACCGGCGAAATCCTGGCCCGTGCCGCGACCAGCGCCGACGAGGTGATCACGGCAGAGATCGACCTGGACCGCTGCGCTGAAATCCGCAGCAACGTCTTTGACTTCGCGCAGCATCGCGAGCCTTCGGATTATGCGGCCATCACGGCGCCAAAGCCAACGGGATGAACTGGTTTCGCCGCGCGCAGCCCGGCTGCCGGTCGGGCTGTGTTCGGGCATGCTGCGAGGCTGCGCGGACTTGTGAATTTCGAGGGTTTCACGAACGCGTGTCTTGTCATATAACGCATTGAAAAGGTTCGTTTGTGCGTGTTTTCCGGACTCTTCTTGATGGGCGGAGGCGGCGTGCCTGAGCGGGTCGAGACGGATGCAACAGGGCGCGCGTGCGATGTATGATTTGGTGGACAGCTATTCCAACCCAACCGTTCTGAGTGTTGGCATGACCTACACGGTCACCTCCACAGGAGCGGATCTCGGCGGCTGGATCTCTTTCTGGGCGGAGTACAATTCCGTCTACACGATCATCGTGACGACAACGGATGAGGCACTTTCCACGGCGCTGGGTACGCTGGACGTCGAGTCCACCGCCTTTGCGCCGATCGGGGTCAGCTGGCCGGCGGGGGCGGATACCCATGCCGGGGATGGGGCCGTTCAGATCGCGGCTTACGATCAGGTCTACGCGGATTACTACACGCGCGTCACCCTCGAGACCGTGGATGCGGACAGCCCGCTCAACCTCCTGTATGATCCTGCGGATCTCTCGGGCTGGTATGTCGCGCCCGTCTGGGCGTTCGAGCCCTATTACGGGGCCCATACGATTGACGAGAACAAGACCTATACCTACCAGGTCACCGTCGTCGAAGGGGACGGGACGGATTTCATCGTTGATGACTGGGGCGATGACGTGGCGACCGGTGCGCAGTTCGACAAAGAACTCACCGCCTCGCTGACCTCGCCCGATCAGGTGTTTTCGGGCGTGATCGAAACTTCCGAAGACAAGGATGTCTTCAACATCGCCCTGCGCGCGGGCTTTGTGTATGACATCCATGTCGCCACCGCCGAGGGGGTCGAAATCAGCGATCCGCTCAGTTTCATCGATGTTGACGTAAATCTTGCCAGCGGGCTTTGGCTCAATTCCGGCCACTACGAATTGCTGGGCGATTCCACCGAAGGCGGTGTCGCGACGGCGGGGGTTTCGCTGTCCTGGCAGGACAGTTGGACGCCGGGCGAGGAAGTCGACGTGGCAATCACCGTGCAGGGGGCGGTGAACAGGCTTACCGACAAGCGCGATACCGGCGCCTATACCGTCTGGGTCACGCCGGCGGATGATCACGGCGGCAATGCGCTGACGCCTGACACCATCGGGCGCCCCGGTCAGCAGAGCGGACATATCGAGGAACCGGACCCCGAGGCCTGGGCGAACATATTCGGCGAAGAGGATTGGTTCGCGATCGAAGGCGGGGTTGTCGAAGGCTATACCTATGTCATCACGTCGAAATCGCTGTCAGAAGATCTCACATCGCTCGACCTGAGCCTGTATCTCGATACCGGCGGGCTTGTCGTTACCCCCCGCCGTGATTTCCTGATCTACGAAGCCGACCAGACCGAAGCCATGTTGGTGGCGGTCGAGGCGACCTTCGGCAACGAGTACGGGCCCTACGAGATCGAGCTGGTGCAATATTCCGGCAAGGTCAGGATTTACGACGGCACACGCGACAAGACGATTTCAGGCTCGGCCAAAGAGGACCTGCTGCAGCTGGGCAAGGGCGATGACACCGTCAGGGGCCGCGGCGGCAATGACGAGATCGCGGGGGGCGGCGGCGCGGACAGTTTGCTCGGCCAGGGCGGCGCGGACGATGTGTCGGGCAACGGCGGCAAAGACACGATCAAGGGTGGCGGCGGCAATGACAAGCTTTCGGGCGGGTCGGGAAACGACCGGCTGCTCGGGAATGACGGCGACGACCAGTTGTTTGGCGATGCCGGCAATGACAAGCTCGACGGCGGTAGGGGCGCCGATATGCTCAACGGCGGCAAAGGCGGCGATACGCTTTCGGGCGGCGCCGGCGCGGATCGGCTGCTGGGCGGCGGCGGCAACGACAAGCTGAACGGCGGCGCGGGTGGCGATCATCTTGATGGCGGCACGTCGGCGGATACCCTTGCTGGCGGCGCGGGTGCCGATACCCTCATCGGCGGTGCCGGCAGAGACAGGCTCGACGGCGGCGCAAACAAGGACGATCTCGCGGGCGGTGCGGGCGGCGATACGCTCAAGGGCGGCGGTGGCGGCGATACGCTCAGCGGCGATGGCGGCAACGACAGGCTTTCGGGTGGCAAAGGCACCGATACCTTGTCTGGCGGTGCCGGCAAGGACCGGGCCGATGGCGGCGCCGGGGCCGATACGATCGATGGCGGCGACGGCGATGACAGGCTTTTGGGCGGGGCGGGGGATGATATCCTTCTGGGCGGCGCCGGGAATGACGGGCTCATCGGCGGGCGCGGCTCTGATATGCTTGACGGCGGCGCGGGGGATGATCTCTTCATCTGGACGTCGGCCGACAGCCTTCTGTCCGGCGACAGCTACAGCGGCGGGGATGGCTATGATACCGTCCGCCTCTTCGTCGATGCGGATCTGGCTGCGAACAGTGATTTTCAGCAGGAATATGCCAACTACGAATTTCACCTGGAGCGCAATGGCGGCGCGCTGACCTTCACCTTCGAGACCCTTGATCTGACGCTTGCGGAGATGGAGGAAGTCAATCTCGTTGTCGCACCCGACGGGCTGACAGCGGCGACCGATCGGGTCTCGGTGCTGGCGGGTGATGCGGTTTCGGGCAATCTGCTCGCCAATGACACCGCGGCCGATCCGCTCGATCCGCTGGCGTTGACGGCGGTGGCGGGCGAATCCGGCAAGGTCGGGACCGCCATCCACGACCAATACGGCGTTTTCCGGGTCGGCTCCGATGGCAGCTATACCTACACCATGGATTACACGCTGCTCGCCACGCAGGCGTTGGCCGAGGGGGAAACCGTGATTCAAACGGTTCCCTACACCATCGCCGACAAAACCGGCGCGGCCACCTCCACGCTCAGCATCGAGATCAGTGGGACAAACGATGCCCCGACCTTCGCCGATGCCACGCTTGTCGCAATGGAAGACGGTGCCGCGGTCACGCTCGACCTCGCCACGCTGGCCGATGATGTGGACACCGACGATGACGGCAGCACGCTCACCTATTCCAATCTGGTCGGGCCGTCCGAAGGCAGCATTTCGATTGATGGAACCATGCTCACCTTCGACCCGGGGCTGGACTTCCAGGATCTCCACGATGGTGAAAACCGTGAGGTTCAAGTCGGCCTCTATGCAACGGACGGTCATGGCCGGGCGGCCCGGAATACGATCACCTTCACCGTCAAAGGCGCGAACGACATCGTCGATCCCGCGGTTTACGGTACGAACCTGGAAGGCGCCGGGGTGGATGACGCGACAGGAAGCGCCGTTTCTTCCGCCGGGGATGTGAATGGCGACGGTATGGACGACATCGTCATCGGCGCCTATTCCGCCGATCCCGATGGCAAAAGCACGGCCGGGATGAGCTATGTCGTCTTCGGAACACGCGATGGCCATGGGGCGTCGGTCGATCTCGGCGCGCTTGACGGGACGAACGGCTTTGTCCTGACGGGGGAGGAAAGCGGCGACAGGTCGGGCTATTCCGTCGCCTCTGCCGGCGATGTGAACGGCGACGGGATCAACGATATTCTCATCGGCGCCTGGGGGGCCGATGTTGGACGCCAGAGCGATGCCGGAAAGACCTATGTTGTTTTCGGCTCGACGTCAGGCTTCGGCGCCAGCATCGACCTTGGGGCGCTTGACGGGACCGACGGCGTTGCCCTGACCGGCAGCAGCTACAGCGGCATATCGGGCATCTCCGTTTCCGCGGCGGGGGATGTAAACGGCGACGGGATAGATGATATCGTTGTCGGTGCCCCAGGCGTCCAGCCTGGCGGCGGCGCCTATGTGGTGTTCGGATCAGACACGAATTTCGGGGCCGGCATCAACCTCGGCGCGCTTGATGGCACCGACGGCTTTACCCTGACCGGCGCCGCCGCGGGAGACAACATGGGCGGTTCCGTTTCCTCCGCCGGCGATGTGAACGGCGACGGGATCGATGATCTTATCATCGGCGCCAGCAACACCGATGTGGATGGGCGCAGCTATGTCGGAAAGAGCTATGTCGTTTTCGGAACGTACGGGGCGCGCAGTGCAACCCTCGATCTCGCCAGCCTGGACGGGACCGATGGTTTTGCCGTCACCCACAGTTCCGGCGCCTGGACGCGATCGGGAAGCGCGGTGTCTTCCGCCGGGGATATGAATGGCGACGGGATTGATGATCTCGTCATCGTCGACGACAGGACCAGCCTGTCGGGGACGAGCCCGGGGGGCCTGGCCTATGTGGTCTTTGGCAGCGCGCAGGGCTTCGCCGCGACAGTCGATCTCAACAGACTCGACGCAAGCAGCGGCTTCGTGATCGGGAACGACAGGGGCACCGCAGACCTCGGCCAGTCCGTCGCGTCTGCCGGGGATGTGAACGGCGACGGTATCGACGACCTTCTGATCAGCGCGAGCACGGCCAGCCCCGATGGCGTATCCCGTGCGGGCGAGGCCTTCGTGATCTTCGGAACGGGTGACGGGTTCAACGGGGTCGTCGATGTCGCCGATCTCGACGGCAAAGATGGTTTCATCTTCAAGGGCGGCGACGCCGTCGGCTATTCGGGCGGCTCGGTTTCTTCGGCGGGCGATGTGAACGGCGACGGCATCAGTGACATCCTCATCGGTGCATATGGGGGAACGATCAGCAGCGGGATTGCCGCAGGGGAAAGCTATCTGATCTATGGCGGGGCGGCATCTTTGGCGGAATTCGATGCCGCAGACGGGGTGTCGGACGGGCAGATCGCGCTGTCATACCTGGGGCTGGATCCGTTTGAGCTCTTCGCCTAGGTGTTCGGTCGCAATGTGAGGTCGGCTGGATTGACGTTGACGCAATCTGGCTCGTTTGTCCGGATTTTGCGGATGTCTTCGAAGGGCGTGCGGCCCTGCACCGTCTTCAGACGTCGCGCGTAGTTGTAAGCCGCGATGAAGTCGCTCAGGTGCATTTCAAGCTGTGAATGCATGTCGTAGGGGTAGCGCTTGACGGCCGCCTTCTTGATCGTTCGGCTCATGCGCTCGACCTGGCCGTGGATCAAAGGGGGGCTTTGTTGGACGGGGCTTGATCCCGTTCGCTTCACAGATCATATCAAAGCGCATGGGCTGAGAATAAATCGTGTTCCGGTTCCGGTGCCGCCCGACAAACTGGATGCCGTTATCCGTGAGACTGGTATGGACCTGGGAGGCGTACGCGGGTCAGCCTTTGAGGGATCGCCGGTGCGAGGGCACCGAGACAATCGTCCAGCGGTAGACGCCTATGGCGCCTGAACGCGGGGGCAATCGCGTCCTCGGTTTTCTACAGTACAGTGGCCGCAGCTCCTTCGGACCCGTCTTCATATCCTCAATCGTCGGCCGCTTGCGCCACCTCGTGACAAACCAGGGGGTAAACCCCCTAGCTGCCCGACAGCAGCAGGATGAAGGCGGTGAAGGCCAGAAACTCGAACATCGGCATGGTCAGAAAGCTGTTCATTCGTGTGGTGTGCATGCTGATGCTCCTATCCGGTTTCGGCTCTGCCCTTCGGAAACAGGTGGTTTCCAAGGGCACAGCCGCGTGTCTGTATAGACCGCAAGGGTGAACGGCCCGTTACTCGTGTTTCACGGCCCGGCCTGACGCGCTGCTCGGGGAAATGAAAGCTGTGGCGCCGGCCGTAATTGCGGCCGTCTGAAAAAATATCTTCATGAACTGATAGCCCCCTGGCCGAAACCTGGCCGGTAAACACATTCGTGCCGCGAATAGGCCATAGTTCGCGTTGCCCGACAAGAAAACCGCGCCTTTGGGCCGGATTGCGGGGCCGAGAGGGGGGCGGTGCGTGACAGTGGCGGGCTCGCATCCGCATTGTTCACGCGGCGGCGCCAGCGAATCTCGCAGGCGCAGCATCGCCCTTGCGGCCACAAAAAAGCCCCGGACCAATGGCCGGGGCTTTTCACTGCGTCGGTGGCGGCTTCGCTTATGAGGCCTTGGCGAGATTGCGCAGCACGTAATGCAGCACACCGCCGTTTTCGACATATTCGATCTCGACCTCGGTATCGATCCGGCATTTGAGCTGGATCACCTTCACGGTCCCGTCGGCATAGGTGATGGTGCAGGGCACCTCCGACAGCGGCTTCAGATCACCCGCCAGCCCGGAAATGGCGATGGTTTCATCCCCCTTCAGGCCCAGCGATTTGCGTGTGTCGCCGCCGGTGAGCTCGAACGGGATCACGCCCATGCCAACCAGGTTGGAGCGGTGGATACGTTCGAACGATTCGGCGATCACCGCCTTGACGCCCAGCAGGGCCGTGCCCTTGGCCGCCCAGTCGCGCGAAGAGCCCGCGCCATATTGCTCGCCGGCGAAGATCACCAGCGGCGTGCCCGCCTCCTGATAGGCCATCGAAGCGTCGAAGATAGAGGTTTCGGCGCCATCGGGGCCTTTGGTGTAGCCGCCCTCGACCCCGTCCAGCATCTCGTTCCGGATGCGGATGTTGGCGAAGGTGCCGCGCATCATCACCTCGTGGTTGCCGCGGCGCGAGCCGTAGGAGTTGAAGTCGCGCGGGGCGACCTGGCGCTCGGTCAGGTATTTGCCGGCGGGCGTGGTTTCCTTGAACGACCCGGCCGGGCTGATGTGATCGGTGGTGACCATGTCGCCCAGAATGGCCAGAACCTTGGCGCCGCTGATGTCGGAGATCGTGCCGGCCTCGGCGCTCATGCCCCGGAAATAGGGCGGGTTCTGCACATAGGTCGATTGCGGCGGCCAGTCGTAGGTCTGGCTGTCGGTGGTTTCCACCGCCTGCCATTTCTCGTCGCCTTTGAACACGTCGGCATATTTCGACATGAACGCCTCGCGCGTCACGGTCTTCTCGACCAGTTCGGCGATCTCGGCGTTGGTCGGCCAGATGTCCTTCAGGAACACCGGGTTGCCGTCCTTGTCGATGCCGAGATGGTCGTTGGTCAGGTCGATGTTCATGTCACCGGCGATGGCATAGGCCACGACCAGCGGCGGCGAGGCCAGATAGTTGGCGCGCACGTCGGGCGAGATCCGGCCTTCGAAGTTGCGGTTGCCCGACAGCACCGAGGTGGCAACCAGATCGCCCTCGGCGATCGCTTCCGACAGTTCCTTCTGGATCGGGCCGGAATTGCCGATGCAGGTGGTGCAGCCATAGCCCACCAGGTTGAACCCGAGCGCGTCCAGATCCTCCTGCAGGCCGGCGGCCTCCAGGTATTCGCTGACGACCTGAGAACCGGGTGCGAGAGAGGTTTTCACCCAGGGCTTGCGCGTCAGGCCAAGTGCGCGCGCCTTGCGTGCCACAAGGCCGGCGCCGATCATCACATAGGGGTTAGAGGTGTTGGTGCACGACGTGATAGATGCGATCACGACGGAACCGTCGCGCAGCTCGTAATCCTCGCCCTTCACCTTTACCGATTTGCGCGGGTCCACCATGGTGTCGGGGGCGGGGGCCTCGTTCAGCATGTCATGGGCGTCGTTGCTGTCATCCTCGCCACGGTATTCCGACACGACCTTGAAAAAGCCCTGGGCGGCCTTGTCCAGCGGGGTGTAATCCTGCGGCCGTTTCGGGCCCGAGATGGCGGGCACGATGGTGCCCATGTCAAGCTCCAGCGTATCGGTATAGACCGGCGCGTAATCGGCGCCGCGCCAGAACCCGTTTTCCTTGGCATAGGCCTCGACCAGCGCGATGCGGTCTTCGTCGCGGCCGGTCTGGCGCAGATAGCGCAGGGTTTCATTGTCGATCGGGAAGAAGCCGCAGGTGGCGCCGTATTCGGGGGCCATGTTGGCGATCGTGGCCCGGTCGGCCAGCGGCAGGTGATCCAGCCCCTCGCCGTAGAATTCGACGAACTTGCCGACCACGCCCTTGACGCGCAGCATCTCGACTACCTTCAGCACCAGGTCGGTGGCGGTGGTGCCCTCGACCATCGCGCCGGTGAGCTTGAAGCCGACGACCTCGGGGATCAGCATCGAGATCGGCTGGCCCAGCATCGCGGCCTCGGCCTCGATCCCGCCGACACCCCAGCCCAGAACCGCCAGGCCGTTGACCATGGTGGTGTGGCTGTCGGTGCCGACCAGCGTATCGGGATAGGCGACGGTCTCGCCGGCCTGATCGGTATCGGTCCAGACGGTCTGGGCCAGGTATTCCAGGTTCACCTGATGGCAGATGCCGGTACCGGGCGGCACCACGCGGAAGTTGTTGAACGCCTTCTGACCCCATTTCAGAAAGACGTACCGCTCCATGTTGCGCTCATATTCGCGGTCCACGTTCATCTGGAAGGCGCGCGGGTTGCCGAACTCGTCGATCATCACCGAGTGGTCGATGACCAGATCCACCGGGTTCAGCGGGTTGATCTGCTGGGCATCACCGCCAAGCGCCACAATCCCGTCGCGCATCGCTGCCAGATCGACCACCGCCGGCACGCCGGTGAAATCCTGCATCAGCACGCGGGCCGGGCGATAGGCGATCTCGCGCGGGTTCTTGCCGCCCTTGGCGGCCCAGTCCGAGAACGCCTTGATGTCGTCCACCGAAACGGTGAAGCCGCCATCCTCGAAGCGCAGCATGTTTTCCAGCACCACTTTCAGCGCGGCCGGAAGTTTGGAGAAATCGCCGAGCCCGGCGGCTTCGGCCGCGGGGATCGAGTAATAGGCAACGCTCTGCGCGCCGACGCTGAGCGTGCGGCGGGTTTTGGATGTGTCTTGTCCGACGGTAATGGGCATGGTCTGGCTCCCTCAGGTGATACGGAGGTTCTGGATTGTCTTGCTCTTGCCTGATCCCGAAGCGGCAATCAAGTGGTTGCGCGATTTTTTTGTATACCATTGCACACAAAGATGCGGCGTTGCGTAAAAACCGCCCTTCGTGACACTCTCGAAACCTTGATTGGTATGCGAGCGGCCCGTGTCATAGGAAGGGCCGCGACGGGACGACGGGAATAAGACGGGAACAAGGGGAACCATGCGAATGAGCCGCATCTTTCGCGCAGCCTGTGCGCTGTGTCTGATATTGGCCGGGCCGCTGAGGGCCGAGTCAGACGCGCCCGTGGTGATCGAGCTGTTCACCTCGCAGGGCTGTTCGTCCTGCCCGCCGGCGGATGCGCTGCTGGGTGAACTGTCGAAACGCGAAGATATCATCGCTCTGGCCCTGCATGTGGATTACTGGGATTACATCGGCTGGAAAGACAAGTTCGCCTCTCCGGCCTTCACCAACCGTCAGAAAGCCTATGCGCGGGCGGCGGGAAGCCGCACCATCTATACCCCGCAGATGATCGTGGGCGGGGCAGACCATCTGATGGGCTATCGCCCGATGGATCTGGCCGATCTGATCCAGGCCCACCGCGCGGCGGCCCGGCCCGTGACGCTGCGGCTCCGGCGGGACGGCGGCGGGCTGATCGTCCAGGCGGCCAGCGAGCGGCCGCTGGACAAGGAAGTGGTGCTGCAGCTTGTCAGCTATATCCCCGAAAAGACGGTGGCGATCACGCGCGGCGAAAACGCGGGCCGGACGGTGCGTTATTCCAATATCGTCACCAGCCTGACGCCGGTCGCCCGGTGGGACGGGCGCACGCCGCTGGCGATGCGGTTCGAAATGGCCGATGACGCGCCGGTGGTGGCGATCCTGCAGGAAACCGGCGCCGGCCCGATCATCGCGGCTGCGCGGCTGCGCTAAGGGCCTATTCGCCGCGTCCCGCGCGGCTCCGCTCTTCGGCCATTCTGGCCTGGCGCGCGGGTTTCCAGCGGCGGTGGACCCAGAACCATTGTTCCATATGCTTGCGCGTCTGCGCCTCGAGGCTGTCGTTCAGCGCCTGGGTCATGGTCATCGCGTCGCTATGCGGGATCGGGGATTCCACCACGATCTCGAAGTTCAGCCCGTCGGGCTGCCGCACGCCGTAGATCGGTATCAGAAGCGCGTCGTATTTCAGCGCCAGCTCGGCGGCGGAAAGCGCGGTGGGCGCGGGCTGGCCGAAAAAGTTCAGCGGTGCGCCGTGGCCCATGAACTGATCCACCATGATGCCGATCATGCCGCCGCCCTTCAGAAAGCGCAGCATCTGGCCATAGCCCTTGCGCCCGCGCGGGAACAGCGGCTCGCCCATGGTGGCGATGGCCTTTTCGTAATGGGCGTTGAAAAAGACGTTCTTCATCGGGTTGTAGAGCGAGCCGATGGGGTATCCCCGCCCGGTCAGGGCGGCGCGCGGCACGTCGAAATTGCCGAAATGCCCGCTGACCAGAACCGCCGGCCGTTTGTCGGCGCGCGCCTGTTCCAGCGCCGCGACGCCCGCGCCCTTCAGCGGCAGATCCTTGATCCGGTCGATGAACTGCTGGCCCGAGTAGATCTCGATGACGGTGCGCCCGACATTGTCGGGCACCTGCCGCACCAGGCGGCGCACCTCGGCCTCGGGCAGGTCGGGCATGACATGGGCCAGATTGGCGCGCACCCGCGCGTCATATCCGGCCAGCGGCGCGATGATGCGCGCGGTGATCCAGCCCATCAGCCGCACCCGCGTGGCATAGGGCAGGGCCAGGGCAAGGCCGATCAGCCCGCGCAGGATGCGGTCGCTCAGCCAGTCGCCGAAGCGGGTGCCGGGTTTGCGCGTCTTTGCCATGGGAACCCTTTGCTGTCCGTTTCCCCCGCCGCGCGGGTCTTGCGGCGCCAGACATAGATTCCACGCGCGCCGATCGCAAGCGCGGCCCGAAAGCCGGGCGCGGCAGGGGGCTGTCACGGGTCTTCATCGGGGATGATGAGCGTGATCTCGCCGGTCTCCTGCAGGGCGCGGATCGCCATGACGACCTCGCCCATCGCGGCGTCGGCCTCTTTCGGGCGGACCGGGCCGATCTCTCCGGCCCGTTCGCGCAGCTGATCCGCCAGGCGTTTGGACATGTTGCCGAGGATGAACTCTGCCACCTCCGCATCCGTGGCCAGCGCCGCCGCCAGTGCGGTGACAAGCGCGGCCTCCGGCACGCTGCGCGTGACGGCCGGAATGTCGCGCGGGGCGATCCGGGCGGGGATGTCCTGAAAGGTGAAAATCGCCTTGCGCACGGTTTCGGCGAAGGCGGCATCGGATTCCTCGAGGCCCGCCAGAAGATCATCGCGCGTCGCGGCGGGCGAGACATTGAGGATTGCCCCGATCCGCGCCGCCGCGGGCGTGTCGAAGGCTGGCGGCGGCGCGCTGGCGATCTGCTCCACCAGCGTCTGGCCGATGCGTGCGACCGTTTCCGGCCCGACCTGCCCGGTCAGCGAAATCGCGCAGGCGATGCGCCGGGCCTGCGCGCCCGGCAGTTTCCCCAGAATCTCGGCCGCCTTCACCGTCGCCAGTTTCGACAGCAGCACCGCCGCCACCTCGGTGCTTTCGGCCTGAACCATCGGGATCAGCGTCTCGGTCTCCAGCGCGGCGATGGTTTTCCACGGATCGGCGGGATGTTCGCCGCTGGCCGCGCGCAGGCCAGCGGCGGCGGTTTCGCTGATATGCCCGTCGAGCAGCGACAACGCCCCGTCAACCCCGCCGGGAAAGGTCAGGCCCACCCGCTCCATCTCTGTCAGGAACTCGCCGACGACGGCACGCAGGGTTTCACCGTCGATATAGCGCATCGCGGCGATCTCGGCGGTCAGCGCCGCTTGCAGATCGTCGGGCAGCGTATCGAGCGGCAGGCGCGCCCCTTCGCTGAGCAGCAGGCGCACGATGATGGCGGCCTTGCGCCGTCGGCTGAATAACACGGGCGGGGGCGCCGGCGGTGCCGGGGCATGGGGCAGGGCGAGTGTCACGCGGGTTCTCCTTCACGTCCGGGGCAGACTGGACGCGAAGGAGTTAAGGCGCGGTTTATACGTCAGCGCGGCCCATGAAGATTATGCCGGACGTCAGCTTGTGGTCTGCGCGACGCAGGTGCCGGTTTGGGCGTCGAACACCTGGCCTTCGGCGCATTGGCTGGCGGTGGTTTCGTGTTTCCACTGGCATTCCGCCGAAGCAAGGGCGGGCGCCAAGGCAAGTATTGCGGTTACGAAAAGGGTCTTGAGAGTCATGTCACGTCTCCCGGTTCTGCAATGCCCAAAGGGTATCACGCCACGCGCGAATCCCGAAACGGCGATTGCAGAACCGGCGCGCGCCGGTCAGCTTTCGCCGAAAACCCGGGCAAAGATCGTGTCGACATGCTTGGTATGATAGCCAAGATCGAATTTTTCCTCGATTTCGGCGGGGCTGAGGGCGGCGGTGACATCCGGGTCGGCCAGCAGTTCGGTCTTGAAATCCTTGCCTTCCTCCCAGACCTTCATCGCGTTGCGCTGCACCAGCTTGTAGGCATCCTCGCGGCTGACGCCGGCCTGGGTCAGCGCCAGCAGCACCCGCTGCGACATCACCAGCCCGCGGAACTTGTTCATGTTGGCCAGCATGTTCTCGGGATAGACCACCAGCTTGTCGATCACCGAGGTCAGCCGGGCCAGTGCGAAATCCAGCGTGATCGTGGTGTCGGGGCCGATGTTGCGCTCGACCGAGCTGTGGGAAATGTCACGCTCGTGCCAGAGCGCCACGTTCTCCATCGCCGGAACCACCGCCATGCGCACCAGCCGGGCCAGGCCGGTCAGGTTTTCGGTCAGCACCGGGTTGCGCTTGTGCGGCATGGCCGAGCTGCCCTTTTGCCCGGCGGAAAAGAATTCCTCGGCCTCGAGCACTTCGGTGCGCTGCATGTGGCGAATCTCGATCGCGACATTCTCGATGCTGCTGGCGACCACGCCGAGGGCGGCGAAGAAGGCCGCGTGGCGGTCACGCGGGATCACCTGGGTGCTGATCGGTTCGGGCACCAGGCCCAGCTTTTCGCAGACATGCGCCTCGACCGCAGGGTCGATATTGGCGAAGGTGCCGACCGCGCCCGAGATCGCGCCGGTGGCGATTTCGAACCGCGCCTTTTCCAGCCGGTTCCGGTTGCGCTGCATCTCGGCATGGAAGCGGGCGAAGGTCAGGCCCATGGTGGTGGGCTCGGCATGGATGCCGTGGCTGCGGCCGATGCGCACCGTATCCTTATGTTCATAGGCGCGGCGCTTCAGCGCCTCGAGCAGCTTGTCCATATCGGCGATCAGGATGTCGGCGGCGCGCACGAGCTGGACGTTGAAACAGGTGTCGAGCACATCCGAGCTGGTCATGCCCTGATGCACGAAGCGGGCCTCGTCATTGCCGA
Source organism: Actibacterium sp. EMB200-NS6 (assembly GCF_001305615.1). Classification (GTDB taxonomy): domain Bacteria; phylum Pseudomonadota; class Alphaproteobacteria; order Rhodobacterales; family Rhodobacteraceae; genus Actibacterium_A; species Actibacterium_A naphthalenivorans. Next base: position 1,631,847 of record NZ_CP010869.1, read on the forward strand.
TGATCTCGGCCAGATGGGTCAGGAAGGCGATGACGTCATGCTTGGTCACGGCCTCGATCTCGTCGATCCGGGCCACGTCGAATTCCACGTCCCTGGCCTTCCACACCGCTTCGGCGTTTTCCTTGGGGATGGTGCCGAGGGCGGCCAGTGCGTCGCAGGCATGGGCCTCGATCTCATACCAGATGCGGAACTTGGTCTCGGGCGACCAGATGGCGACCATCTCGGGGCGGGAATAGCGGGGGATCATCGGCGGGCCTTGCTTGTGTTGCGGGATCGGGGCCGTCATAACCCCGGGCGGGCAAAGCGGCAAGGGAGGGAAGGCATGCCGGAGCTTGCGGCATTCGAAGGTGACTGGCTGCTGGAGCGGCAGATCAGCGACGCGCTGGCCGGTGCCGCGGGGCGGTTCGACGGGCGGGCCCGGTTCGCGCCGGGTGCCGACGGGCTGATCTATGACGAAGAGGGCGTGCTGCATCTGCCGGGACAGCCGCCCATGGCCGCCACCCGGCGCTATCTGTGGCGCGCCGAGGCGGCGGGGATCGCGGTGTTCTTCGACGACGGGCGCCCGTTTCACGGCTTCGGCAGTACAGGAAGTGAGCAGGCGACGCATCATTGCGGCCCCGATCTTTATCAGGTGCGATATGACTTTTCAGACTGGCCGCGGTGGCGCACACTCTGGCGGGTGACGGGCCCGCGCAAGGACTATGTCATGCGCAGTACCTACCGGCGGCCTGGTGATTGAGGCTTGCGCGTGTGCCGCCGCTGGGGCAAAACCGCGCGAAACGGGAACAGGAGGCGACTTGAAAATGACGACTGCAACGACGGACAGGGTGCTGGTCGAGACGATCGGCGCGAGCGAGGGCATGGCCCTGCGGGTGAAACAGGCGGTTCTGGTGGTGCTGGGCATCGCGGTGCTGACGATCTGCGCCCAGATCAAGGTGCCGATGTGGCCGGTACCGGTGACCATGGGCACCTTCGCGGTTCTGACCGTGGGCGCGGCCTATGGCCCGCGTCTGGGTCTGGCGACGATCCTGGGCTACATGGCCATCGGCGCGCTGGGGTTTGACGTTTTCGCCTCGTCCACAGCCGAGAAGAACGGGCTGGAATACATGATGGGCGGCACCGGCGGCTACCTGCTGGGCTATGTGCTGGCCACGGTTGCCCTGGGCATCGCCGCGCGGCGCGGCATGGACCGTTCGGTTTCGGGCATGGCGCTGGCGCTGCTGATCGGCAATGCGCTGATCTACGTGCCGGGCCTGCTGTGGCTGGGCCAGCTTTACGGCTGGGACAAGCCGATCCTGGCGTGGGGTCTGACGCCCTTCCTGATCGGTGACGGGCTGAAGCTGGTTCTGGCGGCGCTGATCGTGCCGGGCGTGTGGAAGCTGGTGGGCAAGGCCCGCGGCTGATCCTACTGCCGGATCTGATCTGAATGCGAGGCGCAGCCGATGGCTGCGCCTCGTTTCTTTTGCGCCCTTCGGGCGGTTTTGCCTCCGGCGGGGATATTGGGACGGAAAAGAAACAGGGCGCCGGTTTGCCCTGCCGCCGCTCAGGCCATCAGCCGGGTTTCGACCATGCTGCGCCGTTCCATCGTCTGGTGCACCGGGCATTTGTCGGCAATCTCCAGCAGGCGTGCGCGCTGAGCGTCGTCCAGCGTGCCTTCCAGGACGATCTCGCGGGTGAAACGGTCGATCTTGTGGTCGGCGCCATGCTCGGCGTCCTGGGCGTGGACCTTGTCGTGGGTCACGTCGACGCGCACATGTGTCAGCGGCCAGCCCTTGCGGCGGGCATACATGCGGATCGTCATCGAGGTGCAGGCGCCCAGCCCGGCGGCCAGAAAGCCGTAGGGCGACATGCCCCTGTTGGTGCCGCCATAGGCCTTGGGCTCGTCGGCCAGCATGTGGTGGAAGGGGCCGTTCTGCACATCCTGCAGGAAGCCGGCGGGATCGGATTCGGAGACGCGCACGATGCCTTCGGGCGCGCCGGGCGGCGGCGGCGGCGGGGTCAGGGCCAGGTAGCGGCGCGACCAGGCGGCGATCACCTCGGCCGCGTATTCGGCATCGTCGGGGGCCGATATCAGGTGGTCGGCATCGTCGAGCGTGACGAAGCTTTTGGGATGTTTGGCGGTGGCGAAGATCTGGGTGGCGTTGTCGATGCCCACGACCTGATCGCGCGGGGCGTGCATCACCAGAAGCGCCCGTTTCAGCCCGGCGATGGCCGGGCCGAGCCGGGCTTCGGCCACGTCGCGGATGAAATCGGCGCCGATATGCACCGGCCGCCCGCCCAGGTGCATCTCGATCGAGCCGTCGATGTGCAGGTGCGGGTCGGCGCTGGCGAAATTGCGGGTTACATGGGCCGGATCGAAGGGGGCGCCCAGGGTTGCCACGGCTTTCACGCTGTCCAGGCTGCCGGCGGCCCGGAGCACGGCCGCCCCGCCCAGCGAATGGCCGATCAGCAGGCCGGGCGCCATGCCGCGCCGTTCCAGATAGCGGGCGGCGGCGATCAGATCGCCGACATTGGTGGTGAAGGAGGTATTTTCGAACTCGCCGCCCGAGTGGCCCAGCCCGGTGAAATCGAACCGCAGCACGGCGATGCCCATCGCCGCCAGCCGCTGCGCGATTCGCCGTGCGGCGTGGATATCCTTGCCGCAGGTGAAGCAATGGGCGAAGAGCGCGGTGCCCAGGTGCGGCCCCTCGGGCAGGTCGAGCCGGGCCGCAAGCGCATCGCCGCTGTGGCCTTCGAACGTGATCTTTTCCATCGGCATGACGGCGCTCCTTCGGTTTGTGCTTCGGCGCAGAGTGGGGCCCGATGCCCCCTGTCGCAAGGGCTGTGACAATGCCATAACGCCAAGGTGAGGCAATGCGACAGGACAGGCGGCTTATCGGCATGGGGCGAGTGATGATCTATGCGCTGGCGGCGGCGGTTTTCGTGACGCTGGGGCTGAGTTTCGCGGGGGCGCTGCACCCGCTGGGGGATTCGCTGGCGGTGTTCCGGCTGCCGCTGGCCGGGCTGGCGGCGCTGCTGTGCGCGCTGATCTGGCTGAGCGGCCTGCGCCGCGCGGCGCTGGCCGGGCTGGCGCTGCTGGCGCTGGCCGAGGTGCCGGTGCTTCAGAGCTATTTGCGCGCAGGGGCCGGCCATGACTTCACGCTTTATCAAAAGAACCTTTACGCCCGCCCCGCCGACCGTCAGGCCCAGATCGCGGATATCGCCGCCGTGGCGCCGGATTTCCTGACCCTGCAGGAAACCGTGCCCAGCAACCGCCATGTGCTGGCCTCGCTGAAGGAGCAGTTGCCGACACAGCTTGACTGCGCCGAACCGGGCCAAAGCGGGGTCGCGCTCGCATCGCGCTTTCCGGCGATTCCGGGCAGCGCGATCTGTGCGCAGCGGCTGGCCGCCCTTCAGCTGAACACGCCGAAAGGAGCGGTCTGGCTGGTGTCGATGCATCTTCACTGGCCCTGGCCGCATGAGCAGGCCGAACAGCTTGCCGGGCTGCTGCCGGTGCTGCGCGGGCTGGAGGGGCCGGTGATCGTGGCGGGGGATTTCAACATGGTGCCGTGGTCGCACACGGTGCGCCAGGTGGCGCGGGCCACGGACGGCACGCGCGCGGGGCCGGTGCGCGGCTCTTATGACCTGTTTCATTTCATGCCCATCGCGATCGACCATGTGCTGGCGCCGGGCGGCGGGGTGAACCGGCTGCGCGGCAAGCTCGGGTCTGATCATCGCGGCCTTGTGGCGCATGTCGCGCTCTGACCGGGGCGCCGGGCGAGAGGGGTTTCCCTTCGCCGCCGCCTTCCCTAGCATCGGCGCGATCCACAAAAGACGACGGTTCCGATGATCCTGCAGCGCAGCCTTCCGCACACCCCATGGTCCGACCCGCGCCTGTCGCGGCTGCCGGGCACGCAACCGCTTGATTTCAAAGACTGGCTGGTGGTGGATGACGCCTATTCCGCCCAGATGGCCGAGCGCGACAGGCTGATCGCGGAACAGCCTGCGGCGGTCTGCGCGCTTGACCCATCGGCGCGGGAGGCGGGCGAGGAATTGCTGGAGCTGGTGCTGGGCGATCTGGACGCGCGGCCCGCGTTCCGCATCGCGGCCGATGGCGTCACCCGGCCCGATGGCGTGCTTGTGCCGCTGGACCGTACCGCGCCGATGCAGACCCTCGGCCGGCTGGTGCAGGAAGATTTCTGTATCCTTCAGCCCGGCGGCGAAGGCGAACATATCCTGAGCGGCGCGATCCTGTGTTTTCCCTCGGAATGGACCCTGGCCGAGAAATTCATGCGCCCGCTCAGCCGCATCCACCGGCCGGTCGCGCCCTATGACGCGAATATCGCCGCCCGTGTTCAGCGCATGTTCGACGCGGTACCGCCGGGCAGGGTGCTGTGGCGGGCAAATGCGCATCCCTATGACGACCCGTCGCTGTTCATGCCCCGCCCCGAGGTGCCGCCGCGGCAGCGGGCGCAGTGGAGCGCGCCCTTCGTGCGGTCGGAACGGCAGTGCATCCTGCGCCTGCCGGAAACCGGGGCAATCGTGTTTTCCATCCACACCTACGTGCTGCGCCGCGAGGATCTGAGCCCGGAACAGCGCGCCACGCTGCCCGGTGCCGGAGAGGCGCAGGGATGAACGGCGTTCAAGAGCAATACGAGGCCTATCCCTATCCCGAACGTGATCCCGAGGAAGAACGCCGGCGGCTGATCGTCGGCTCGCCCTCGCATCCGCATGAGATCGATCATTTCATCTATGGCGGCCGGCGCGACTGGCGCAAGCCGTTGCGCGCGCTGGTGGCGGGGGGCGGCACGGGCGACGGGCTGATCCAGCTTGCCGCGCTGATGGATCGGGCCGGGCGGCCGTGTGAGATCACCTATCTCGATCTCAGCGTCGCGGCGCGCAAGGTGGCCGAGGCGCGCGCCGCGATACGGGGACTGAGCGGCATCCGTTTCATCACCGGCAGCCTGCTGGACGCAGCAGATCACGGCCCGTTCGATTATATCGACTGTTGCGGCGTGCTGCATCATCTGCCCGATCCGCAGGCCGGTTTCGATGCGCTGGCGGCGGCGCTGGCGCCCGATGGCGGGATCGGGCTGATGGTCTATGCGCCTTACGGGCGCAGCGGGGTCTACCCGTTGCAAGAGGCGTTCGGCGCGGTGCTGCCCGGCTTGCCGCCGGCAGAGCGGCTGGCGCGGGCCAGGCGGATCTTTGAACGCCTGCCCGAGGGGCACCCGTTTCGCCGCAACCCGCACCTGGTGGATCACGAGCAAAGCGACGCGGGGTTCTATGATCTGCTGCTGCACAGCCAGGATCGGCCGTTCACCGTGGCCGAGCTTGCGGCGGCGCTGTCGGGGGCCGGGCTGGATCTGGTGAGTTTCAACCAGCCCGCGCTTTATGATCTGGCGCGCCTGCTGCCGCCCGGCATCGCGCCGCCCGAAAGCATGGGCCGGATCGCGCGGATGGATGTGGCGGAAAAGCTGCGCGGAACGATCAAGACCCATATCGCCTACGCGGTGCCCGCAGGGCGTGGCGCGGTGGCGCAGGCACGGGCAAGCGACCGTTCGCTGGTGCCGCATCTGAAAGGCGTTCCCGGCCCGCAGCTTGCCCGCGCGGTGGCCGCCAAGGGGCAGATCACGATGACGGCCGGCGCCGAAAAAAGGGTGGAGACAGTGCCGAAAAGCGCGGCGCCGCTGATCGGCCTGATCGACGGGCGCCGCCCGCTTTCGGCCATCGGCGCGCGCGCCGGGCTGGACCCGATCGCCTTTTCGGCGCGCTGGGGCGTGATCGACAGGGCGCTGTGCGGCTGGGGCATGATGCTCTACGCGCAGCCCGCATAAGCCGGCGGGCCCCCGCGAACGGGAACCCGCCTTTGCCTGAGAGGGCTGGGTTAAACCATCATCGACAACAGGGTCTGTGTGGCCTGGGTGGATGCCAGCCCGACGCCGACCCCGGTCAGGGCCATGGCACGCGCCGTCATCTTCAGGTTCTCACCGCGCAGCACGTTGTAGATCAGCATCGCAAAACCCACCGGGAAGGACAGCACCATCAACGTGATGGTCATCACATAGACCGAAAGCTGTTCCAGCAGGCCGATCTCTTCGGGCGGCGCCGAACGCTTTACATCTTCGCTCTCGATCATGTCGCTTGCGAAAATGCGGCGGCGGGCGCGGCGCAGCCGCTCTTCCTCGCGGCTGTCGCCGGTATAGCGGCGGGTCGTGGTCTCGCCGGGCATGTCGCCGCGCACCGCGTTGGCAAAGCTTTCGTCCAGCCGGTCGTGGTTGCGCGACACCTGCATGTGGCTTTCCTGAAACTTGCCGGCGCCCATCGCCATGCCCATCTTCGGGCGCGGCGTCGCCTCGGCCGCCGCGCTGCGTTCGGGTCGGCGCGGTTGCGGCGCATAGCCCGTCAGGGTCGGCGATTCGAACTCTTCTGCGGTGAACAGGGTGTTGGAATGGCTCCAGTGCACCAGGCTTGCCTTCTGGCTGCGCAGAAGATGCCGGACCACATGGAAACAGGCGCCCAGCAGGATACGGTCGGGGACCACGCGGCCCGCGCCCCGCTCGACCGACACGACAAGCGACGCCTGAACGCTCTCCAGCAGGGTTTCAACCATGGTGGTGCTTACGCGGGACTGGGTCGGGCGGGCGACGCCGCTCAGATCACGCGCGAAATTCTCGTTCGGCCCGTAACCAATGCGCAGCACGATGCTTTCATTGATGAAAACGGCGTGGCTGTCTTCGGCAACAGCGGTTTCATCGAACTCAAGCGCGATATTGCGGAAAGGGCGTTCCAACTCGTTAACCAGATTAACAAAATCCACGCCGAGCGGGCAGTCGAACAGGATCGTTGCATCCACGCTGCTCGTTTGATCAAACATTGTCATTCTCCGTCACTCGGAAGTCATCTGATGCAAACCAACCTGACACCCGAATGCGGAGACAGTAGGGCCGTTTTAAAGTTTATTCTCCTTATCTCGGTCACAATGGGTTAATTGTTGCCACAATTGTACAGGGGCGCCCGAAGGCGCCCCCATTGTTTCCGGTTACATCTTGAAGATGTAATCAGCAGCTGTAGTACATCTTGTACTCGACCGGGTGCGGCGTGTGCTCGAAGGCATAAACCTCATCCCACTTCAGCTCCATGTAGCCTTCGATCTGGTCTTTGGTGAACACGTCACCGGCCAGAAGGAAGTCGTGATCAGCCGCCAGTGATTCGAGCGCTTCGCGCAGCGAGGCACAAACGGTCGGGATCCCGGCCAGCTCTTCGGGCGGCAGATCGTACAGATCCTTGTCCGAGGCTTCGCCCGGATCGATCTTGTTCTTGATGCCGTCCAGACCGGCCATCAGCAGCGCGGCGAAGCACAGATAGGGGTTGGCCGCCGGATCGGGGAAGCGGGCCTCGACGCGCTTGGCCTTGGGCGATTCCGCCCACGGGATACGCACACAGCCCGACCGGTTGCGCGCGGAATAGGCGCGCAGAACGGGGGCCTCGAAACCCGGGATCAGACGCTTGTAGCTGTTGGTCGAGGGGTTGGTGAAGGCGTTCAGCGTTTTCGCGTGCTTCAGGATGCCGCCGATGAACCACAGTGCCTCGTCCGACAGATCGGCATATTTGTCGCCCGCGAACAGCGGCTTGCCGTCTTTCCAGATCGACATGTTCACATGCATGCCGGTGCCGTTGTCGCCCGAGATCGGCTTGGGCATGAAGGTCGCCGTCTTGCCATAGGCGGCGGCGACGTTGTGGATCACGTATTTGTACTTCTGCAGCTCGTCGGCCTGATGGGTCAGCGAGCCGAAGATGAGCCCCAGCTCATGCTGGCACGAGGCGACCTCGTGGTGATGCTTGTCCACCTTCATGCCCATGCGCTTCATGGTCGACAGCATTTCGCTGCGCAGATCCTGTGCGTCATCGGTCGGGTTCACGGGGAAATAGCCGCCCTTGATGCCCGGGCGATGTCCCATGTTGCCCATTTCATACTCGGTGTCCGAGTTCCAGGCCGCGTCCTGCGCATCCACCTGGAACGAGACCTTGTTCATCTCGACCGAGAATCGCACATCGTCGAACAGGAAGAATTCGGCCTCGGGGCCCCAGTAGGACACATCGCCGATGCCAGAGGATTTCAGATAGGCCTCGGCCTTTTCGGCGGTGCCGCGCGGATCGCGCGCATAGGGTTCACCGGTGTCAGGCTCGACGATCGAGCAGTGGATGCACAGCGTTTTCTCCGCATAGAACGGATCCATGTAGGCGCTGTCGGTGTCGGGCATCAGCTTCATGTCCGACTCTTCGATCGACTTCCAGCCGGCGATCGACGAGCCGTCGAACATGAAGCCATCGTCCAGAAAATCTTCATCCACCTGGTCTGCCATCACCGTCACGTGCTGCAACTTGCCGCGCGGATCGGTGAAACGGATATCGACATATTCGACATCCTCGTCCGCAATAGTCTTCAGAACTGCGTCCTTGCTCATAATGACCTTCTTCCCCTCTTTGGATGGTCGCTGTGACCGGGCGCGCGCAGCGCCCCGGCCGGTGTAACAGTGTTCAGAGTGCGTCTTCGCCGGATTCGCCGGTCCGGATGCGGATGGCCTGTTCTATGGGCGAGACGAAAATCTTTCCATCGCCGATCTTGTCGGTCTTGGCCGCGGCGATGATCGCTTCGACGGCGCTTTCGACCTGATCGTCAGCCAGCACCACCTCTATTTTTACCTTTGGCAGAAAGTCGACCACATATTCGGCCCCGCGATAGAGTTCGGTGTGGCCTTTCTGGCGCCCAAACCCTTTCACCTCAATCACGCTGAGGCCCTGCACACCGATCTCCTGGAGCGCTTCCTTGACCTCGTCGAGCTTGAAGGGCTTGATGATCGCCTCGATCTTTTTCACAGGTCTCAACTCCCTTTTTGGATTGCCGTTTTGACAGGTGTGAGAACACTTTCGCCCGGCGGGAACAATTGGCTAGACTGGCCGGCGAAGGATGCCCCCAAGGATTCACTCCCGCCAGCCCTAAATTTATGCGTCACGCAAAAACAATAGGCAATATTGAAAGTTGACCGAGGAATGAATGGCTGAACCGCTGACATCTGCACAAATGCGCGCCATCGAACAGGCGGCAATCGGCGCCGGCGCCGTTACCGGGCTCGATCTGATGGAGCGCGCGGGGCGCGGTGTGGTCGAGGCCGTGTTTCAACAGTGGCCGGGCCTGGCGCAGACCCCGCACAGGGCGGTGATTTTATGCGGTCCCGGAAACAATGGTGGTGACGGGTTCGTAGTGGCGCGAATGCTGAAACAACGCGGCTGGGATATCGCGGTGTTCCTCTACGGTGATGCCGAAAAGCTGCCCGCGGATGCAAAAACCAATTGCGCGCGGTGGCGGGCGCTCGGGCCGCTGCACCCGCTTGATGCCGGCGCAAAGCCGCTGTCGCCCGCGCCGGATCTGGTTGTCGATGCGATCTTCGGCACCGGGCTGACCCGCCCGCTGGAGGGCGCCTTGCAAAAGCTGGCGCAGAGCCTGCCCGAGGGTCCCGCCACCTGGCACCTTGTCGCCGTCGATATCCCGACAGGGCTGAATGCCGACACCGGCGCCGTGCTCGGCGCCGCCTTCCCGGCCGAACTGACCGTTACCTTCCACTCGGAAAAGCGCGGCCACCGGCTCGGGGAGGGGCCGCGCCTGTGCGGCAGGATCGTCGTCAAGGACATCGGCCTTTCATCTTTCCAGAAAATATCCCCGCCGGAGGCATGAATGTCAAAAGACCCGCGCCATATCACCGGCGGCCCCGCGATGATCGACGCGCTGCGCAAAAAGCCCCAGCAGCACAAGTATGATCACGGTCATGCCCTGATCCTGTCGGGCGGTGCAGGGCGGGGCGGCGCCGCCCGGCTGGCCGCACGCGGCGCGCTGCGCATCGGGGCGGGGCTGGTGACACTCGGCTGCCCGCCCGCGGCGCTGCAGGAAAACGCGGCCCAGCTCACGGCGATCATGCTCAAACGGGTCGAGGACGCGCGGGCGCTGAAAGAGGTTCTGGAAGATACCCGCCTGAACGCGCTCTGCCTCGGCCCCGCCCTGGGCCTGGGCAAGGACACCCGCGCGCTGGTCGAAACCGCGCTGGCGGCGGGGCGCGCGACGGTGCTGGATGCCGATGCGCTGTCCTCCTTCGCCGAGGCGCCGGAGGCGCTGTTCGAAATGCTGCACCCCGAAACCGTGCTCACCCCCCATGCGGGCGAATTCGCGCGGCTGTTCCCGGATATCGCGGAGGCGCCGGCCGAAGGCCCGGCTCTTTCCAGGGTGGGCGCCACACGCGCGGCGGCCGCGCGCGCGGGCTGCATCGTGCTGCTGAAGGGCGCGCATACCGTGATCGCGGATCCGGGCGGGCGCTGCGCCGTCAATTCGGCGCTTTATGACAGGTCCGCGCCCTGGCTGGCAACAGCGGGCGCGGGCGATGTGCTGGCGGGGTTCATCACCGGGCTGCTGGCGCGAGGTTTTGCCCCGATGCAGGCGGCGGAAACGGCGGCCTGGCTGCATGTGGAATGCGCGTTGCGCTTCGGACCCGGGCTGGTGGCCGAGGATCTGCCCGACATGCTGCCGCAGGTCTTCCGCGCGCTGGAGGTCTGACCGGCGGGGCCGGGATCAGGCCGGTACGGCCACGCGGGCGGCGCTGCCAACCTCTATGCCATCGGCATAGAACACCTGTTCGTCATCAAAGATCAGCGACCAGACGCGCAGGCCGCACATCTCCCGCGCCGTCGCGATATGCGTGCCATCGGCCAGATGTTCGACCGGAACAAGGGCCTGTTCGGCGTCATAGAGCGCCCGGGCGCGCCAATCGCGCACGAGAACGCGCTGGCCCGGGGCCACCAGAAGCGTCTCGCACGGGTGATCATGCCCCAGCGCGCCGGGGCGGATGCGGAACGGCGCCCCGGCCAGCGTGCGCGCCGCGAGCCCGCGCAAGACACGCGCACCGCTGCGGGTGATGATACGATCGCCCTTGTTCAGAAATTCCACCGGCAGCGCGCCATCGAGTGTCAGAACGATGCTGCCCTGTGCCAGCCCGCCGACGGATCCGAAAGGATCGCGGCCCGTGCCGCCGCGCCGTGCGCGGCCATCCGTTGAATGAAACATGATAATACCTGCTCAATCCGTCTGTTTTTGTTTTGGGCAAGAATATGTCAAAATTGGGTTAGCGGCGAGTGATTTCTGTGATGCGTTTTCTGCTCGCATCCCATTCCAGCCTTTGCTAGAAGGGCGCGAAATTCAGGGGCGGCCCCGATATGTGTGGGGGCTGCCCTCGTGGTTTTGCGGGTGTGGCGGAATTGGTAGACGCACCAGATTTAGGTTCTGGCGCTGCAAGGCGTGGGGGTTCAAGTCCCTCCACCCGCACCAGAGATGGACGAGAAGGACGATAATATGCAGGTGACCGAAACCCTGAACGAAGGTCTGAAGCGTGGCTATCAGATCACCGTAAGCGCGGCCGAGCTGGACGCGAAGGTGGTCGAAAAGCTGACCGAAGCGCAGCCCGACGTCGAAATGAAGGGCTTTCGCAAGGGCAAGGTTCCGATGGCGCTGCTGAAAAAGCAGTTCGGCCAGCGCCTGCTGGGCGAAGCCATGCAGGAAGCCGTGGATGGCGCGATGAACGCCCATTTCGAAGAGACCGGCGACCGCCCCGCGCTTCAGCCCGACGTCAAGATGACGAATGAGGACTGGAAGGAAGGCGACGATGTCGTGGTCGAGATGACCTACGAAGCGCTGCCCGAGATCCCCGATCTGGACATGACGGGTGTCACGCTGGAAAAGCTGGTCGTGAAGGCCGCCGAGGCCGACATCACCGAAGCGCTGGAAAGCTTGGCCAAAAGCTCGCAGACCTTCGAGGATCGCGAAGAGGGGGCCGCTGCCGAGGATGGCGATCAGGTCGTGATCGATTTCCTGGGCAAGGTCGATGGCGAAGCCTTCGAAGGCGGCGCGGCCGAGGATTATCCGCTGATCCTGGGCTCCAACAGCTTCATCCCCGGTTTCGAGGATCAGCTTGTCGGGGCGAAAGCCGGCGATGCGGTCGAGGTGAAGGTGGGCTTCCCGGCCGAATACGGGGCCGAGAACCTGGCCGGCAAGGATGCAGTTTTCGAATGCACCGTGAAGGCCGTGAAAGCGCCGAAAGCGGCCGAGCTGGACGACGCGCTGGCCAAGCAATACGGCGCCGACGATCTGGACGCGCTGAAAGCCCAGGTCGCCGAGAGGCTGGAGGCGGAATATTCCGGTGCCTCGCGCGCGGTGATGAAGCGGGCGCTTCTGGACGTGCTGGACGAAAAGGTCAGCTTCGAGCTGCCGCCCAGCCTGCTGGAGGCCGAGGCCAAGCAGATCGCGCATCAGCTGTGGCACGAGGATAACCCCGAGGTCGAGGGGCATGATCACCCCGAGATCGAGGTGACCGACGAGCATAACAAGCTGGCCGAGCGCCGGGTGCGTCTGGGCCTGCTTCTGGCCGAGCTGGGCCGCAAGGCCGAGGTCGAAGTGTCGGATGCCGAGATGACCCAGGCTATGATGAACCAGGCACGCCAATATCCGGGCCAGGAGCGTCAGTTCTTCGAGTTCGTGCAGCAGAACCCGCAGATGCAGCAACAACTGCGCGCGCCGCTGTTCGAAGACAAGGTTGTCGATTACCTGTTCGAACTGGCCGAAGTCACCGAAAAGGAAGTGTCGAAAGACGATCTGCAGAAGGCGGTCGAGGCGCTGGACGAAGAATAAGCGTTTCCTTCAGACACGTAATGCCAGGCGGCCGTCCTTTGGGGCGGCCGTTTGCTTTTGCGCGCCGGCTGCGGCGGGGACGGTGCAATCGCCGTGACGAAAACGAAAAAGCCGCGCAGGTTTCCCCGCGCGGCTTTGTGTCTGTTTCCGAAGGGCGAAGCTCAGGCTTCGTCTTCTTCCGCGGCGGCTTCGGTCGGGCCTTCCTCGTCGGAGGCGGCGCCGCCGATATCGTCAAACAGCTCCGCGATCTCGAAATCGGCTTCGGCCTCGGCTTCGGCGGCAAGCTCCTGAATGGACTTGCCGGAGGCCTGAAGCTCGGCTTCTTCCGGGGAACGGGCGACATTCAGGTGAATCGTCACCTCGACCTCGGGGTGCAGGCGCACGGAAACGTCATGGATGCCCAGATCCTTGATCGGCGTGATCAGAACGATCTGCTTGCGGTCGACCGTGAAGCCTTCGGCGGTGGCCGCCTCGGCCGCATCGCGCGGCGTGACCGAACCGTAAAGCGCGCCGGAATCGGAGGCGGAGCGAATCACGATAAAGCTCTGCCCGTCCAGCTTTTCGGCCAGGGATTCCGCTTCGCGACGGGTTTCAAGGTTGCGCGCTTCAAGCTGGGCTTTCTGCGTCTCGAAGCTGGCGATGTTGCTTTCGCTGGCGCGCATGGCCTTGCCCTGCGGCAGCAGGAAGTTGCGCGCGTAGCCGTCCTTTACAGAGACGACCTCGCCCATCTGGCCAAGCTTGGCCACACGTTCCAGAAGGATGACTTGCATTGTGCTTTCTCCTTACTTCACAGCGTAGGGCAGCAGGGCGAGGAAGCGGGCGCGCTTGATGGCGCGGGCCAGTTCACGCTGCTTCTTGGCCGAAACCGCGGTGATGCGGGACGGGACGATCTTGCCGCGCTCAGAGATGTAGCGCTGCAGCAGGCGGGTGTCTTTGTAGTCGATCTTCGGCGCGTTGTCGCCCGAGAAGGGGCAGACCTTGCGGCGGCGGAAAAACGGTTTGTTAGCCATCGGTTATGTCCTTTTCCTGAAGCTTCTGATCAGCGGCGTTCGCGGCGTTCGCTGCGCTCGTCACGCTTTTGCATCTGCACGGACGGGCCTTCGGGATGTGCGTCGACCTTGATGGTCAGCACGCGCATCACATCGTCATGCAGGCGCATCAGGCGCTCCATTTCCTGTACCGCTGTCGCCGGGGCGTCGGTCTTCAGGAAGGCATAGTGGCCCTTGCGGTTCTTGTTGATCTTGTAGGCCATCGTCTTGACGCCCCAGTACTCGCTTTCAACGACGTTGCCGCCATTGTCGGAAAGGACGGAGGAGAAGTGTTCGACAAGGCCTTCGGCCTGCGTGTTGGACAGGTCCTGACGCGCAATAAAGACATGCTCGTAAAGCGGCATGTAAGCTCCAGTTCTTTTCTCGGGTGCATTTCATAGGGCGGTATAGAGCCTTCCGCATCCCGCCCACGAGAGACTGCACCGGTTTCGCATGATCTGCGGAAGGAAGCGCCCTTATACACAAGGGCCGGGGTGATGCAAGCGCCGCGCGGCCGGCCGCGGGGGGCAGGCGGCGGGGGCCATGCAACCTTGCCGCGAAAAGGTTCCGCGCATGTCCGATTCTGACCATGATTGGCGGGCAGCTTGCAGACAACCATGCCTGTGGAGAATGCGCCATGAACGCGCCAACCAGTTTGACGACCTTCGGCGTGACGAGTTCGGGTGCCGAGCACCTGTTGAGTATTGTGGACACCAAATGGGGTTTCATCATCCGGTCGGACACGCAGTTCGCCCGGCGTGCCGTCCTGATCGAGCGGGTGGCGGCGATGGCCGGGCTGGCGGTTCTGGCCGTGGCCTGCGGCAGCTGGTTCCTTCCCGAAGTCCCTTCCGCGGTGGATACCGGCCCGGCGGGACGCTTGATCTCGACGGTGGCGCTGGCCACGCCGGCGCTTGCGTTTCTATGGGTGTCCGAGCGCGGCCTGGCGCGGGAGGCGCAGGTCGATATCGTGAAGAGCAGGCTGCGACTGACCCTGTGCAACCGCCGCGGCAAGAGCCGTGCCTATCGCATCATCCCCTTCGACAAGATCGCCAGCGCCTATGTCAAACCCGGCAACGACCGGGGGGATGCGTCACAGCTTTTCGTGCGCCACGCTGATACCAACGAGGTCGTGCATGTGGCCAGCGGGCGCGAGACGACCCTGCGCAGGCTGCACGAACGCCTTTCGCGCGAGCTGCGTCCGGTGCAGACCCAGCTTCAGGGCTGGGAACGCGTGGGCCGCAAGCTGCAACCTTCGATGCCCTGAACCCGCGCCCGCCGCTGGATTATCGCGTCCCGTGCGGGTAAGAGCCTGCCATGTGAACAGGAGGCGGGCGATGTTCCGGGGGCTGCTTTCTCGAAAACCGGTCACCAAGCTGGCCCTGACACCGCCCGACCCACAGCCGGGGCGGGCGGGGATCGCGCTTGTTCTGATCGTCCGCAACGAGGCGCGGCATATCGGCGAATGGGCCGCGTTTCACCTACAGGCCGGCGTGGCGCATGTTGTCGTCTATGACAATGGCTGCACCGATGGCACCATCGGCGTGCTGCGCGATGTGTTGGGTGACAGGCTGACGGTGATGCCCTGGAACCAGAAGCTGCGCGATGCGGTGACGGGGCGCGAGCTGCACAATCAGGTGCTGGCCTATGCCCATGCGATCCGCAATTTCGGCGGCCGGTTCCGCTGGATGGCCTGTATCGACGCCGACGAGTTTCTGGTGCCAAAGCAGGCGGCAGACCTTCCCGCCGCGCTTGTCCCGCTGGAGGGCTGCGCGTCGATCTCTCTGCCGTGGCATAATTTCGGGCGCAACGGCCATGTCGCGCCGCCTGACGGCGGGGTTTTGCGGAACTATACCCGCCGCGCCGCCGACCCGATGAGCGGTGCGCGCGGGGTGACGAATTTCAAGGTGATCGTGGACCCGGCGCATGTAACGGCGGTAAAGGTTCACAGCTATGAGGTGGATGGCCGGGCCGTCACCTGGAATGACCGGGGGGCACGGTTTGCCCTGAAAGACCGGGCGGGCCGCGCGTTTTATTCGGCCGACCATATCCAGCTCAACCACTATTACACCCGGTCGGAACAGGAACTTGCGGCGAAGATCGCGCGCGGATCGAACCAGAGCGTCGAGGCCGCGCGCCATGCCGCCCGCGTCCGGCGCAATGTGGCAAATATCGAGGCCGAGGAGGTCGAGGACCGCTGCGCGCTTGATTTTCTGGCGCGCGCAGGGGCGGAAACGGGCGGTCATCGCTGACCGTGCCAAGGGCCCAGGTCGCGGCCGCGCGGGCCGGAACACCCGGAAACATTCGCGTTTCGGGGCCAATCACCGCAATTTCATCCGCATAGTTCGCGTTACCGGCATTGTTCCGGCATCAAAACGCCTCAATTTTTACTGAGAATTCCAACTCAAGTTGCTCTGAACGTTGGCGGATAGCGGGAAAGGACCCTCATGTACCGCGCGGCACGAACAGTTGGATTTCGGAAATTGAGGGCGTTCCTGCGCGCCGAGGGCGGTGCGGTGACAGCCGAGTACGCGATACTTGCGGCAACGGCGGTTTCGCTCGGGTTTGCGGTGGTCAGTACCGTGGAGGTCGGGGTTGGGGATCTTTCAGGCTCCACCTCAGATGTTCTGAGTTCGATCGAAGTGTCGGCCTATGGCACGTCAACGGGACCCACTGGCGGAGATGGAAGCAGTGACAGCGGCGGCGGCGGTGGTTCGGGTGGGGGTGGCGACAGCGGCGGCGGTGACAATGGCGACGACGGCGGCGACAGTGGCGACGACGGCAGTAGCGGTGATACCGGCGGCGGTGACGGCGGCTCTGGCGGTGACACCGGCGGTGGAAGCGGTGCGGGCGGCGATGGTGGCGGCTCTGGCGGCGGGGATGGCGATGGTGGCGGCTCGGGCGATGGTGATGGCGACAGCGGCGGCTCCGGTGGCGGCGACAACGGCGGCTCCGGTGGCGGCGACAACGGCGAAAACGGGTCGCAGGGCAACAACGGCAAATCCGACAACAACAAGAACAAGGACAAGTCGGACAAGGATGACACGTCTGATCTGGGCAACCCGGGAAATGACAAGGATGTCGGCAAGGCGGGCGAGGATCCCAGCGGAAAGGGCGGTTGAGGCGGCCTGATCGGCCATCGCCGCGAAACGCCCCTTACGACAAGTCAATTGCACATAGGCTGGGCTCGGGGTATCTCCCTGCGAAATGATCCGAGGGGAGGGTAGCATGACCCGTGCATTCGTATTTCCGGGCCAGGGGGCGCAGACCATAGGCATGGGCAAGGCCCTGGCCGAGGCCTATCCGGCCGCGCAGGCGGTCTTCGACGAGGTTGACGAGGCCCTGGGCGAAAAGCTCAGTGCGCTGATCTGGGAGGGCACGCAGGAAGACCTGACGCTCACCCGGAACGCGCAGCCGGCGCTGATGGCCACCTCGCTTGCCGCGATGCGCGCGCTCGAGGCCGAGGGCGTGACGGTCGAGGCAGCAGCCTTTGTCGCCGGCCACTCGCTGGGCGAATATTCCGCTCTCGCCGCGGCGGGCGCGATTTCGGTGGCCGACACGGCGCGCCTGCTGCGGATACGCGGCGCGGCCATGCAAGAAGCCGTGGCAGTGGGCGAAGGCGCGATGGCGGCCCTGCTGGGGCTGGATTTCGCCACGGTCGGCAAGCTGGCGCGGAAAGCGGCGCATGACACCGGCAAGGTGTGCCAGGCCGCCAATGACAACGATCCGGCGCAGGTGGTGATCTCGGGCCACGCCGCCGCGGTCCGCCACGCGGTGGAACTGGCGCAGGAGGCCGGGGCGAAACGGGCGGTGATGCTGCCGGTCTCGGCCCCGTTCCACTGCAAGCTGATGGCGCCGGCGGCCAGGGTGATGGCCGGGGCGCTGGACGATGTCGATATCGCGCAGCCGAAGGTGCGGCTGGTGGCGAATGTGCTCGCCCATGACGTGACCGAGCCCGAAACCATCCGTTCGCTTCTTGTAGATCAGGTGACGGATTCTGTCCGCTGGCGCGAATCGGTCAGCTGGATGGTGAAGCAGGGCGTGACCGAATTCTGGGAAATCGGCGCCGGCAAGGCGCTTTCGGGCATGATCCGCCGCATCGAGCGCTCGGCCACGACCCGCGCCATCGGCACGCCGGAGGATGTGAAGGCCGCGGCGCAAAGCATAGGTTGAGGGAAAAGCATGTTTGATCTGACTGGAAAGACCGCGCTGGTCACCGGCGCGTCCGGCGGCATTGGCGGCGCGATCGCGAAGGCGTTGCACGGGCAGGGCGCAACCGTGGGCCTGTCGGGCACGCGCGAGGCGCCGCTGGTCGCGCTGGCGGCGGAACTGGGCGCGCAGGCGCATGTGTTGCCCTGCAATCTGAGCGACGCCGCGGCGGTGAACGCCTTGCCGAAGCAGGCGGCGGAGGCGATGGGAAGCGTAGATATTCTGGTCAACAACGCCGGGATCACCCGCGACAACCTGTTCATGCGGATGAGCGACGAGGAATGGGATACCGTGCTCGAGATCAACCTGACCGCCGCGATGCGGCTGTGCCGGGGGGTGCTGCGCGGCATGATGAAGGCCCGTTGGGGGCGGATCGTGAATATCACCTCGATTGTCGGATCCACCGGCAATCCCGGTCAGGGCAACTACGCCGCCGCCAAGGCCGGCCTGGTGGGGATGTCCAAATCGCTGGCCACCGAGGTCGCCACCCGCGGCGTCACCGTCAACTGCGTGGCGCCCGGTTTCATCGAAACCGCGATGACCGAAAAGCTGAACGACGAACAGAAGGGCAATATCCTGGTGCAGGTGCCCGCCGGCCGCATGGGAACCCCCGCCGAGATCGGCGCGGCCGTGACCTATCTGTCCAGCCCCGAGGCGGCCTATGTCACCGGCGCCACGCTGCATGTGAACGGCGGTATGGCGATGCTTTGACGGGGCATTCGCGAAATGCCCGAAAGCGTTTGCCTTACGGGTGCGATATGCTATAGCGGCGCAGATTTCGCCGTCGGCGCCTGGCGCGCCTGGCACTGGGACGGTCCGATGGACCAAAAGCAAGAAACGGGCAACGGGCCCGCGAGCAATGAGGAATTGATATGAGCGACATCGCAGATCGCGTGAAAAAGATCGTTGTCGAACACCTGAGCGTGGAAGAAGACAAGGTCATCGAAAACGCGTCTTTCATCGACGACCTGGGCGCCGACAGCCTCGACACTGTCGAACTGGTCATGGCCTTCGAGGAAGAGTTCGGCATCGAGATCCCCGATGACGCCGCCGAGACCATCCAGACCTTCGGCGATGCGGTGAAGTTCATCACCGAAGCTTCCTGAGCGGCAGTTTCGCACACAGTCAATCGCGGCGTCCCGTTTCCGGGGCGCCGCTTTTGTTTTCACCCGCCTGCATCATCTTTCCGCAAATATCCCCGCCGGAGGCATGAAATCTCTTCACGGCGGTCCGGCAGATGGCTTCCGGCGGTTTTCGGCAAAAACGAACGGTGCCCGTGCATCCACTTGCTCCTTCTGCTGAAACCAAGGTATCAGGGGCGGCGGAAAGCCGAGGTCGGAGGAGCAGGATATGCGTCGAGTGGTGGTCACGGGGCTGGGGATGGTTTCCCCGCTTGCCTGCGGGGTAGAGGAAACCTGGAAGCGGCTCCTGGCCGGGCAGTCCGGTGCCGGGCCGATCACGCGTTTCGATGCCTCCAACGTGCTGACGAACTATGCCTGCGAAATCCCGCTGGGCGACGGCTCCAATGGCACTTTCAACCCCGACGACTGGATGGCGCCGAAAGACCGGCGCAAGGTCGATGATTTCATCCTCTACGGCATGGCTGCCGCCGAACAGGCGGTCAGGGATGCGGGCTGGATGCCCGAGGATGCCCAAAGCCGCGAGCGTACCGGCGTGATGATCGGCTCGGGCATCGGCGGGCTGTCGTCGATCGCCGAGACGGCGGTGCTGATCAAGGAGCGGGGCCCGCGGCGCGTGTCGCCCTTTTTCATTCCCGGCGCGCTGATCAATCTGATTTCCGGTCAGGTTTCGATCCGCTTCGGTTTCAAGGGGCCAAACCACGCCGTGGTGACGGCCTGTTCGACCGGCGCGCATGCCATCGGCGACGCGGCACGGCTGATCCAGTGGGATGATGCCGATGTGATGGTGGCCGGGGGCGCGGAAAGCCCGATTTCCGAGATCGGGATCGCCGGGTTCAACGCCTGCAAGGCGCTGTCGACCAAGCGCGGGGACGATCCGACCCGGGCCAGCCGCCCCTATGACGCCGATCGCGACGGCTTTGTGATGGGCGAAGGGGCCGGCGTTGTCGTGCTCGAGGAATATGAGCACGCCAAGGCGCGGGGCGCCCGGATCTACGCCGAGATTCTGGGCTATGGCCTGTCGGGCGATGCCTATCACATCACCGCCCCGAGCGAGGATGGCGAGGGCGGTGAGCGGTCGATGCGCGCGGCGCTGAAGCGCGCGGGGCTGGCGCCGGGGGATGTGGATTACATCAACGCCCATGGCACCTCGACCATGGCCGACACGATCGAACTGGGCGCGGTGGAACGGTTGATGGGCAATGCCGCGGCCAAGGCCACGATGTCGTCCACCAAATCCTCGATCGGGCATCTGCTGGGGGCCGCGGGCGCGGTCGAGGCGATATTCTCGATCCTGGCGATCCGCGATCAGGTGGCGCCGCCGACGATCAACCTGGACAATCCGGATGTCGAGCCGAAGCTGAACCTGGCCGCGCACGAGGCGCAGCCGCGCGAGATCAGTGTGGCGCTCAGCAATTCCTTCGGGTTCGGCGGCACCAACGCGTCGCTCGTGCTCGGCAAGGTCTGAACCATGTGGCGCAACCTGGCCTCGAACGCGCTGACGCTGTTCATCGCGCTGCTGCTTCTCGCCGGTGGTCTGGTGATCTGGGGCAAGGGGCAATACACCGGCCCCGGTCCGCTGGAAGAGGCGATCTGCCTGCGCGTCGAAAGCGGATCGAACATGCGCCGCGTGTCCGAGGATCTGGCGGCGCAGGGCGCGATTTCCAGCGCCGCGATCTTTCGCGCGGGTGCCGATTACTCCGACAAGGCCGATCAGCTGAAGGCCGGCAGCTTTCTGGTACAGCCGTATGCGCCGATGGCCGATATCGTGGATCAGATCACCCGTGGGGGCCGCTCCACCTGCGGCACCGAGGTGAATTTCCGCATCGGCATTCTGAGCGCCGAGATGCAGGTGCGCGAGCTGGACCCGGCCACCAACCGCTATGTCGAGATCGTGGCCTTCGACCCCGGCGAGGGTGAGGTTCCGGCGGAATATACCGAGATCACCGGCCAGCCCGATGTGCGCTATCGCGTGACCCTGGCCGAGGGTGTGACCAGCTGGCAGGTGGTCGAGGAGCTGAAACAGGCGGAGTTTCTGAGCGGAGAGGTGGCCGCGCTGCCGGCCGAGGGCGCTTTGGCGCCCGACAGCTATGAGGTTGCCCGCGGGCTGGAGCGTGCGGTGCTGATCGGCCGCATGGAAGAGAGCCAGGCACAGATACTGGCCGAGCTGTGGCAGGCGCGCGCCGAGGGGCTGCCGTTTGACACGCCGGAAGAAGCGATGGTTCTGGCCTCTATCGTCGAGAAAGAAACGGGCGTGCCCGAGGAGCGCCGGCAGGTGGCGAGTGTTTTCGTCAACCGCCTGGAGCGCGGGATCAGGCTGCAGACGGATCCGACGGTGATCTATGGGGTGACGAACGGGCAGGGCGCGCTGGGGCGCGGTTTGCGGCAGAGCGAGCTGCGTCGCGAGACGCCCTATAACACCTATGTCATCGACGGGCTGCCGCCCACGCCCATCGCCAACCCGGGCCGCGCGTCGATCGAGGCGGCGCTGAACCCCGATGCGACGGATTATCTTTATTTCGTGGCGGATGGCACCGGCGGGCATGCCTTTGCCGAAACGCTGGCCGAGCACAACGAGAATGTCGCGCGCTGGCGGGCGATCGAGGCGGAGCGGGCCAAGCAGTAGGGCGGCGCCGGCTGTTTTCGATTGCGGCCCTGCGGGCCATTGCCTTTACCGCGCACCCTGGCGGGTGCGCGGGTTTGCCTCCGGCGGGGATATTTCTTGGAAAGATGAAGGCCTGAGCCGGGCTTTTGGTGGTTTCCGTTCGTTAACTTATTGTTAACAATAAACTTCTTGACTTTCCGAACGCTCCGAAGTATACCTTTGGGCAAGCTGGAAGAAGTGGGCAAGCGGCACGGGGGCAACCCCGGCGCCGCTTTTTCATTTCGCTCGTGCGGAGCGGCATGAGAGGCAGGCGCAGATCATATGACTTTGATTACTCCAATCGGGGTGGACGCGGCTCAGGCGGTGCTTGAGGCGGCGGAGCAGCATTACGAGCGTACGGTACAGGCGCTCAACGAGATCATCGAGGATGTGACCGCGGGCCGTTCGGCCCGTGCGAAAGAGCTGAAGGGGGCGCTGAGCGATCTTGGCCGCGCCGCCCAGACGGCGTTTGACGAAAGGTCCAGAGTTGCGAAACGCATCAGATCAGAAGCGGGCGTTGCCCATGACTATGCCCTCGACTTCGCCAGCGCGCGAGATGAGATCGGGCGCAGACTGGCTTGCCTGCGCGACGCCGCCGGAACAGGATGCGTTCCTGAACGGGCTGAGTGAGGGGGCGTTGCTGGCGCTGCCCTATCTGTTCGAGTTCTGGGCGCTGCCGCATCAGCTGCCACCCGAAGGGGAATGGCGGACCTGGGTGATCCTGGGCGGGCGCGGCGCGGGCAAGACCCGCGCCGGGGCCGAATGGGTGCGCGCCGAGGTAGAGGGCTCGCGGCCGCTGGATATCGGCCGCTCGCGGCGGGTGGCGCTGGTGGGCGAAACCATCGAGCAGGTGCGCGAGGTGATGGTGTTCGGCGAGAGCGGCATCCTGGCCTGTTCGCCCCCCGACAGGCGGCCCAAATGGGAGGCCACACGCAAGCGGCTGGTCTGGCCCAACGGTGCCGTCGCGCAGGTGTTTTCGGCGCATGAGCCCGAAAGCCTGCGCGGCCCGCAATTCGACGCGGCCTGGGTGGACGAGCTTGCCAAGTGGAAGAGGGCCGAAGAGGCCTGGGACATGTTGCAGTTCGGGTTGCGGCTTGGCCCCGCGCCGCGTCAAT